>JBDLRH010000156.1:0-24643 GCA_039800165.1 Pseudomonadota bacterium
GCACGTAGGCCTCGGGCTGGTAGTAGTCGTAGTAGCTGACGAAGTACTCCACCGCGTTCTTGGGGAAGAACTCGCGGAACTCGCTGTACAGCTGCGCGGCCAGCGTCTTGTTGGGCGCGAACACGATGGCCGGCCGGCCCAGCCGCGCAATCACGTTGGCCATGGTGAAGGTCTTGCCCGAGCCGGTCACGCCCAGCAGGGTCTGGAACACCTCGCCGTCGCGCACCCCGTCCACCAGCTTGTCGATCGCCTCGGGCTGGTCGCCCGCCGGCGGATAGGGCTGGAACAGCTCGAAGGGCGAATCGGGAAAGCGCACGAATTCGCCGCGCGGTGCTTCGGCGGTGACTTCGGCAAGGTCTGCGGGCGAATCGGGCATGGGGTGGCCGGTAAAATCCGGGAAAACCGGCAAGGCTACCGCAGGCGCGGCGGCCTTGCTTTGCGTCCGGCGCCCGCGCACCGACCTGGTGCCTGCCCCGACGCCCGCATGACCCACGTTTCAACCGACTTTCCGAGGATGTCCATGTCCCTGTTTTCCGCTGTCGAAATGGCCCCGCGCGACCCGATCCTGGGTCTGAACGAGCAGTTTGCCGCCGACACCAACCCCAGCAAGGTGAACCTGGGCGTGGGCGTGTACTTCGACGATCAGGGCAAGCTGCCGCTGCTCAAGTGCGTGCAGGCGGCCGAGCAGCAGATGCTGGCCAAGCCCAGCCCGCGCGGCTACCTGCCGATGGACGGCATTGCCGCTTACGACGCAGCCGTCAAGGGGCTGGTGTTCGGCGCCGACAGCGAGCCGGTGAAAAGCGGCCGCGTGGTCACCGCCCAGGGCATTGGCGGCACCGGCGGCCTGAAGATCGGCGCCGACTTCCTCAAGAAGGTCAGCCCGAACGCCAAGGTGCTGATCTCCGACCCGAGCTGGGAGAACCACCGCGCGCTGTTCACCGCCGCCGGCTTCACGGTGGAGGCCTATCCCTACTACGACGCGGCCAAGCGCGGCGTGAATGTCGAGGGCATGCTGGGCGCGCTGCGCGCCGCCGCCCCGGGCACCATCGTGCTGCTGCACGCCTGCTGCCATAACCCCACCGGCTACGACATCACCCCCGCGCAGTGGGACCAGGTGATTGCGGTGATCAAGGAACGCAACCTGACGCCCTTCCTGGACATGGCCTACCAGGGCTTCGGCCAGGGCATCGCCGAAGACGGCGCGGTCATCCAGAAGTTCGTGGCCGCGGGGCTGGAGTTCTTCGTCTCGACGTCTTTCAGCAAGAGCTTCAGCCTGTACGGCGAGCGGGTGGGTGCGCTGTCGATCCTGTGCGCCAGCAAGGCCGACGCCGAGCGCGTGCTGTCGCAGGTGAAGATCGTGATCCGCACCAACTACAGCAACCCGCAGATCCACGGCGCGGCGGTGGTGGCGGCCGTGCTCAACACCCCCGAGCTGCGCGCGCAGTGGGAGCAGGAACTGGCCGAAATGCGGGTGCGCATCAAGGCGATGCGCCAGAAGCTGGTGGATGGCCTGAAGGCCGCCGGCGTGAAGCAGGACATGTCCTTCATCACCCAGCAGGTGGGCATGTTCAGCTACTCGGGCCTGACCAAGGACCAGATGGTGCGCCTGCGCAGCGAGTTCGGCGTGTACGGCACCGACACCGGCCGCATGTGCGTGGCCGCACTCAACAGCCGCAACATCGATTACGTCTGCAACGCGATTGCCAGGGTGATGTAAGCCGCCACGCAGGCATCGCCTGTTATATTGCACTGCAACATCCCGCACAGGACCCGTCATGCTCTACCAGATCTACGAAGCCCAGCGTTCGCTCATGGAGCCGTTCGCGGACTTCGCGCAGGCGGCCTCCAAGCTGTACAGCAACCCGCTGTCGCCCTTCGGGCAGACACCGGCCGCACAGCGCATCTCGGCCGGCTACGACCTGCTGTACCGCCTGGGCAAGGACTACGAGAAGCCCGAGTTCGGCATCCGCACCGTCAACGTGAGCGGCAGCGACTGCGCCATCCACGAGCGGGTGGAGATCGACAAGCCGTTCTGCCAGCTGCGCCGCTTCAAGCGCTTCTCGGATGACCCGGCCACCCTGACCCGGCTGAAGAAGCAGCCCGCGGTGCTGATCGTCGCGCCGCTGTCGGGCCACTACGCCACGCTGCTGCGCGACACGGTGCGCACCATGCTGCAGGACCACAAGGTCTACATCACCGACTGGAAGAACGCGCGCATGGTGCCGCTCGAGGACGGCGAGTTCCACCTCGACGACTACGTCAACTATGTGCAGGAGTTCATCCGCCACCTGCAGAAGCACTACGGCAACTGCCATGTGATCAGCGTGTGCCAGCCCACGGTGCCGGTGCTGGCCGCCGTGTCGCTGATGGCCTCGCGCGGCGAGCTCACGCCGCTGACGATGACGATGATGGGCGGCCCGATCGATGCCCGCCGCTCGCCCACCGCGGTGAACAACCTCGCGATGAACAAGAGCTACGAGTGGTTCGAGAACAACGTGATCTACCGCGTGCCAAGCAACTTCCCCGGTGCGGGGCGGCGCGTGTACCCGGGCTTCTTGCAGCACACCGGCTTTGTGGCGATGAACCCCGACCGCCACCTCAACAGCCACTACGACTACTTCAAGAACCTGATCAAGGGCGATGACGCCAGCGCCGAGGCGCACCGGCAGTTCTACGACGAGTACAACGCGGTGCTCGACATGGACGCCGACTACTACCTCGAGACGATCAGCACCGTGTTCCAGGACTTCAAGCTGGTCAACGGCACCTGGGACGTGCGCGGCCAGTCCGGCCGTATCGAGCGCGTGCGCCCGCAAGACATCCGCACCACCGCCATCGTCACCGTCGAAGGCGAGCTGGACGACATTTCGGGCTCGGGCCAGACCGCTGCGGCGCACGGCCTGTGCACCGGCGTGGACAAGGCACACCAGAAGCACCTTGAGGTGAAGGGTGCGGGCCACTACGGCATCTTCAGCGGCCGCCGCTGGCGCGAGATCGTCTACCCGATGGTGCGCGACTTCATCCTCGCCCACCCCGAGCCGCTGTCGGCGCGCCGCGCCGCGGCGAAGAAGGCGCCCGCGCGCCGCGCCCGCTCGCGCGCGTGAGCGCACCGGCGGCCAGCGACACCGCGGCGCTGGCAGCGCGCCTGCTCGACGCGCTGCCGCAAACCCAGTGCACCCGCTGCGGCTACCCGGACTGCGCCGCCTACGCGCAGGCGGTTGCCGCCGGTGAGGCCGCCATCAACCAGTGCCCGCCGGGCGGCGCCGAGGGCGTGCAGCGTCTGGCCGCCCTCACCGGCCGGCCGGCCCTGGCGCTGAACCCGGAACACGGCACCGAAGCACCGCGCAGCGTGGCCTGGATCGACGAGGCCTGGTGCATCGGCTGCACCCTGTGCCTGGACGCCTGCCCGGTGGATGCGATCGTGGGTGCCAACAAGCGCATGCACACCGTCATCGAGCCGCTGTGCACCGGCTGCGAACTGTGCATTCCGGTGTGTCCGGTGGACTGCATCGCGCTCGAGCCGGTCACCGGCAAGCAGACCGGCTGGGCCGCATGGTCGGCCGATCTGGCGCAGCAGGCGCGCGAGCGCTACGCCAGCCACCAGGCACGGCGCGAACGCGAGCGGGCCGAAAACGAAGAGCGTCTGCAGGCCAAGGCGCGCGCCAAGCTGGCCGATCTTGCGGCGCAAACGCACGGCGCCGACGACGCGCAAGGCGCAGAAGCCCGGCGCAAGCGGGCCATCATCGAAGCGGCACTGGCGCGTGCGAAAGCGCGCAACGAGTCCGCCGGCCGGTGAACTGACCGGGACGCAACCGGGCGGGGAACCAGACCGCGCCGAGCTTCAGCGCAGTGGCAGGCGCTCGTAGTGGCGAAACAGTTCCATCGCCAGGCCGTGCAGATGCTCGTCGGCCAGGGTGTGCGCATGCTCGAGCTGGTCGATGGCGTAGTGGCGATCGGCGACCATCATGCTCACGCTGATGGAGTGGCCGTGCCCGGCCATTCGCAGCGCAAAGGCTTCGACCAGGCCCATCGGCCAGTAGGCGGCCGATGACAGGCTCAGGCCGGCCTGGCCGGTGGTGGCGGAATCTGCAGCAGCGTGTGCCATGACATCCTCCTTGCGTTGCGACGGGGCAGCCGGGCCGGCGTGGCCGGCAAGGCCAGCGAACAGGGCAAGCCCGCGATCACCGACCTCTGTGCACCGACCTCTGTGCACCGACCCCTGAACACCGATTGTTCGGCGCGCCTTGCGCGGCGGTCGCGCGAACAGGGCCCCAGATCGCACCCAGAAGACGCCTTTGAGGGCACCTTGGCCCGTCCGCCCACCGCTGGCCTGCCGACATGCGGCCACCTTGAGCACAAGATCGGCGCGCCACAGCGGCGCCGTATGCGGGACAACCCGCAGTCAGGGTGCGATGTCGCCGCCCTCGCCCAGCACCACATCCTCGAACGCATGCAGCGAGGGCAATCCACCGGTGTGGATGAACAGCACCCGCTCGCCGGGCGCAAATTCGCCGGCGCGCGCCAGGCCGATCAGGCCGGCCATGATCTTGCCGGTGTACACCGGATCCAGCGGGATGCCTTCGGTGCGCGCGAGCATCTGCACCGCCTCGACCATGCGACGGTTCGGCACCGAGTACTTGGGCTGCCAGTAGCCGCCGACGCTGCGCACCGCCTCGGGCGGGATGGTGAGCTTCAGGCCCAGCAGGTCGGCCACCGCCTGCGCTTCCTTCAGCACCAGCGGCTCTTGCTGCTGCGGATCGCGGCTCACGCCGATGCCGATGATCGGGATGTCGATGCGGTTGCCGACGAAGCCGGCCACCAGCCCGCCGTGGGTGCCCGAGCTGCCCGAGCCCACCACCACCCGGTCAAAGCGCAGGCCCTGCTCGAAGCACTGCTGCTGCAGCTCTTGCGCGCAGGCCACATAGCCCAGGCCGCCCAGCGCATTGGAGCCGCCGCCGGGAATCACATAGGCCTTGCGCCCCTGCGAGGCCAGTTCACCCGCCACCTGCTGCATCGCGGCGCCCATGTCCGAGCCGGCAGGCACCACGGTGATCGCCTCCACGCCCATCAGGCGGAACATGAAGTGGTTGCCGCTGCCCCGGGGGTCGTAGCTGTGCGGCACACGCTCCTCGATCACGAAGCGGCAATGCAGGCCCTCGCGCGCGGCCGCAGCCAGCGTGATGCGGCAGTGGTTGGACTGCGGCGCGCCGCAGGTGACCAGCGTGTCGGCGCCCTGCGCCAGCGCATCGGCCACCAGGAACTCGAGCTTGCGCGTCTTGTTGCCGCCCGGGAACAGGCCCAGCATGTCGTCACGCTTGATCCACACCTCGGGCCCCTGGCCGCCCGGGCAGGTGGCAGCCAGCGCGGCAGAGAAGCGCGGCATCGGCTCGATCGGCGTGGCGAATCCGGTGTAGCGGCGTCGGGGAAAGCGTGAGAGGTCCATGGGTACGGTTCGGTTGAAGGGTTGAGCGGATCAGGCAGCGTCGGCCCACACAGCATCTTCGTCGATCGGGAACACCGGGCGCGGCAGCCGCGTCCACGGCAGGCTGCGCAGGTTGGGCGTGGTCAGGCCCGGGCAGTCCACCTCGATGATGCGCTCGGGTCGGGCAAAGCCCTCGAAGGCCGCGCGAAAGTGGCCGCGGCTCTTGACCACCAGCGTGCGCACCTGCGCCAGGTCCACCCCCAGCACGTCCAGCTGCGCCGGATCCAGCAGTTGCTGGCGTTGCGAAATGACGGCCACGCACACGCCCCCCAGGTCCAGCAAGGCCGATGGGCCCATGGTGCGTTGCGAGCCCGCCACCAGGCCCTTGCGGCCGACGAACACGCCATCGCTGAGGGCACGCACCGTGGCGGGCCAGCGCAGGCGCGCCACGCCCGGCATGGGGGCGGCCGCATCGGCATCGCGGTTGAACACCGCCTCGAGGCGGGCACCGACGCCCAGGGTGTGCGCCTGCTGCGCCAGCGCCGCATCGGTGAAGACGCCCAGCAACGCGTCCTGCACGCCGGCCTGCAGCAAGGCGTGCAGCAGGTCCACGGTGCTGCCGCTGCCGCCCGCACCGGGGTTGTCGGCCACATCGGCCAGGATCAGCGGCGCCGCGCCGGCGCGCCCGGCTTCCAGCGCCAGTGCCACCGCATCGCCCAAGGGTGTCAGGCGCGACACGAAGCGATGGCGCTGGCTCCATGCGCGCTGCGCGAGGCGCCGGGCCACCGATTCGGCCTGCGCGCGCTGGCCGTGGCGCGCCGTCACCACCACACTGAAGCCGCACTTCACGCTGTCGGCCAGGGCAAAGCCGCCACACAGCGAGACGTTGAGGATGTCGCCACGCACCTCGGCCTGACCTTCCTCGATCAGTTGCGCGTACACGGTGCCCGGGGCAATCAGCTGCGACGTGGCCGGTGGCACCAGCGGCAGTTGCACCCGCGCGCAGGTGCCGGGGCCTTCCTGCAGGAAGCGGCGGATCAGCAGCGCCGCCTCTTCGCCGCGCTCACGCAAGTCCACATGGGGATTGGTGCGGTACGCCACAAACCCCGACAGCGCGTCGGTCATCGCCTGCGACACGTTGGTGTGAAGGTCGAGCACCGCCACCACCGGCACCTGCGGGCCCACCATCGCGCGGATGCGCGAAAACAACCGGCCGTCGGGGTCCTCCATCTCGGTGGTAGATGCCGCGCCGTGCGAGCTGATGAAGACCGCATCGATCGGCAGGGCCGCGCGCAAACGCGACTCGATATCGCCGAGCAGCGATTCAAAGAACGCATGGTCGGCCGGCCCGCCCGGTTGCGCGCCCGCCATGCGGATCGGCACCGGCTGCCAGGCCCCCGTGCGGTCCATCGCCGCCACGAAGCCGCTGGTGTCGGGCAGCACCCTCGGGGCGCTGGCACGCAACTCGGCCGCCAGCGCATCACCAGCGAAGTCGACCGCCTGCGCGAACATCTCGCGCGTGGTGACCGGCGACCAGCGGTTGCATTCCAGAAAGAAGCCCGCGATCGCAACGCGTGGCGATGCAGTTTCCGCGGCGCTCACTCGGGCTTCACGCGGGCGGCTGCCGCGCGGTAGGTGTCACGCTCACGCAGAAGGAAGGCCTGGCTTTGCGCCGGGCTCATCGGCGACGCGGCGGTGGAGCCGAGCTTGCGGCGCGTCTCTGCCATCGCCGGCTGCGCGGTGATCGTGTTGATCGCTTCGTTCAGGCGGGCCAGCACCGCATCCGGCGTGCCGCGCGGTGCGAAGAACATGCCCCAGGTCTGCAGATCCAGGCCCTTGAGCTCGGGCGTCTCGTCGAATCCTGCTACCTGCGGCAGCACGCTCACGCGCTGCGCCGAGGTGATGCCCAGCACCTTCACGCGGCCCTGCCCCACCAGCCCCACCACGTTGGGTACGGTGGTCACGCCCACATCGATCTGACCCGACAGCACATCGTTGACGATGTTCGCACCACCGCGGTACGGAATATGCAGCATGAAGGTGCCGGTGCGCGACTTCACCGTTTCCGCCACCAGATGCTGGAAGGTGCCGATGCCCGGCGACCCGTAGCTCAAGCGGCCCGGGTTGCGCCGCGCATGCGCGATCCACTGCGTCATGTCGTTGGCCGGAAAGTCGTTGCGCACCACAAAGGCCGCGGGCGTGGCGGCGGCCAGGGCCACAGCCGCGAGATCCTCGGGACGGTAGCCCACCGTCGGGTTGATCAGCGGCACTAGCACGCATTCACTGAGCGAGCCGTACAGCAGGGTGTAGCCATCGGCGGGCGAGCGCAGCAGTTTCTGCACCCCGAGGGCGCCGCCTGCACCGGCCACGTTCTCGACCACCACGCTCTGGCCCAGCGCCCGCGACAACTCGGGCTGGTACAGGCGCGCGCCGACATCGGACGCACCGCCCGCGGTGTACGGAACGATCACCGTGATCGGGCGCGACGGAAAGCCGGTCTGCGCCCACGAGGGCAGGCTGCCGAGGGTAGCCGCGCCGAGAAGGTGTCTTCGGCGAAGGAAAAAGCGGTTGGTCATGCATGTCTCCTCGTGAATGGGATCCCGCATCGGCGTGCAGGTCGGGCTTGCGCTGCGCGATCCTAGGCCGCGGCCCCGATTGGGTACAGTGCATTGCTTGCCAACAAGACGTCATTTCTTGCCAATGGATTCGCTGCGCTTTGACATCCTGTGGGGGCCCGGCACAGCGGGCGGCGCGGCGATGGCGGTTGTTGATGCGCTGTGTGTCATCAACACGCTGGCGGCCATGCGCCACCCGGCGCAACCACCCCCGATGCAATGGCGCCGGGTGCCGTTGGCTGGCCGGCCGGGCGCGCGCGCGCCAGCGGCCGATGTGGTGGTGGTGCCCGGCTGGATCGCACGCGACGGCCCCGAGGTGGACCAGCAGGTGCAGTCCGCCCGCGCAGCGCTGCCGCGGCTGCGCGCCACGCTGAACCAGGGCGGCGCCCTGCTGGGCGTGTTCACCGGCGTGGCGCTGCTGGCCGCTGCGGGCGTGCTGCACGGGCGGCGCGCCACCGCGCCATGGCCGTTCATCGCGCCGGTGATGCGTCAGGCGCTGGCGGCAACCGACGCGGAGGGGGCCCTCAGCACCAGGGATACCGACCGCGCCACCCCCACCGAGCCCTTGATTCACTGGTGCGGCGACGCCCCCTGGACAGCCGACCGCAGCGTGTGGACCTGCGCATCTCCGGTCACCGCGACCGAGGCCCTGCTCGACCTGGTGGAATGCACCCCGTGGGCGTCACTGGCGCACGCGGCGCGCGACGTGCTGCTGCCCGCCCCGATGCGGCAGGCGGCGGCCGTGGCCCATGCGCGTGCCGCCGGCAGCAGCCTGGCGCAGGCGCGCGTGCCCACCGGCATGGTCGAGCGGGCGCGGCAGTGGCTGGAAGACCACCTGGCCGATCCGTACGACGTGCAGCGTCTGGCCGAGGCCGCCGCCACCAGCCCGCGATCCCTGGCACGACACTTCGGCGCCACGCACGGCATGAGTCCGCGGCAATACCTCGAGCGGCTGCGGGTGGAGCGCGCTGCGCTGCTGTTGCAGACCACCTACCTGCCGGCCGAGGAGATCGGGCGCATGTGCGGCATGCCCAGCCCGAGCACCCTGCGGCGCGTGTTTGCGAGTCACACCGGCGAACTGCCGGGCGAATACCGCCAGCGCTACCGGCTGCGCACTCCCCGCCCGCGCTGGGGCAGCGCTCCTGTGGCCACCGCGCTTGCGGGCAGGATCAGCCCGCAAGCGCCGCGAAGGCCTTGACCACCTCGGGCGGCGCCTGCACCAGCTCGATCAGCACGCCCTCGCCGCCAATCGGCAGCTCGTCACTGCCCTTGGGGTGCACAAAGCAGATGTCAAAGCCCGCGGCTCCCTTGCGGATGCCGCCGGGCGCGAAGCGCACGCCCTGCCGGGTGAGCCAGTCCACCGCGGCGGGCAGGTCATCGATCCACAGGCCGATGTGGTTGAGCGGTGTGGTGTGCACCGCGGGCTTTTTCTCGGGGTCGAGCGGCTGCATCAGGTCTACCTCGACCTTGAACGGGCCGCTGCCGATGGCGCAGATGTCCTCGTCCACGTTCTCGCGCTCGCTGCGGAAGGTGCCGGTGACCTGCAGGCCGAACATGTCCACCCACAACTTCTGCAGGCGCGTCTTGTCGGGCCCGCCGATCGCGATCTGCTGGATGCCCAGCACCTTGAAGGGGCGTTGCGCCGAAGTCTGGTTGTCGCTCATGGGTTCTTCACCTGAAGTTCGTCGAAGGAAATGCTGCGCGCCTGCCGCGCCACGCCCTGCACATCATGCAGCGCCAGCGTGAGGCGGCGCGCGGCCCAGTCGATGTCCACCACGCCCACATGCAGCTCGGTGAACAGCGGGCCCAGCCGGTTGGGGCCCGCTTCGTTCGCGTCGCGCCAGGGGTGGGTCATGCCGCTGGAGGTCAGCTCGTAGAACGGGTACGGCGTGCCGGTGTCGCTGCGGTACAGCGCACCGATGTGCCGGTCTCCCGAGAGGAACACCACGCCCCCCGCACGGGCCTCGTGCACCGTGCGCCACAGGCGGTCGCGCTCGCGCGGGAACAGGCGCCAGCCCTCCCAGCCGTGGCCCTCCACCACCACCTGGATGCCCGAGACGATCAGCCGCACCTCCGCCGGCTCGCGCAGTTGCGCGGCCAGCCACTGCCACTGTGCCTCGCCCAGCATCTGCCGGTCTGGTGCGTCGTCCGGCAGGTAGCGTTCGCGACCAGGCGCATTGCGCAGGTCGGTGCGCTTCCACGCCGATCGGAACCAGCGCACATCCAGCAGGATCACCTGCACCCGCTGGCCGGGCGGGCCGAACACCTGCGCGTGGTACAGGCCCTCGCGGCTGCGGCGGGCATCGTCCGCAGGCACGCGCCAGAAGTTCAGAAAGGCGTCCTTGGATTCGGCCTTGTGCGCAAACTCGGCGCCGCCGTCGTTGACGCCGTAGTCATGGTCGTCCCAGATCGCCAGGTGCGGCACGCTGTCGCGCAGCCGCCGGAATCCGGCATGCGTGGCCAGTTGCGCATAGGCCGCGTTCAGCTTGGCCAGACTCCACGGCTGCGTGCTGGCATAGACGTTGTCGCCGCCGAAGAGGAAGAGATCCGGCCGCAGCGCAAGGACCGGATCCCACATCGGCTGATCGCGCGCGGGGTCGATGCACGAACCGAAGGCGATGCGGCGCAGCGCCTGGCCACCCGGTATCGTCGTTGCCGCACCCGCCATCACCCGGTCCGCCACGGGCGATGCGAACGTCGCCGCAGCGAGTGCCGATCGCAACAAGCGGCGGCGGTTCATGCGCTGCAGCGGCGTCAGACGAACTCTACGATCGGCTGGTCCACAGCGAGCGATTCGCCCTTGGTCGCCAGCACCTTGCCCACCACACCGTCGGCGCTGGCGAACAGCACGTTCTCCATCTTCATCGCCTCGATGACCGCAACGCGCTCGCCGGCCTGCACCTTCTGGCCGGGCTGCACCGCCACATCCACCAGCAGGCCCGGCATCGGCGACAGCACGAAGCGGCTCATGTCAGGCGGCGCCTTGAAGGGCATCAGCTGGTGCAGCTCGGCCGCGCGCGGCAGCAGCACCAGCGCGTCGATGGCGGTACCGTTGTGCGCCACCCGCATCGCCAGTGGCTGGCGCGCTGAGCCACGCTCGACCTGCGCCGAGAACGCGCGGCCGTTGCAGGTGCCGGTCATCAGGATTTCGCCAAGCTTCGTGCGGCTCTGGATCGAATAGGTCTTGCCGCCCACCGTGATGTCGGCTTGCCCGCCCGCGGCGTCGAAGTCGCTGAGCTTCACCGGGTGATAGACATGCCGCCCGTCCGCAGCCAGCTGCACCACCACGAGTTCGTGCTTGTGTGACACCTCGTGCCCCGGCAGCTGGCCGGTGATGCCCGAGGCGCGCTCGCGCGCCTTGCGACGCACAAAGGCCGCCAGCGCCACCAGGAACAGCGGGTCGTCGTGCGGCACGTCCTCGGCGCGAAAGCCCTTGCCGTAGTGCTCGGCGATGAAGCCGGTATTGAACTGGCCCGCCACAAACTGCGGGTGCGCCAGCAGCGCCGCCTGGAACGGGATGTTGCTGCTGATGCCGCGGATCACGAAGGCGTTGAGCGCCTCGCGCATCTTGGCGATCGCGTCGTTGCGGTCCTTGCCGTGCACGATCAGCTTGGCGATCATCGAGTCGTAGTACATCGGGATCTCGCCGCCCTCCTGCACGCCGGTGTCGACCCGCACGCCATGCAGCGCCTGCGTGTTCGACGCGAACATGCTCTGTGCCGGCGGCGAGAAGCGCACCAAGCGCCCGGTGGACGGCAGGAAGTTGCGGAACGGGTCCTCCGCGTTGATGCGGCACTCGATCGCCCAGCCGTTGCGCTTCACGTCGCCCTGCGCCAGCGGCAGCTTCTCGCCGGCCGCGACGCGGATCATCAGTTCCACCAGGTCCAGCCCGGTGATGCATTCGGTGACCGGATGCTCCACCTGCAGGCGGGTGTTCATCTCAAGGAAGTAGAAGCTCTGGTCCTTGCCGACCACGAACTCCACCGTGCCCGCGCTCTGGTACTTCACCGCCTTGGCCAGTGCCACCGCCTGCTCGCCCATGGCCTTGCGGGTGGCCTCGCTGATGAAGGGCGACGGCGCCTCCTCGATCACCTTCTGGTGGCGGCGCTGGATGGAGCACTCGCGCTCGTTCAGGTAGATCACGTTGCCGTGCGAATCGCCCAGCACCTGGATCTCGATGTGGCGCGGCTCTTCGACAAACTTCTCGATGAAGACGCGGTCGTCACCAAAGCTGTTGCGCGCCTCGTTGCGGCACGAAGTGAAGCCCTCGAAGGCCTCCTTGTCGTTGAAGGCCACGCGCAGGCCCTTGCCACCGCCGCCAGCGCTGGCCTTGATCATTACCGGGTAGCCGATGCCCTTGGCGATCTCCACCGCGCGCTCGGCCGATTCGATCGCGTCGTTGTAGCCTGGGATGGTGTTGACCTTGGCCTCGTTCGCGAGCTTCTTCGAGGCGATCTTGTCGCCCATCGCGGCGATGCTGTAGTGCTTGGGACCAATGAAGGTGATGCCCTCTTCCTCAACCCGCTTGGCGAAGTCTTCGTTCTCGGACAGGAAGCCGTAGCCCGGGTGCACCGCTTCAGCGCCGGTCTGCTTGCAGGCGGCAATGATCTTGTCGGCCACCAGATAGCTCTCGCGGCTGGGCGCCGGGCCGAGCAGCACCGCCTCGTCGGCCAGCGCCACATGGCGCGCGTCCTTGTCGGCCTCGGAGTACACCGCCACGGTGGCGATGCCCATCTTGCGGGCGGTGGTGATGACGCGGCAGGCGATCTCTCCGCGGTTGGCGATCAGGATTTTCTTGAACATGCTTGTCTCCTACTCAGAGAACCGTTGTGTTGAGGTGTTCGGCGCTTCTTGCGCAGATCAAGTCTGTAGCTGAGCCCGCCAGGGCCGCAGCGCATCCGCCTTCGCTCATGTCCCCCGCCGGCCTGCGGCCGGCTCCTCCTTGACTTCGCTGCGGCGGACACGCCACGCCCCTGGCTGCGACGCGATGTGCCGGAGCGCACGCGGCGCACGCCATCCACCCGGGAGCGGTTGGCGTGGGCCATTTGCGCAGGTAAAAGGAGGAGGCCGAAGGCCGGGGGACACGGAGCAAATGGCCCATGCCAGCCGCTCCAGCGACCGAAGCCAGACCAGTCGCACGCAAACCGCGCACAAACAGACGGCGCATGGAAGCGGTCACAGGGGAATGTTCCCGTGCTTGCGCCACGGGTTCTCGATCTTCTTGTCGCGCAGCATCACCAGCGAACGGCAGATGCGCTTGCGCGTCTCGTGCGGCTGGATCACGTCGTCGATGTAGCCGCGTGCGCCCGCCACGAAGGGGTTGGCAAAACGCGCCTTGTACTCGGCCTCGCGGGCGGCGAGCTTGGCCGGATCGTTCTTGTCCTCGCGGAAGATGATCTCCACCGCGCCCTTGGCACCCATCACCGCAATCTCGGCGTTGGGCCAGGCGAAGTTGACATCGCCCCGCAGGTGCTTGGAGGCCATCACGTCGTAGGCGCCGCCGTAGGCCTTGCGGGTGATCACGGTGATCTTAGGCACCGTGCATTCGGCATACGCGTACAGCAGCTTGGCGCCGTGCTTGATGATGCCGCCGTACTCCTGGCTGGTGCCCGGCATGAAACCCGGCACATCCACGAAGGTGATCACCGGAATGTTGAACGCATCGCAGAAGCGCACAAAACGCGCGGCCTTGATGCTGCTCTTGATGTCCAGGCAGCCGGCCAGCACCAGCGGCTGGTTGGTGACGATGCCCACCGTCTGGCCTGACATGCGCGCAAAGCCGATCAGGATGTTCTTGGCGTAATCGGGCTGCAGCTCGAAGAAGTCGCCGTCATCCACCGTCTTGGCGATCAGCTCCTTCATGTCGTAGGGCTTGTTCGGGTTGTCCGGCACCAGCGTGTCCAGGCCCAGGTCCATCCGGTCGGTCGGGTCGGCGGTGGGGCGCACCGGCGGCTTCTCGCGGTTGTTGAGCGGCAGATAGTTGTACAGGCGGCGCAGCATCAGCAGCGCCTCGACATCGTTCTCGAACGACATGTCGGCCACGCCGCTCTTGGTGGTGTGGGTGCTGGCGCCGCCCAGTTCTTCCGCCGTCACCTCCTCGTGCGTGACGGTCTTCACCACCTCCGGGCCGGTCACGAACATGTACGAGCTGTCCTTGACCATGAAGATGAAGTCGGTCATCGCCGGCGAATACACCGCGCCGCCGGCGCACGGCCCCATGATCATGCTGATCTGCGGAACCACGCCCGAGGCCATCACGTTGCGCTGGAACACCTCGGCATAGCCGCCCAGGGACGCCACGCCTTCCTGGATGCGCGCGCCCCCCGAATCGTTCAGGCCAATGACCGGCGCACCGACTTTCATGGCCTGGTCCATGATCTTGCAGATCTTCTCGGCATGCGCTTCCGACAGTGCGCCACCGAACACGGTGAAGTCCTGGCTGAAGACAAACACCAGGCGGCCGTTGATCATTCCGTAGCCGGTGACCACGCCGTCGCCGGGGATCTTGTTGTCCTGCATGCCGAAGTCGGTGCAGCGGTGCTCGACGAACATGTCCCACTCTTCGAAGGTACCTTCATCCAGCAGCAACTCGATGCGCTCGCGCGCGGTGAGCTTGCCCTTGGCATGCTGCGCGGCGATGCGCTTGTCCCCCCCGCCCTGCCGCGCCGCAGCGCGCTTCTTCTCCAGTTGTTCAAGGATGTCGTGCATCAAAGGCTCCTGTGGTCATCGTTTGTCTTGGGGTGTGTCGTGCGCTCAGGCCCCGGCGGGCTCGAGCAAGCTCCATTCGTGGAGGAAGGCGCCCACCGCCTGCAGCCGCACCACATCGCGGCCCCAGGGCTTGCGCCGTGCAGGCAGCCGACGCAGCCAGCCTGCGCGCTGCGCGGCCGTGCGTACCAGCTGCCGCACCTCGGGGCCGGTGGCTTGCTGCGCCTGCTGCCAGTGCGCCATCAGCGCTGCGCGCGGTGCGTCGATCGCCGACACCGCGGAGAACAGGTAGGCCAGCCAGTCGCGTGCTTGTGCCTGCGCAAGCGGCATCACTTCCAGCGGGTCGTCTTCAAAGTCAATCATCCAGACGCTGTCATCGCACCACAGCATGTTGCGGGCGAAGGCCTGGCTCAGGCACTGGCCACGCGCGTGCACATCGGCCAGGGCCTGCAGCCCGCGCACGAAAGCCGGCAGCGCCTGCGCTGCATCGCGGCCGAACAACTCGTGCAGGCTGTGGCCACTGAGGAATTGCAGCACGACGTGGTCTGCGGATTCGTGCAGCACCGCAGGCACGCGCACACCGGCTGCGGACAGTGCACGCAGGCGCCGTACTTCGGTGGCCTGCGCTGCCGCGCCACCGCGTTGCGGCACCGGACGCAGCAGCGGGCTGTTCATCCAGCGCGCCAGGCCTGACAGCAGCGCAAAGCGAAAGGGCCCGCGCCGCGGCCGCTGGCCCTTGACCAGCACCCGGCCACAGGGCGTGTCCTGCACGCTGATGCGTTCGCGCTCCCAGCTGCGGCTGCGCTCGACCATCTGCACACAATCGGCGGTGAAGTTCATCGCGGCTTTCCGCCCCCGCCCGTGCCAGCCTGGCCCATGTGCGACCACGCGCCGAGCAGCTGCCGCGCCGCTGACGAGGCCGCCACCGTGCCTGCCAGCACCTGTTCCTTGAGCGCCGGCAGCAGCGCGCGCACGCCCGGGTCGGCATGGAAGGACTGCCGCAATCCGGCGTCGATGCGCTCCCACATCCACGCCAGCGCCTGCCGCTGGCGGCGCTGCGCCAGTCGGCCGCTGCCCTGCTGAAGCTCGCGAAAGGCGCTTACTGCGCCCCAGAACGTATCGACACCGCGCTGCTTGAGCGCGCTGATCTGCAGCACCTGTGGCTGCCACTGGCGGGCATCGTGCGCAGCATGATCAGGGTTGCCGTGCAGGCCCAGCAGCCGCAGCGACGAGGTGATCTGCGCCTGCGCACGCATGGCGGCGTCGGCGTCGATGTCGGCCTTGTTGATGACAACCAGGTCAGCGAGCTCCATCACGCCCTTCTTGATCGCCTGCAGGTCGTCGCCGGCATTGGGCAGTTGCATCAGCGCGAACATGTCGGTCATGCCGGCCACCGCGGTCTCGCTCTGGCCCACGCCTACCGTCTCGACGATGACGACGTCGTAGCCCGCCGCCTCGCACACCAGCATGGCTTCGCGCGTCTTCTCGGCCACGCCACCCAGCGTGCCGCTGCTGGGGCTGGGGCGGATGTAGGCACGCTCGTTCACGCTGAGCTGCTCCATTCGCGTCTTGTCGCCAAGAATCGAGCCACCCGACACACTGGATGACGGGTCCACCGCCAGCACCGCCACGCGATGGCCCAGGCCGATGAGGTACAGGCCCAGCGCCTCGATGAAGGTGCTCTTGCCCACGCCGGGCACACCGCTGATGCCCAGGCGGAACGACCGGCCGGTGTGAGGCAGCAGCGCCGTCAGCAGCTCGTCGGCACGCGCGCGGTGGTCGGCGCGGGTACTCTCCAGCAGCGTGATCGCCTTGGCCATGGCGCGGCGCTGGGCCTGCGGCTGCGGGCCCGTGATCTGCTGCAGGAGGATGGCGTCGGCGGCTTCCATGTCTGTCTGAGCGCTGCTCAACCTCGCGCCGGCGTGCTCTCGCCAAGGCGAGCGGGTGGCTGGCTCCGCTCATGTCCCCCGCGTCGGGCACGGCCCGACGCTCCTCCTTGACTTCGCTGCGCCAGCCACCCACCCGCCTTGGCAGCCAGCCAGGTTGGCATGCGTTGCATCGAACGCCCTGTCACCGCTCCGTCAGGCTGGCGGGGCGCTCTGCGCAGCGAAGTCAAGGAGGAGCCGTGCGCCAAAGGCGCGCGGCGGGGGACATGAGCGCAGCAGAGTGCCCCGCCGGCCTGACGCCGCGAGAGGGCGCGCGCGAAAACGGCAAGACAATGCACGGCGTAATCAGCCTGCAACGGCGGCCTTGATCTGCTCGAGCACGTCCTTCGCCGACACCGGAATCGGCGTGCCCGGCCCATAGATACCCTTGACGCCCGCGTCGTACAGGAAGTCGTAGTCCTGCTGCGGGATCACGCCGCCCACAAACACGATGATGTCGTCGGCGCCCTGCTTCTTCAGCTCGGCGATGATGGCCGGCACCAGCGTCTTGTGGCCGGCAGCCAAGGTGCTCACGCCCACCGCGTGCACATCGTTCTCGATGGCCTGGCGCGCGCATTCCTCGGGCGTCTGGAACAGCGGGCCCATGTCCACGTCGTAGCCCAGGTCGGCAAACGCGGTGGCCACCACCTTGGCGCCGCGGTCGTGACCGTCCTGGCCGAGCTTGGCAATCATCACCCGCGGGCGGCGGCCCTGCGCGTCAGCAAAGGCGGCAATCTCGGCCTTGAGCTTCTCCCAGCCCTCGGCGCTGTCGTAGGCAGCTGCATACACACCGGTCACCTTTTGAATGTCGGCGCGGTGGCGCCCAAACACCTTTTCCAGCGCATCGCTCACCTCGCCCACCGTGGCGCGCAGGCGGATGGCCTGGATCGACAGGTCCAGCAGGTTGCCCTGGCCGGACTGGGCCGCAGCGGTCAGCGCATCGAGCGCCGCCTGCACCTTGGCGCCATCGCGCGTGGCCTTGATCTGCTTGAGGCGCGCAATCTGGCCGTCGCGCACCTTGACGTTGTCCACCTCCAGGATGTCGACCTTGTCTTGCGTGGCCAGCTTGTACTTGTTCACGCCGACGATCACATCCTTACCCGAGTCGATGCGCGCCTGCTTCTCCGCGGCACTGGCCTCGATCTTCAGCTTGGCCCAGCCGCTGTCCACCGCCTTGGTCATGCCGCCCATGGCGTTGACCTCTTCGATGATCTTCCACGCCGCGTCGGCCATGTCCTGGGTGAGCTTCTCCATCATGTAGGAGCCGGCCCACGGATCGATCACGTTGGTGATGTGGGTCTCTTCCTGGATGATCAGCTGCGTGTTGCGCGCGATGCGCGAGCTGAACTCGGTGGGCAGCGCAATCGCCTCGTCGAAGCTGTTGGTATGCAGCGACTGCGTGCCGCCGAACACGGCGGCCATGGCCTCGATGGTGGTGCGCACGATGTTGTTGTACGGGTCCTGCTCGGTGAGGCTCCAGCCCGAGGTCTGGCAATGCGTGCGCAGCATCAGGCTCTTGGGGCTCTTCGCACCGAAGCCCTTCATGATGCGCGTCCACAGCAGCCGCCCGGCGCGCATCTTGGCGATCTCGAGGTAGAAGTTCATCCCGATCGCCCAGAAGAAACTCAGGCGCCCGGCAAAGTCGTCCACGTCCAGTCCCTTGCCCAGCGCCGTCTTCACATACTCCTTGCCGTCGGCGAGCGTGAAGGCCAACTCCAGCGCCTGATTCGCGCCGGCCTCCTGCATGTGGTAACCCGAGATGCTGATCGAGTTGAACTTCGGCATGTTCTTCGCCGTGTACTCGATGATGTCGCCGATGATCCGCATGCTCGGCTGGGGCGGGTAGATGTAGGTGTTGCGGACCATGAACTCCTTCAAGATGTCGTTCTGGATGGTCCCGCTCAGCTTGTCCTGCGCAACGCCCTGCTCTTCGGCCGCCACCACATAGCCTGCCAGCACCGGCAGCACCGCGCCGTTCATGGTCATGGACACGCTCACCTTGTCCAGCGGGATGCCGTCAAACAGGATCTTCATGTCCTCCACGCTGTCGATGGCCACGCCGGCCTTACCCACATCGCCCACCACGCGCGGATGGTCGCTGTCGTAGCCGCGGTGGGTGGCCAGGTCGAATGCCACGCTCACGCCCTGCCCGCCGGCGGCCAGCGCCTTGCGGTAGAAGCGGTTGCTGTCTTCGGCGGTGGAAAAGCCGGCGTATTGCCGGATGGTCCACGGCCGCACCGCGTACATCGTGGCCTGCGGGCCGCGGATGAAGGGCTCGAAGCCGGGCAAGGTGTCGGCGTGCGGCAGTGCGGCGACATCGGCCGCGGTGTACAGCGGCTTGACGGTCAGGCCCTCGGGCGTGGTCCAGTTCAGCGCCGACACATCGCCACCGGGGGCCGATTTGGCCGCCGCCTTGGCCCACGCCTCCAGGCTGGCAGGTGCGAACTCGGGCGAAGTCGGTGTGTTCTTGGAGGCAGTCATGGCGGTCGGCCGGTGCGGCGGTTCGTCGAAATGCGGTTCAGGTGCGGGCGTTGTCTGCTGCACGGGCGGCCTGACTGCCACCCCTTGCTGGTGGCCCACCGGCACAAAGGCACGATGGCGGAATGCAACAGGCACGGCAGGTCTCGCCCGCGAAACACCAAAATTCTATATCATTCATAATTATTGATGCAAAATCCACTCTGGTTGGCTGCCACGCCCTTCTGACCTTCTTGTCCCGCCTTTTTTGAACGCGAGCCGCCCCGCCCCATGTCTGCCCTGACCCTGACGCCCCGCGCCCTTTATGAAGAGGTGGCCGAGCAGCTGCGCCAGCGCATCTTCCGGCGCGAACTCGAGCCGGGCAGCTGGATCGACGAGCTGCGCATCGCCGAGGAATACGGCATCAGCCGCACGCCCCTGCGCGAGGCGCTCAAGGTGCTGGCGGCCGAGGGCCTGGTGACGATGAAGGTGCGCCGTGGCGCCTACGTCACCGAGGTCAACGAGAAGGACCTGCACGATGTCTATCACCTGCTTGGGCTGCTCGAGTCCGACGCGGCCGGTGAGGTGGCACGGCGCGCGACCGACGCCGAACTGAAGGAACTCAAAGAACTGCACGAGGCGCTGGAGGCGGCCGTCAAACAGCGCGAGCGCTTCTTCGAGATCAACGAGCGCTTTCACATGCGGCTGCTGCAGATCGCAGACAACCGCTGGCGCAACCAGATGGTGGCCGACCTGCGCAAGGTGATGAAGCTCAACCGCCACCAGTCGCTGCTCAAGAGCGGACGGCTGGCCGAGTCTCTGGCCGAGCACCGCGCCCTGATGAAGGCGCTGCTGCAGCGCGATGCCGCGCGCAGCACCGAGCGCATGCGAGAGCATTTCGCCAACGGCCTCGAGGCAGCCACATGATGGTTCAGCCGCAGATCGGCGGCAGCCCCGCACGCGGGCTGTGCACCGACTGCGGCCTCTCGCGCACCAGCGACCCCAAGCGCTGCGGCCAGGCGTGCCAGTTCATCCAGCCCGACTACCCCGCGCTCGAGGCGCGGGTACACGGCCGCAGACGCGATGCCGCGCGGCCGGACGAACTGCACTTCGGCCCGTTCCAGCAGATGGTGCAGGCGCGGCTGTCACCGGCACGCGCCGACGCACAGTGGACCGGCATCACCAGCCGCATCGCCGAGCGGCTGCTGGAAAGCGGTGCGGTCGATGCGGTGCTGACCATGGCCCCCGACCCGGATGACCGCTGGAAGCCGGTGCCGGTGATCGTGACTGCGGCCGAAGGCATGGCGCGCTGCCGCGGCATGCGCATGGGCTACGCGCCGCTGCTGGCGCTGGTGGAGCCCGCACTGTCGATGGGCCACCGGCGCCTGGCCGTCGTCGGCATTCCGTGCCAGGTGTATGCGCTGCGCGCGATCCAGCCGCAACTCGAGCGCGAGTTCGGCCTCGAGCGCCTGTACGTGATCGGCACGCCCTGCTCGGACAACACCACCACCGAGCGCTTCCATGAATTCCTGGCGCTGCTGGGCCCCGACCCCGAGGCGATCACCTACCTCGAGTTCTGCGCCGACTACCACGTCGAGATCCGCTACCGCGATGGCCGCGAGCGCCGCATCCCCTTTTTGCAGCTGCCGCTGTCGCAGCTGCCGGCCGACTTCTTTCCGCTGACCTGCCGCACCTGCGTGGACTACACCAACGTGCTGGCCGACATCACCGTGGGCTACATGGGCGGCAACGGCGAGCAGTGGCTGCTGGTGCGCAATGCGCGCGGCGCCGAGTTGCTGTCGCTGCTGGGTGACGAGGTGAAGCTCCAGGCCCCTGCCAGCGCCGGCAAGCGCGCCGGCCCGGTGAAGGGCTTCATTGCCAACACCGAACGCGCCGCGGGCGGGCTGCCGCTGCGTCGCATGCCGAACTGGCTGCGCCCGATCGTCGGCTGGCTGATGCCGCGCATCGGCCCGCGCGGCCTCGAGTTCGCGCGCTCGCGGGTGGAGATGAAGGCCAGCGAGACGGTGATCCACCTGCGCCGGGAGATGCCGGCACGGCTGAAGAACATGGTGCCCGCTCATGTGTGGCACCTGGTGGCGCCCTACGGACTGTCGCCGCGCGAAGGCGAGCAACGCGCTGGCGCGGCAACCGTCACGCCGCCAGCCGGTCCTCGCCCCTGAGCGCCTGCTGCGCGCGGGTCATCACCTCGTGCGCCGGCAGCGCCTTGAGGCGATGGTCGCTCCACACCTGCCGCCAGCGGCGCGCACCCGGCTGGCCGTTGCGCAGCCCCAGCATGTGCCGCGCCACCGCATACCAGGGCGTGCCGTGTGCTGCGAGTTCGCGCGCCATGTAGTCGGCCATCTGCACCTCGATGTCGTCGCGCGAACGCTGCACCGGCTCAGCACCGAAGTAGCTTGCGTCCCACGAGGCCAGCCACCACGGGTTGTGGTACGCCTCGCGACCGATCATCACGCCATCGACCTGCTGCAACTGCGCGGCCACCTGCCCGTCGGTGGTGATGCCGCCGTTGATGGCGATGACCAGCTGCGGGAACTCGCGCTTGAGCTGGTGCACGAGCGCGTAACGCAGCGGCGGAATCTCCCGGTTCTCCTTGGGGCTCAGGCCCTGCAGCCAGGCATTGCGTGCATGCACGATGAAGACGCGACAGCCGGCATCGGCCACGGTGCCGACGAAGTCGCGCACAAAGCCGTAGCTTTCGGTGCGGTCGATGCCGATGCGGTGCTTCACCGTCACCGGGATGTCCACCACATCCACCATCGCCTTCACGCAGTCAGCCACCAGCTGCGGCTCGGCCATCAGGCAGGCGCCAAAGGCACCGCGCTGCACCCGCTCGCTCGGGCAGCCGCAATTGAGGTTGATCTCGTCGTAGCCCCACTGCGCACCCAGCCGCGCCGCTTGGGCCAGGTCGTCGGGCTCGCTGCCGCCGAGCTGCAGCGCGACAGGGTGCTCTTCGGCATGAAAGCGCAAATGGCGGCTGACATCACCGTAGATCAGCGCACCGGTGGTCACCATCTCGCTGTACAAGAGCGCATGACGGCTCAGCAGGCGATGGAAGTACCGGCAATGGCGGTCCGTCCAGTCCATCATCGGCGCGACGCTCAGGCGCCAACGCGCATCGGCGCGCTCCGCCGTTCGCGCATCGGCGCGCTCCGCCGTCCGCGCATCGACACGCGGCAGCGCAGCGGTGCCCGGCGGGTGCGGCGTCAAAGCGGAATCCATCCCCGAATTATCGGTTGCTGCAGCCCTGCACCGCCTTGACGTCCCGGAGCGCCACATGCCTGCCCCACCCCCTGCTGCACCTGCTGCAGCGAGCGCACCCTCCTCACAGCCCCCGGCTTGCGCGCCCCGCAACGACGCGCTGCTGCAGACGCTGGCGGCCAACGTCCACCTGCTGCGCGGCATGAGCCGCACACAGCTGGTGGCGCTGCTGGCGGTGGCCGAGCGCTGCACGGTGCACGGCGGGCATTACTTCTTCGAGCAGGGCGACGCCGGCAACTGCTTTTATGTGCTGGTCGGCGGCTCGGTGGCGGTGTACACCGAGCGCGAAGGCCGCCGCGTCGAGCTGGCACACCTGCGCGCCGGCGACTGCTTCGGCGAGATGTGCCTGGTAGGCGCCCAGACCCGCAGCGCCACGGTGCGCGCGATGGAAGATACGCTGGTACTGCGCTTTGCCCGCGACAGGGTGGACGCGCAACATGCGCTGGCCGCCGTGATCTACCGCAACATCGCCAGCGTGCTGGTGCGCCGGCTGGTGCAGTCGAACGACAAGGTGGGCGAGCTGCTGCTGCGCCAGGACGATGCGGTGACCGACAATCACATCTACGGCATCAAGCCCACCCGTGCGCTCGGCGACACCCATCCACCATGATCGACCTGTACTACTGGCCCACGCCCAACGGATGGAAGATTTCCATCATGCTCGAGGAATGCGCCCTGCCCTACACCCTGAAACCGGTGAACATCGGCAAGGGCGAGCAGTTCACGCCCGAGTTCCTGGCCATCTCGCCCAACAACCGCATGCCGGCCATCGTGGACCATGCGCCGGCCGACGGCGGCGCACCGCTGGCGCTGTTTGAAAGCGGCGCGATCCTGCAGTACCTGGCCGACAAAGCCGGCCGCTTCTGGCCGGGCGGGCTGCGCGGGCGCCATGAAGTCACGCAGTGGCTGATGTGGCAGATGGGCGGCCTCGGGCCCATGGCCGGGCAGAACGGCCACTTCCTGCTGTACGCACCCGAGAAGGTGCCCTACGCCATCGAGCGCTACAGCAAGGAGGTCGATCGCCTGTACGGCGTGCTCGACGGCCAACTGGCGCGCACCGGCGCCTACGTGGCCGGCAGCGAGTATTCGATTGCCGACATCGCCATCTTTCCCTGGGTGCGCACCTGGAAGGCCCAGCAGGTGGACCTGCCGCGCTTTGCCCATGTGCAGGCCTGGTACGAGCGCATCAAGGAGCGGCCCGCGGTGCAGCGTGGCCTGGACATCGGCAAGGACCTGCGCGCCGCGACGCTGAGCGACGAGGCGCGCCGCGCCCTCTTCGGCCAGACGGCGCAGAGCGTGCGCGAAGGAGCGCACCGATGAATGCGCCTGGCCGCTCAGATCCATCGACGCCGCCGCAGGCGATCGACTTTTACTTTGACTGCTCGAGCCCCTGGACCTACCTCGCCTTCCACAACATCCAGCCGATGGCGCGCGAGCTTGGCGTGGCGGTGAACTGGAAGCCGGTGCTGGTGGGCGGCATCTTCAATGCGGTGAACCCCAGCATGTACGAGATGCGCGCCAACCCGGTGCCGGCCAAGTGGGCGCACATGCTCAAGGACATGAAGGACTGGACGCGCGCGGCCGGCCTGCGCCCCATCCTGTTTCCGCCGACGGTGTTTCCGGTCAACAGCGTGAAGGTGATGCGCGGCTGCCTGTGGCTGCTGCAAGAGAACCCCGCGCGCTTCATCGCGTTTGCCACCCGCGTGTTTGAGCGCTACTGGCACGACGACGCCGACATCTCGCAGGATGCGGAAGTGGCATCGATCGCGCAGCACTGCGGCATCGACGCGCAAGCGCTGGCGCAAGGCATCGCGCAGCCGGACATCAAGGCAGCGCTGAAAGCGCATACCGACGAGGTGATCCGGCGCGGCGGCTTCGGCTCGCCCACGATGTTCTGGGGCGACGACATGTACTTCGGCAACGACCGCCTGGGGCTGCTGCGCGCGGCGATTGAGCACAGCCGGTCGATGCGCTGAACGAAATGAAACGGCCCGCGCGCGGCGGGCCGTTCAGTGCGGGGCCGCAGCCGCGCATCAGCCCATGTGCAGGCCGCCGTTGCAGGAGAAGTCGGCGCCGGTGGTGAAGCCCGAATCCTCGCCAGCCAGCCAGCCGACGATGGAGCCGATCTCTTCCGGTGTGCCCAGGCGCTTGACCGGGATGGTGGCCACGATCTTCTCGAGCACGTCCGGGCGGATGGCGCGGACCATGTCGGTGCCGATGTAGCCCGGGCTCACGGTGTT
>JBDLRH010000157.1:0-59929 GCA_039800165.1 Pseudomonadota bacterium
GGTGATAACGTCTCGCCCCGCTTCGGTGGTTGAACAGCGCCAGCAAGGTCTCGACTATGCGATCTGCGGTGCCAGCAGGCGTGATCTTGCAAGGCCTTGACCCGGGGGCATTGATGATCGAGGCTGGAATTAGTTTGGTGTGTAGCGTCTGTACACTCAATAGTCGTTGAGCTGTTGCCTACCGCATGCGAATCCTTCACGTGTACAAGAGTTACTACCCGGACAAGCTGGGGGGCGTTGAGCAGGTCATCTTGCAGCTGACACGAGGTTTACATGCGCTGGGCATTGAAAGTCGCGTGTTTACCCTTAGCGAAAACGCTGATCCTCCAATCATCGTCCGGCCAGAAGCAGTCGTAGTGAGGAGCCGTACGACCCTTGAGTGGGCCTCAACCCCATTTTCCATGAGCGCGTTCGGCGCATTCCGCCAACAGTTAAAGTGGGCTGACGTTGTGCACTATCAGTTTCCTTGGCCATTTGCGGACGTCCTTCACCTGCTTGCGGCCAGGGACAAGCCAAGCGTAGTGTCATACCAGTCCGATATCGTTCGCCAGAAGCGGCTTCTCAGCGCTTACTCACCGCTGATGAATCGGTTTCTCAGGTCTGCAGACGCGATTGTCGCAACATCGCCCAACTATCTGTACAGCAGCCCGGTATTGCAGCGCCTGAAGTGTGATGTTCAAGTCATACCGAATGGTATTCACGGATCAGATTCAGACGGCAACGATCGTGAAAGGATTGGATTCTGGCGCCACCATCTCGGCCCTGACTTCTTTCTCTTTGTTGGGGTTTTGCGGTACTACAAGGGGTTAAAGGATTTGGTGCGCGCCTCCTGCGGGTTGCCGGTGCCCGTGGTCATTGCTGGAGACGGCCCGGAGTCGTCGGACTTGAAGAAGCTCGCAAGCTCACTCCCTGGGGCCAACGTGCGCTTCCTTGGCCAAGTCAGCGACGAGGACAAGAAAATTTTGCTTCAGATGTGCCGCGCTTTTGTCTTTCCTTCGAATCTGCGGTCAGAGGCGTTTGGCATGTCTTTGGTCGAGGCTTCCATGTACGGGCGTGCGCTCATCAGCTGTGAGATAGGGACAGGCACAAGTTTTGTTAACCTTGACGGAGTGACGGGGCATGTCGTTCCGCCGGGTCAGCCGCTAGCGCTGCGTCAAGCCATGGAACATTTGCATGATCATCCCGAGGAAGCGCTACGCATGGGGCGTGCTGCGCGCGACAGATTCGAGTCGTACTTCAGCGCGGAGCAGATGGCGAGGGCCTATAGTGCACTCTACGAACGCCTCGTGACACCAGGCGCGAAGTGCCGCCCTCAGCTCCCTCCGACATAACTGGCGTCAATGGTCACGCTTGCAGCTCATAACCCTATCTTGGTACCGGTCATCATTTGTGGCGGTGCAGGTACCCGGCTGTGGCCTGTTTCCAGGCAGGGGCATCCCAAGCCATTTATGCGGTTGCCCGACGGGAACTCGTTGCTTGCGGGCACTCTGCACCGGGCGGCGGCTTTGGCGGGGCCGCGCGGGCCAATTCTCATCGTCACCCACCGCGATCACTACTTTCTGTGCAAGGATGAAGTACGCCGCGTTTGGGATGGGGATGGTGCTGATGGTGTGAATTACATGCTTGAGCCGGAGGGGCGCAACACGGCGGCGGCGATTGCTATGGCTGCACATTGGGTCGTTCATGCCGTCGCTGCAGATGCCCTGATGCTTGTTTTGCCTGCCGATCACCGCATCGAGCCGCTTCCCGCGTTCGAGACAGCCGTTCGTGCGGCAACCTTGAAGGCAGCGCAAGGGTCATTGGTGACGTTCGGCATACGCCCCACACGGCCAGAAACTGGCTATGGCTACATCCAGATGGAATCGCCCTCTCAGCCGCTGGACGCTAGAGCGGTCATCCGGTTCGTCGAGAAGCCCGACGCCGAAACAGCGCAACGCTTTGTCAGCGATGGCAGCTTCTTGTGGAATAGCGGCATGTTCTGCATGCGCGCGGAAGCGGTGCTGGGAGAGTTACAGGAGCATCAGCCAGCCCTCGCGCAGGGGGCGAAAGTTTGCTGGGCGGAAGTAGAGCGCGTACCCACCGCCCAACCGTTCGTGGAGTTGCCAGCGAAAGCCTTCAAGGCGTTGGAAAGTATCTCCATCGACTACGCGTTGATGGAGCGCACCCGCAACCTGGCAGTGCTGCCCGTGGAATTCACGTGGGACGATATCGGGTCGTGGGACGCAGTGGCTAGCTTAGTACCCGCGGATGCGAAAGGCAACCGTGTGCACGGAGATGCGGTATTGATGGACAGCGAAGCGTGCTTCGTCCATGCCAATGAGCGCGTAACCGCGCTGTTAGGCCTGCGAGGGGTGATGGTCATCGACACCCCCGATGCGCTCTTGGTCGCTGATGCGAGCAAGACGCAGCATGTCCGAAAAGTTGTTGAGCAGCTTAAGGCGCGTGGACACGACACCTACCGTGCACATCGCACGGTGCAGCGCCCTTGGGGTACATACACCGTGCTGGAAGACGGGCGCGGCGACAAGATCAAGCGAATTGAGGTTGAGCCCGGAGGCTCGCTCTCACTGCAGATGCATCGGCATCGTAGCGAGCATTGGATTGTCGTGAGCGGCACCGCCGAAGTCACTCGTGGGGGGCAGACCGCGGAGTTGCATGTCAACGAGTCGACGTACATTCCAGCCGGCCAGGCACATCGTCTGGCTAACACCACCGACCAACCGGTTGTGATGATTGAAGTGCAGACAGGTCAGTATTTGGGCGAGGATGACATTGTGCGCTTCAGTGACGCTTACGGGCGAACCCTTGGCTGACCACCGAATCTTCGTGGCGCTTAGAAAGAAAAACCTCGCCCAACTCGCCTCAGGTCTGCTTCAACCATGGCCTGACACAGCTGCTCGAGCGTGGTCACCGGGACCCATTTGAGAAGCCTGCGAGCCCGTGAGGCGTCCCCGATAAGCAAGTCCACCTCTGCGGGCCGGTAGTAGCGCGGATTCACGCGGACGATCGTCTTTCCGGAGCGCGTATCCACTGCGGTTTCCTCGGCTCCGCTGCCACGAAAATCGACCGTCAAATCTGCAGCAGCAAATGCCATGCGAACGAAGTCCCTCACGGTTTCGGTTCGCCCGGTTGCCAAGACGAAGGTATCTGGCTTGTCGGCTTGCAGCATGCGCGCCATTCCATCGACATAGTCACGCGCATGACCCCAGTCACGTTTGGCATCCAGGTTACCCAGTTCCAGTACTTCCTGTTTGCCCAAGGCAATGCGTGCTACCGCGTCAGTGATCTTGCGGGTGACAAACTCTAGTCCACGCAGCGGCGATTCGTGGTTGAAAAGAATGCCACTTGCACCGAAAATGCCGTAGCTCTCGCGATAGTTCACCGTCATCCAGTGCGCAAACAGCTTGGCTACGCCATAAGGGCTTCTCGGATAGAAGGGGGTGTCCTCTGCCTGAGGAATAGCCTGTACGTTGCCGAACATTTCGGACGTCGAAGCTTGATAAAAGCGGATGTCACGGTTGACGAGGCGGATGGCTTCCAGCAGATTCAGAGGCCCTAGCCCAGTTATCTGTGCGGTAGCTGTAGGTTGCTCGAAGCTGACGCCAACGAAGCTCTGCGCCGCCAAGTTGTAAATCTCGGCAGGTTGTGCGCGCTGCAAAAGCGCTATTGCAGATCCCAAGTCGGTCAGGTCGTACTCCACAAGGTGAAGCCGCTCGTGCTGTCGCAACCCCAGTTCTTCAAGGCGCCAGAACAGCACTGAGCTTGTACGGCGGTAGGTGCCGTAAACGGTGTAGCCGCGTTGCAGCAGCAGTTCGGTCAAATACGCACCGTCTTGACCGGTAACGCCAGTGATGACGGCGACCTTGCTCATTCTTGGCCCCGTGCGGTCATGCAGACCGGACACTTCTGTACGGTTCGTTGGGCAGGGTCATGCGTTGCAGACCGTGCGCCCCGCTTGTCGTGTCGTGACTCATGTTTGCGTCGATTCATGTCTGCGTTGGGAAGTCGAATTAGCCAAGTCGGCGCGGCGTAGCCAGTAAGCGCATGCCCATCGGGGCGATCTGTACTGCCGCTCAGTGTAACGGGCGCCCTGCCTGCCAACTGTGGCGGCGTTCTGCCTTTGCGATGCGGTAGACGTTCCGCTAGCCATTGACAAACGTATACTCCCGCGGCCAATGTACCCCGCTATTCATCCCCTCCTGCTCACAATTGCCAAAGTGCGTGATCGCAGCAGCGGAATTGCCTTTTGTTAAGTATGGCTGGCGGCCACCCCTTGCTTGGCCTGTGGACTTACCGCGGGTTCATTGCCGAGAGCATCCGGCGCGACTTTCATTCCCGGTACAGGGCCTCGCTGCTGGGTGGACTATGGGCTGTAATCAGCCCACTCGCCTTGATAGGGGTGTATACGCTTGCGTTCAGTCATCTGGTTCGCGCAACGCTCCCGGGACATCAGGGAAATCCGTTGGCGTTCAGTATTTATTTATGTGCTGGCTTGCTCACCTGGGGCCTTTTTGCGGAGACGCTTAGCCGCTTGACAAGCGTCTTCCTTGACTACGCCAACCTCCTGAAGAAAGCGAGCTTTCCTCGTCTCAGCCTGATCGCAATAGTCATCGGCTCGGCATTAGTCAACTTTTCGATTGTGATCACGCTGTACATCGGATTTCTTGTATTTGTTGGACACTGGCCGGGTTGGGTCGTGCTTTGGGTACTGCCATTACTGGCTCTACAGCAACTCTTCGCAGTTGGACTTGGCTTGTTCCTTGGCACGCTCAATGTATTCTTCCGGGACATCGGGCAATTCACGTCTGTCTTGCTGCAGTTTTGGTTCTGGCTCACGCCAGTTGTGTACACGTTGCCGGCCTTGCCACAGGGAGCGCAGCGAATGCTGGCCTATAACCCGATGGTGGACTTGATCGCTTCCTACCAGCAAATTTTCTTGTTGCATCAGCCTCCGCAATGGCCGAGCCTCGTGCCGTTATTGTTGCTTTCGCTCATCGTGCTGACAGTGGGCGCTGTCTTCTTTATGCGCCGGCAGGGCGAGATGGTTGACGAGTTGTGACCGGGCGCATTACTGTGACCAATCTGGGCAAAGCCTATCGCCGGTACCCGCACCGTTGGGCGCGCTTGGCGGAATGGCTGGACCCGCGCGGCGTTCCAAGGCATTCGCAGCGGTGGGCTCTGCAGGGGATCGACTTTGATGTGCAGCCGGGCGAGGCTGTTGGCATCATTGGCATGAACGGCGCCGGCAAGAGCACCTTGCTCAAAATGATCACTGGCACTGCGTCGCCTACCACAGGGCAGGTGCAGATTGAGGGCCGGGTCGCCGCGCTACTCGAATTGGGTATGGGTTTTCATCCCGAGTTCACCGGGCGTCAGAACGCTCGCATGGCAGGCCAATTGTTGGGCTACAAGCCGGCCGAAGTCGATCAGCTCATGCCTGCCATCGAGGCGTTCGCCGAGATTGGCGACTACATGGATGAGCCTGTGAGGGTGTACAGCAGCGGCATGCAGGTGCGCTTGGCATTCAGTGTCGCGACGGCAAGTCGTCCGGATGTGCTCATCGTGGATGAGGCTCTTTCCGTTGGCGACGACTACTTCCAGCACAAGAGCTTTGACAGGATCCGTGACTTTCGCCGCTTGGGAACCACATTGCTGATCGTGTCGCACGACAAGCAGGCCATCCAGAGCATCTGCGACCGCGCCTTGCTGCTCAAAGAGGGGCACCTTGCATTCCAGGGCACCCCTGAAGCGGTAATGGATTACTACAACGCCCTACTGGCGGCACATCAACCTCAAAAAGTGAGTCAAACCGCGCTGGCCAAAGGAAAGGTCCAGACAGTTTCTGGCACCAGGCATGCGGTATTCCGCAAGACGCACCTCCTCTCAGCGCAGGGCCAGCAACTTGAAGTTGTGCAAGTGGGACAGGCCGTTTGTTTAGAGGTTCAGGTGGAGGCTGCTGCCGACCTAGACACACTCGTGGTCGGCTACATGATCAAGGACCGTCTGGGTCAACCTGTGTTCGGCACCAATACGCACCATCTGGGGTGCGCCGCCAGGGATGTGAAGGCAGGCCAATTGGTGAGCTACCGCTTTGACTTTGCTGCCAGCTTGGGTGAGGGGAGCTATTCCGTCGCGGTGGCAGTTCATGGGGCCGATTCACATGTTGAGAGCAATTATGAGTGGCGTGATCTTGCTTTGGTGTTTAGCGTCATCAATGCAGACAAGCCAGTGTTTGTGGGCGGCGCTTGGTTGCCTTCAAAACCGAGGCGCATTGAGTGACCCCTGACTTCTACCACGCGCTTGAAGAACGGTTTCGCGGTTCGCGTGAGCTGATTCTGAGTCGCTTGCAGGTGTACGTGCCGTTTCTCACGTCCCTGCAAGTACATCTGCCTGCTGCTTCTGCAGTTGACTTGGGCTGCGGGCGTGGAGAGTGGCTCGAAGTATTGACCGAGCAAGGATTTGCTGCGCAGGGCGTAGACCAGAGTGAGGCCATGCTGGCAGCATGCCGCGATCGGTCGCTGCATGTAACGATGGGCGATGCACTTGCCTTCTTGCAGCAGCTACCCGATGCAAGCCAAGCGGTGGTGTCGGGTTTCCACATCGTCGAACACTTGCCGTTCGACACGTGCCGTCAACTGGTCGCCGAGTCGCTTCGGGTGCTTCTGCCCGGAGGCTTGCTGATACTCGAAACCCCGAACCCCGAAAACCTGGTCGTGGGTGCGTCGTCCTTTTATTTGGACCCTACGCATCGAAAGCCGATCCCGCCTGCCTTACTGGCATTTGCGGTCGAGTTCGCCGGCTTTGCGCGTAGCAAGGTATTGCGGCTGCAGGCGGCAAGTCACTTGTCGCGCCAAGGGGCGCTGTCGCTACTGGATGTGCTTCAATCGGCCAGCGCAGACTACGCAGTGGTCGCGCAAAAGGGTGGGGCACCGGCACTTGTAGAAGCCCTGTCTGACGCGTTTTCTGTCGACCTAGGGACAACGCTTGAGTCCCTCGCAGCCCAATATCAGCATCAACTGACGATGAGTCAAGCGCAGGCGCAGTCGGATGCGGCGCAGGCGGTGATGGCCGCTCAACAAATGCAGGCGCAACTTGCTGCTGTGCACGCAAGCACGTCGTGGCGCGTGACCGCGCCACTGCGCGCTGTCCGGCGCAGGCTTGATCTGGTACGCGTAAGTGCATGGTCAGCCTGGAGTTCGCTCCGGCGGGTACCGGGATTGCCCCTTGGTTGGGCTTTTCGTCAGGCAGATCGGTATCCGGCGCTTCGCAAGGTTGCAGCCCGGGTGATGGCGTTCATGCCTGGGCTTGGCCTACGTCTCCGCCGCGCGCGCTTGCAAGCGCGGGCCGAAGCCTATAAAGCTGCAGCCTTGTCCGCTCCAAGCGCGGACATGCCGCTACCCGAAGTTGTTGCTGGCCAAGGCAAAGCCAGCGCGGACGAGCATGCCCGCCAAAGAACACCGCTGGAGGCCTACTTCCAGGATCCCGCTGGCCGCGCATGATCCGCATCCTGGCGCTATCGTTCTTTCCTGCGTTCGTGCCGCCCTCCAACGGCGGACAAGCGCGGCTATTTTACTTTTACAGCGCACTCAGCCGGTGGCATCAGGTCACCTTGCTGACGTCAACCCATCACGGGGAGAGACCAGAGGTCATTAACCACGGCACGCAATTTGTCGAGCGGCGCGTTCCCAAGGACGATCACTTCTTGCACCACTATGCGGCCTTGACGCCGCAAGCTGGCAACGGAGACATTTCCGGGCCAGCCATTTCCGCCTGCGGTACGCTGCCCACATCGTTGCACTGGGCCTACCTGCAAGCGTACTCCGAAGCCGACGTGATCATTCACGAATCGCCGTTCACCGTCGCTTATGACTTGTTCGCTGGACTTGATGACAAGCCAAGAATCTACAACGCCTATAACTGTGAATCAGCGTTGTATGGTGATTTTCATCCTGGCACTGCATCAGCACCGGTTCGACACTTGGTGCAAGTAGCTGAAGAGCAGCTCCTCAGGTTGGCAGACCTGGTCATGTATTGCAACGAGCACGATCTTTCTGCGTTTCGGCAGATGGTTCCGTCGGCTGCGTTCGATGCGTTGTACGTTCCGAACGGGGTGAACTCGCCGGTCTCCAACAGACAGCCAAACCGACCGTCCAATGGTTCCACCCATCGGCGTGTCGTGTTCATGGGCAGCCATCACCCCCCCAACGTGGAAGCGGCAGAGTTCATCGTCTCTCAACTGGCTCCCGCATTGCCCGATGTGACGTTTGACATCATCGGCGCTTGCTTGCTCAACCGGCCATGCCCTGCCAATGTGCATCTACACGGGTTGGTGGACGCTGACCGCAAGTACCAGCTGTTGTCGATGGCTCACGTCGCCATCAACCCTATGACTTCAGGCAGCGGGTCCAACGTGAAGGCTCTGGACTACATGGCGCATCGCTTGCCCGTGCTGTCAACTGCTTTCGGGATGCGGGGCATTCGTGCTGTGCCGGGTGAGCACTTCCTGCAAGCCGATCAGGACGGATTTGCAGATGCGCTGCGTCGGGCCCTGGATTGTCCCGAAGCGACGCAGCGCGTTGCAGATGCCGGAGCGGCACTAGTGGAGCTTCAGTACAACTGGAGCACGATAGCAGCCTGCGCTGCCCAGCGTATTGACTCGTTGCTCGCCGATCGGGGCGGCGCGCGCAAGGTGGCCGCGCCGGTGTTGGTGTTGAACGACTACAACTCGTTTGAGGGCAAGGGTGGCGGCAGTACCCGAACGCAAGGCCTATATGAGACTGTCGCGCAGTGGAGCCCAGTCGTTTTTGTGTGCTTTGCATCTGACGGTGCCTTGGCGTCGACGTCTGCTAGCGAGGGAGTTACCGTCCTGCGCGTACCCAAGACGCAAGCGCATCTTGTAGAGCAAGACCGCATCAATGCGCTGCACCCGGTATCAGCCGACGACATCGTTGCCTCACGCCACAGTACAAACAATCCTTGGCTGATGGCAGTCTACGCAGTACTGCGCCGCTCAGCCCGTGCCATCGTTGTCGAGCATTGCTACCTTGTCGACGTACCCCGTGCTTATGGCGATCGGTTCGTTTACTCGTCACAGAACAACGAATCGCAACTGAAGCAAACTCTTCTGGCTGGTCACCCCCAATTCAAAGAACTGGCGGAAGAGGTGCGGCGACTTGAGAAGGCTGCAGTGGAATGCAGCGCTGTAACTGTGGCTGTTTCTGTTGAAGATGCGCAGGGCCTCGCGGTACGGAAGCGCACCTCAGGCCCCTTGCTGGTCGTGCGTAACGGGGCTGCTGCGCCGGTGCCAGACCACCAACTTGCGCCAGTATTGCAGGCGCTACGTGCGCGCATCGGTGAGCAGGCGGTGGTCTTTCTTGGCTCGGGCCACTTGCCAAACGCAGAGGCTGCGCGATTCATTGCCGACCAACTCGCTCCGCAGTTTCCCGACGTACGTTTCCATTTGCTGGGCTCTGCGTGCAGCACCATAGGGCGCGTCCCGCGCAACGTCGAACGGTGGGGCGTTGTCGATGAAGTCACCAAGAGCGCGGTGATGAAGGGCTGCTTGCTGGCCCTCAATCCTGTGGTTTCGGGGAGTGGCTCCAACGTCAAGCTGGCGGACTACCTGGGCCACGGCCTGTTCGTTGTCACCACCGAATTTGGCTTGCGCGGCTATCCGTCTGCGGTGCGGCAGCACACTGCCGTAGCGCAGACGGGTCAGTTTGCCCTTGCCCTGCGGCATGCGTTGGGCCAGCCTTTGCTGTGGGCGGATACGGCACGCGCAGCACGGCGTGCGCTGTTTGAGCAAACTTTGTGCATGCGCACCATGGCAGGGGGCTTCGTGCGGGCACTCCAAGCCCTGGAGCAGCCTCGCAAGCGGGTGCTCTACGTTACCTATCGCTATACAGCCCCTGCGCTCGGTGGCGCCGAATCGAACGTCGAGCGCTTCGTCAGTGCACTTGGGCATAGCGGGTTGTTTGACGTCGATGTGGTCGCACCAGAGGTCAGCACGCTGCGTAACCACATGCGGTTCGCGGAAATCTGCAGCTTCGATTCGACGTTCAGCGTACCGGTGGACATCCCCAACGTTCGCTTCGCTCGATTTTCGGCCGAGACTCCTTCGCCTTCTGCGGCGCAGGCGCACCTGCGCAGGATTTGGGCCGCGCAGCCCGGGTTCGAGCGCGCGCTGGATACTTCATTGCGTGGGCAATACAAGCGCAATGGCCTCGGCTGGGGCTGGAGCGACCCCGAAGGTTCAGCTACAAAAGCGGCGCGCTGGACGTATAACGAGGCGACCATCTTTTTGCTTCGGCCTGCTCGGGTATCGCTGCGCGGCTATGCTGACCGGCCTGCTGTGTTGGCCTGTCACGCGGCACAAAAGGTGGCGGCGGGCCCATGGTCGCTGCAAGGCGCGTTTGAGGTGTCGGTGGACGCCCCAGCCGGCGAACTGCACCTGGTGGTCTCTAGCCCACAACCTGTGGACGATCCGCGGCCCCTCGGCATTCGCGTCAGCAGCGTTGGGGTCGACGGCCAACCGCTGGATCTGTCAGCACCCACGCTGGTGCAGCACGGTTTGACCTCGCTGGACGCCGGTGCGGCGTTTCGGCTACTTCACCAGGCAGCACAAGCGTCGAGGGTTCCTCAGGACACCCGGTTAACCGATGTTCGAGGCCCTTTCAGTGCTGCTCTTGAACGCTACATTGCCGACAACGTCGCGAAATACGACTTGGTGGTGACACACAACAACATATTTCGTCCTGCAGTGGTTGCTTTGACCGAGGCGCGCAAGCAGGGTGTGCCGTCGATTCTTGTGCCGCATGCTCATCTGGACGATGACTTCTATCACTTCCCCGACTGGATGCAGAGCGCACGTGACGCCAGCTTGGTGCTTGCTGCACCGAAGGCCGCCTGCGACTTTCTGACCGAACAGGGCTGCACGGTAAGGTACATGCCTGCAGGCTGCGATGCCGACGAAGCCTTCACCGAGGAGGACGTGCGGGCCTTCCGCGCGGCATACGTCAGTCACGAGCCGTTTGTGCTGGTACTGGGTCGCAAGGCAGGGGCCAAGGGCTACCGTCACGTGATGGATGCTGCCGAGCAGCTGTGCCGTCAGGGCACCCCCTTGCGGGTGGTAATGATCGGCCCTGATGACGATGGCCTCGCCGTGGACAGTCCTCACACCACCTACCTGGGCTTGCAGCCACGCAACGTGGTTCGGGGGGCGCTCATGTCGTGCGTTGCACTGTGCAACATGAGCCACAGTGAAAGCTTCGGCATGGTGTTGCTGGAGGCTTGGCGCGCGGGAAAGCCCGTCATTGCGAACCGCCACTGTGCGGCCTTTCATGACATGGCAGTGGATGGACACAACGCACTTTTGGTTGAACCTGCCCAGCTGGCCGAAGCCATTGCACGTCTGATGACGCACCCTGCTCTTGGGCGTACGCTCGCACACAACGGCCGGAACAAAGTGACCGAGTTCGACTGGAAAGCGGTTCAGGCCGCCATGGTAGACGTGTGTCTTGAACTGGCGTCCTCTGCATGAAGATCCTGCTCACCGGCGCCGATGGCTTTACCGGCATGCATCTCGCCCAAGCGGCATCCGCCTGCGGGCACCATGTGGTACCGCTTGCAGCGCCGCTGCAAGATGCACAGGCAGTGCAGGCCGAAGTGCTAAACATCGCGCCTGACGCCGTGGTGCACCTGGCGGCTATCAGCTATGTCGACCATGGCAATACGCCTGACTTTTACGCGGTCAATACGGTGGGCACCACGCACTTGCTGGACGCCCTGCTCGATTTGCCAAGGCCACCGTGCCGGGTTCTGTTAGCCAGCAGTGCCAACGTGTACGGCAACAACCCCAACTCGCCCATACCCGAGACGGCCGCACTCGCGCCCGTGAACCACTACGCGGCGAGCAAGCTGGCCATGGAGGCCCTGGCGCGCCAATATACGCCGCATCTGCCCATCACCATTGTTCGGCCCTTCAACTACACCGGGGTCGGGCAGGGCAGCCATTTCGTCATCCCCAAGCTGGTGCAACATTTCGCCCAGCGCTCGAGGGTGGTAAAGCTCGGTAACCTGCATGTGCTGCGGGAATACAACCCGGTCGAACTGGTGGTAGCAGCGTACCTGCATCTTCTGACCCACGAGAAGACGGGTACCTGGAACATATGCTCTGGTGCCGCGTGGTCGTTGCAAGATGTCATTTCGCTGCTGGGCGGCATGACGGGGCATGTGGTGGATGTGCAGGTCGATCCGGCACTCGTGCGCCGCAACGAGCTGCACACCCTGTACGGCGATCCGACGCTTCTGAGACAAAGCTTTCGCGATCACGGTACGCCCTGGCCATTGAGCGACACCGATCCGTCTTTGGACTTGCGTGCCGTGCTGGGCAGAATGCTGGATGCGGTTGCCGACAAGCGATCGAACTGATGAAAGTCATCCTTGGTGTCGACGCGATTCGTTACCCCCTTACGGGTATTGGCCGGTATGCGCTTGAGCTGGCCCGCGGGCTTCGCGACAACCCGCGCATCAGTGACTGCCGCTACTTCAGCATGGGCCGGTTCGTACCGGCGCCCATCACTGCGCCGCCACCTGCCCGCGCAGCTTCCGTGCTGAGCCGGTTGGTGCAATGGCGCCCAGCCGCAGCGGTGCACCGCACCTTGACACCTGCCCTGTACGGCTGGCGGCTGCGTGGCACTGACGACTGTCTGTTTCATTCACCGAGCTTTCTGCTGCCGCCCGTCGGTGGGCCTGCCGTTGCCACCGTGCATGACTTGTCGACTTTCCGGTATCCGCAGTTCCATCCTGCTGCCCGGGTCGCCCGCCTTGACAAAGGCCTGCCCCAGACCCTTGCGCGTGCAACCCATCTGATCACCGATTCTGAGTTCACCCGCCAGGAAGTCATCGATACGTTCGGATGGAGGGCAGACAAGGTCAGCGCAGTGCCCTTGGGGGTGAGCATGCAGTTCGCCCCCCGACAGCCCCACCATACCCGCGCCGTATTGCCTTCTTTGGGCCTTGTGCACGGCAGCTACATCCTGTGTGTGTCCACCTTGGAGCCGCGCAAGAACATCGGCACGCTGCTTGACGCTTACCTTGCGTTGCCCGAAATGCTGCGGCGCCGATTTCCGCTTGTCATTGCGGGTGCGCCTGGCTGGCACAGCGACGCCCTGCATGAGCGCCTGCGCGGTGCCGCCGCTCGGGGGGTACGCTACGTCCAATACGTGCCAGAGCCCAACTTGCCCGCGCTGTATGCGGGCGCCGCCGTGTTTGCGTTGGCGTCGCTGTACGAAGGCTATGGCCTCCCAGTGCTTGAGGCCATGGCCAGTGGCGTGCCGGTGCTTGCCAGCAACGCGTCGAGCTTGCCCGAAGTGACGGGGCCAGATGCTCTGCTGCTACCACCCCTTGATATTGACGCCTGGCGATACGGTATCGAACGAGCGCTGGAAGACCACGCTTGGCGGCAGCGCTGCATTGCCGGCGGTATCCTGCGTGCAAGGCAGGCCACGTGGGAGCGCTGCGTGGCTGGCACACTGGACGTCTACCAGAAAGCTTGGGCACACTGAGAACGGCATGAACTCTGTGACCGTTGCCGACCCCCGCCTGGTGCTTGTCGTCCCCGTTTACAACGAGGAGCGCCTCGTCGCCCAAGCCTTACCGCACATCCTTCACGAAGCGCGCCGCCAGGTGATTGCGCGCACACCTGCGGCCCATGTGCGGTTGCTGGCGATCGACGACGGCTCTGACGACGGTACCCTGCTTGCGCTGAAACGGTTGGCCTTGGCCAACCCGGGCGTTGCCTACGCCAGCTTTACGCGCAACTTCGGAAAAGAGGCAGCCATCTATGCCGGCTTGCGCCTGGCCCTCGAACGCTTCGATGCCGACGTCGTTGTTGTGATGGATGCAGACCTCCAACATCCGCCGGAGCTGATTGGCGAGTTTTGGGCGTGCTGGACCGATGGCCACAGCGTTGCAGAAGGCGTCAAGCGCCACCGCGGCAACGAAAGCGTGCTGCGTCGCGTTGCTGCCGGCCTCTTTTATGGGGCATTCAGCCGGGCCAGCGGCATGTCGCTTTGGCAAGACACCGACTTCAAGTTACTTGATCGCCGCGCAGCGCAAGCCGTACTCCAAATGGGCGAACGCGCGCGATTCTTTCGTGGCATGGTGCGATGGTTGGGGTTTCAGGGGCCGCGCCTTGAATTCGACGTGCCCGACCGGGCGGGTGGAACATCTGGTTGGGGCCTGAGGGCTTTGGTCCGGTACGCCTGGAATAGCGTCACGGCCTTCTCGTCGGCACCGCTGCGCATGGTGTCGGTGCTCGGCGCAGTGGGCCTGGTGCTGGGCCTGGCACTGGGTACCAAGGCCGTGGTCGACAAGCTCGGCGGTCATGCCGTGGACGGATTCAGTACCGTGATCTTGCTGCTTATCATCTTCAGCAGTCTGGTGCTGGTCAGCCTGGGCATCATAGGCAGCTACATCGCACGCATCTACGACGAAATCAAGCAGCGCCCGCACTATGTGCTGCGCCCCGAAGGCGATACCACCCCGCCCGGCGAATGACCGTGGAGACTTCCAAGGTGACCACATGGCTGCTGGCGGCATTGGCAGTGCTGTGCAATGCGGGGGCTCAGGCGCTCATCAAGCAGGCCAGCCACGGCGTGCAGGTTGCAGGCAGCGCAAGCACAACGTGGTTCGGGCTTCAGCCGCTACCCCTGGGTATGGCCCTGCTGCTGTATGCGGTCAGCTTTGCACTGACGGCGTGGGTGTATGCGCGCATGCCCCTTTCGGTGGCATCGCCGCTCATGGCGGGTGCCATCTTCGTGCTGGTCAGCGTGGCGTCGGTGGCGTGGTTTGCAGAAGCCATGACCGCCTTGCGCGTGGCGGGTATGGTGTGCATCCTTGTCGGCATGGTCCTGCTGGCACGCAGCGCCTAGCCCCGTGTCAAGTGCATCGCAGCCCTGCACGGCGGCGCCTGGCGCAGCGCGCTGGCTTGCTGCTGCCGCTGGCGTTGCTTTTGCGGCGTGGCTTTACGGCTGGCGCGTCATCGACCCGTCGTCCGTACAGTGGCTTTTGCATGGCGACCCCGCCCAGCACTACATCGGCAGTGTGTTCTATCGCTCCGAAGCCTGGGCCTGGCCGCCTGGCAAGATCTCGCGGTTTGGCGACACACCTACAAGTGTCGTCTTCACAGACAGCATTCCGCTGGCGGCCTTTGCCGCCAAGCTGCTGGGCAGTGTGGGCATCTGGCCCGCACATTGGCAATACTTCGGCCTGTGGATGCTGGCTTGCCACGGCCTGCAGGGTTGGTTTGCCGCTCGGCTGCTGCAAGCGATGGGTGTGCAGGCTGGCTGGGCGCTCGTGTGCGGCTCCATTTTTTTCATTGCCGCGCCGCCTTTGTTGCTGCGCGCTTACGGCCACGAAGCGCTGATGGCGCACTTTCTCGTGCTGGCCGCCCTGGCTTTGGGTTTGGCGCGAACGCCGGCGCAAGCGGGCTACCCGCAAGGTCGCCCGGCGTGGCCCTGGCGCGCGTGGATCATGTATTGCGCTGTGGCTGTGCTGGTGCATCCTTACCTCGCGCTGATGGTGGCCATGCTGGGCATGGCGGCAGCAGCGCACGCCTGGCGCACAGGTGCAGTGTCCATGCGTTTGCTGCTGCAGGCAGCCGTGGCTGCTGCGGTGCTGCCTGGGCTTGCCGCGCTGGCGGGCTACTGGGTGGGGCAGGGCGAGCGCAGCGCAGCAGGCTTCGGCTTGTATTCCGCCAATCTGCTGACCTGGATCGACCCGATGAACTGGCGCGCGTTCAGCGAACAGCACCAACGCATGGCGCCCTACATTGCCGAATGGTCAACCCTGCTGCCTGCCCAGCAGCAAGCCACAGCCGGCCAGTATGAGGGCTTCGCCTATATGGGCGCCGGAATGCTCTTGCTGATGGCTGCAGCCCTGTGTTGGGTTGGCTGGCAGGCAGGTGTTGGCTGGCTCAGGGGGGCGCAGGCGCGCGCCACTTCGTCAGGGGCGCAGGCCTTTCCTGCCTTGCCTGTGGGCCTGTGGGTGGCCACCGGGGTGCTGGCGCTGGCGGCGGTGTCAAGCACCGTCACGCTTGGCGCGAACACGCTGCTGCGCGTTCCGCTGCCCGACACGGTTGCCGCACTGGCAGGGGTATTCCGCGCGAGCGGTCGGCTTGTCTGGCCGCTTACGTATTTGGTGATGGCGCTGACCATCGCCTCCTTGGCGCGTGCGGCGCAGATGCCGCTGCACGGGGCGTTACCGGCATCACGCAAGGCGACACGACGGGCACTTGCCATCGCCGCGGTGCTGTTGCTGGGCCTGGCCACCCAGCTGATAGATGCGCAGGCCAAGTGGGGCGAGCTGCGCGCCCGGTTTCGCTTGGGGCCGCCGGGCATGGCAACCCCGCTGGTCGACCCGCAATGGCCTGCTTGGCTGGCGCGCTGTCCGCACATGCACATGGTGTCGGTACAACACGACCCCGCCGGGTGGGAAGCCCCGGCGCTGCTGGCGGCGCTTCATGGGGCGCGCTTCACGCCCGCGCCCACGGCGCGAGCTGCGGTCATGACGGCCGAGCAAAGGCGCGCGCTTGCGATGCAACTCATTCGCGGCGGGTGGGCGCCCGGCACTCTGTACCTGGTGCACCCAAGTGCACTGGGGCTGATGCAGCAAGCGCGTTTGCCGGTGTACATGCAAGCCCGTCAGGTGGAGGGGCTTTGGGTAGTGAGCGAGCGCCATTGCACTGACCGTTAAGCGCGCCACCGTGCAGCCAGTGCGGTTGCGCACACAATTCCGGATATGGGATACCTTCGCCTTGCATTGGCGCTGCTGGTGCTTTTCAGTCATGCCGATGGCCGCGTGGCCGGCGCCAACCCCGGGGTGGCCGCCGTCATCGGCTTCTATCTGATATCCGGCTACGTCATGGCAGGCCTGGTGCAGCGGCACTACGCCAGCGTGCAGCACATCGGGCTGTTCTACGCCGACCGCGCCTTGCGGCTGTTTCCCCAGTACCTGTTTTACGCGGGCGTCACCCTGGCGTGGCAGTTGGGCACAGGGGGCACAACGCTCTTCCTCGCGCATGCGCCCGCAGTCACCGATTTGCTCAACAACCTGCTGGTGATTCCGCTCAATTACTACATGGTGAACGGTGCAGACCGCTACACGCTCATTCCACCCGCATGGTCACTGGGGGCCGAGTTGCAGTTCTACATCGTGGCGCCGTTGATGTTGCTCGTGCCCCGGTTGGGTGTGGCCTTGGGCTTGGCTTCGCTGGTTGTGCACGTGCTGGCCTGGCATGGTGAACTCAACACCGACTGGTTTGGCTACCGACTGCTTCCCGGTGTGTTGTGGGTGTTTGCCATTGGCATGGCTTACTTTCACCTGCAGCGCAAGAATATGGCGCTTGCCGCGTTGCTGGCTTGCATCGCGCCCGTGCTGGCCTTGCTTGTGTACCTCTATCTGCGGGTGCGCGGGCTGCATGTGCTGCCTTACAACACCGAGGTGCTGGTCGGCTGGGGTGGCGGCTTGTTGCTGCTGCACCTGTGCTCGCGCGTCAGGCCGCATGCGATGGAGGGCGTTGCCGGGGACCTCTCCTACGGCGTGTTCCTCAACCACTTCCTCATCATGTGGCTGTTGCCCTGGCCTTCGACCGGCAGCCCTGCGTACTGGGCCGCCCTCGCGACACTTAGCGTGGCCGCCTCCTGGGTCACACAAAGATACATCGAGCGCCCTGCCCTGGCAAAACGGCACCGCTTGCGTCTGCGCGCGTGCAAGCGCGCAGACGCGGGGCTCTGACCCCCGGCGCCAAGGGTGACCGCGGCTGCCTTGTAGCCACCGCGCAACAAAGTGCCGAATATTTTCGGACTTGTCGGTGGTTCCGTGAGAGAGCAGGTGGGGCTTTCGTGCCTATAATGGCTCTCAAGTCGTAATCCGCGACTGCATGTCGTTTGAGGCGACTGCCCGACGCCCATATCTGCAACCAAGGAGCTTTCTAGATGGCACTCACAACAACCGCCGCCGCTAACGTCACCAACTTGTACGTCGCGATGTTCGGCCGTGCGCCGGACGCGATCGGCTTGGACTACTGGGGACAGCGGCTGGATAAGGGCGAATCCCTCGCCAGCGTGGCCGACGCCATGTTCTCCGTTCAGCCTGCCCGCGCCTACTACCCGGCCGGTGCCAGCAAGAGTGAAATCGTTACCCAGTTCTACGTCAACGTTCTGGGCCGCCAGCCCGACGCGGACGGCCTGGCGTACTGGACCGCCAAGATGACTGCTGCCGGTGCGACGCCGGGCAAGGTCATCTCCGAGATGATTGGCGTGGTAACCAATTACAACGGCACCAACCCTGCTGGCGTTGAGTCGGCCAAGCTGTTCGCCAACAAGGTAACCGTGGCTGACTTCTGGGCCAAGAACAATGGCGGTATCGACGGCGCGGACGCGCCCATCAAGATGGTGACGGCCGATGCGGCATCCGTAAATGCTGTCAAGGTGGACATCATCAGCGGCGGCGGTGGCCTGCTGCCGTCCAATGGCATGTTCACCCTGACTGAGGTGCCGCCGGAGATCGCTAAGACGTTCCTCTGGAAGAATGTTGACGTTTCCGCGCTTCGTACGATGATCGGCTACGCCAACGAGGTCAATAATCGTGGCGGCAATGACGTGACCAGTATCGCGGACGGAGACGATGATTCCAACGACCACGATGGCGATGGCTACTTTTTTGACACTAGCTTCATCAAGTTCATCGAGAACATCGTCACTGAGTACGAATATGAAGAGTTGGTCGACGAGCAGATCATCTGGAACCCAGCCATACTGACGACAGCGGGTACGACGCGCGGTGTGGTTGAGCTTGGCAATACCACTAACGCCGACAATCTGATCGTTGCCGGCACCTCGTATGCCTTGCATGGCGCGTACATCGACGGGGGTGGCGGTCGTAACACCCTGGAAGTTGAGATGAAGGGCCCCTTCGCGCAGCCAAAGCAGCTCATAAATATCCAAGAGGTTCAGGTTCACAATGTTACCAACTACTACGATCCGAGTCTGTTCGGGTACAACAATTCGGGTAGAACGGATACGGGTGACTTCGATATCGTTGACTACTTGGACGTCTCTGGCTACGAAAGTATTCTCGACCTGACCAGCGCCCGTCAGCTGCAGAAGCTGGTGGTCACGGAGTCCGAGGCTGAGGGGCGTTTGGCCGTACTTGGAATTCGCAACTACGCAGACACCAAGCTCGAGGGCGGTTTTGACCAGGATGTTTACCTGCACTACACCACTGGTCAGAAGGCCGTGCTGAACCTTGAGCTGGTGAACGTCGACTTTGGTAGCTCCGACAACAGTGGCGCGCTGGTTGTCGCGCACAACGCGGGCCATGTTGCAATCAATTCGCAGGGCTTCTCGAACGTTCTCAATGACGTTTACTTTGGCAATAGCTTCCAAAAGCTAACGGTGACTGGCTCGGGTCGCCTGCTGATCAACGAGAGCCTAGAGTTCGCTGCCAATGCGGTTGAGATCGACGCCAGCGCCAATACTGGTGGCGTGTACCTCGATCTGGAAGTGCAGGATTACGCCGGCGAGTTTGAAGAAGTCCTGATCAAGGGTTCCGCTGGCCGTGACCAGATCAAGATTCAGGACACCGCAGCGGGGGTTCTGCTGAATATCGATATGGGCGCAGGCCGCAATACGCTGGACCTGGCTGAAGTCGATGCCGGCCGTGGTTCGGTGATTACTGGCGAAAACCTGACCCTTCGTGTGGTGGGCAAGGATGGCGGCGCCGATGGGGTCATTCAAAACCCGCAAAACGATACGCCCACCGCTACCACCAACCTGTCGTTTGCCAACATCGCCGGCGTGGATGCGTTCGTGCTCGACAAGGCGACAAGTGGCACAACCATCCCGACGCTGCGTATCACTGCTGCCCAGTTCTCCGCTGCGGGTGCTGCAGCCTTTTCGGCCCTGCACCGCGACACCTCGGTTGAGCTGCTAATCAACATTACCAGCGACACCACGCTCAGCAGCTTGGCCAGCCTGAGCCAACTCAGTTCGGCCATCAAGCTCAACTTTGTTGTCTCCGCAGGCGCAACGCTCACGCTGACGGCTGAAGAGCTGCACAAGTATGTTGCCGTCGACGGTATCTATTTGGACGACGACGCTACTACTTCGAACGAAGGCGTGCCTGCTAGCCACGGTAAGGTCGTTATCACCAACGCTGGCCTGAACTTCGATTGGGCTTCCAGCGCTCAAGCTGCCGACGGTGAAACGTCGTACAACACTGGCGGCACGATTAAGAACACGTGGACTCAAGCCGGCGAGAACATCACCGTCGTGCGGGCGACCGACGGCTACGATCGTCCCGCGGCAGCGGACCTCAGCGACAGTTTGACGATCGACTCAACGGCAGGCGCCGTCACGGTGGGGCCCAATCTGCTGGGCCCGGACACCGAGTTCACGCTGGCGGTCAAGAAGTTGGTGCTCAAGGGCTCGAACGACATCACGTTCACGGCAGTGACAACCTTCGAGGCTGGTGACGGTACGGACATCAACAACTTCTCCGTTGACGCCTCTGGCCTGACTGGCACGTTGAATGGTTTGACCATCAACAACTTTGAAGACATCACCAACGGCGCAGACAAAACCCTTTGGGGCACGATCAAGGGCACCGCGGGCAATGATCGGATCAACGTTCAGCTCAGCGGCGATGTCGGTGACATCACTGATGTGGCCAAGGGTGGTGTCCGCTCGACTGGCGTCGAGACATTCGTGGTGACCAAACTCGACGCAGACCGAAACTTCGCCGTCTGCGACACCACCGTCGGTGTAACCACCCTGGGCCTGCAAGGCAACGTTGGCAAGGAAATCACTTTCCACAACGTCAAGTTTGGTACCTCGTTCCTGATGGAAGGTGACGGAAAGGCCGACTGGACTGCGTTGCCCAAGCAAATCGGAAATCCGAATAGCTCCAATATCGGCACCTTGAACGCCGAGTACTTCCTGTTCGATGCGAACATGGCGGCCAACGTCACCATCAACAACCGCGGTGTGGCGCTTGGCGTCCAGACCGATGGCACCACGCCCCGTGCGTTTGCCGTGGATGGGGTCAATATTTCCAACGTTGACACCATCAACGTGACGATCCAGGACGGCGACGCTGTGATCAGTGAGATCACCGGAGTCGCTAGCGCAGGCGCAGATGAACTTGACAACATCAGCATCACAAGTGCCAACGATGTGACGCTGACGCTGGGTGTTTCAAATACGGAGCTCGAGTCGTTCGACGCGTCGGGTGTGGCCGGTGACATGACGGTGGTCATTCCGACGTCGACTACCCTCGACTTGGGTGGTACCGATATTGAAGGTATCGATGCGGTGGTCATGGGCAACCTCTCCGAGTTGACCTTGCCGATGGCTGCCTTCAACGACATTGGTGCTGCCAACATCAGCGTCGACGACCCCGACACGGACGCTGCCATCATCAACCTCAACGGGCTGGATGAAACGCCGTTCACAGTCGCTGACCTGAACGAAGGCGTTTCACTCGGCACGCTGATCGTCGCGGAGCAAGTGGATGGCGTTGTCACGCTTGCAGCCACCACCGACCTGACTGGCGCCTCAGAAATCGTCGTTCCTGAGGGCATGACCCTGAACCTGACTGGCGCGCAGTTCCGCCAACTGACCGGTGACGGCGTGATCTCTGGCGATGGTACCGTGAACATTACCGGCATCACACAGGCGGACGTGGACGCGGGTCTCGACCTGTCGGACATTACTGCAGTGGCTGGTACCCTGACCTTTGTTGGAAACGTTGTACTCAAGGCAACGACAGACATTGGATCCGCAACGATCAACGTTGACGCTGATGGCGATGGCGATGTTGACTTGTCAGAAGCAAACTACATCCCTGAGGGTATGGACTTTGTCTCTAACGTCGGTTTCTCCATCAACCTAGCGGATGGCCAGCAGTTGACCATGGCAACCGTTGATCAGGCTCACAACCGGGTTGTGGATGGCGGAGCCAATACCAAAGTCATCTTCACATTCACCGACGAAGGTTCTGCTGAAATTGACTTCAACGATGGCGATGCCGAAGTGAGCGGGGTCAACCTCGCGTACTACACCAACCTCACCACACTTCAGGTCCGGCCTTCGCTGGTTGCAGACGAGAACGTCGAGCAGATCCTTGGCAACCTCGATGAGGACACAGTGGTTGTCATCGACGAGCCGGTGGTGCCTGGCGACAATGCCGACCCGACTTTCCGCAATGTTGTCATTACGGCTGGCACCGAAGTTAATGGGGACCTGATCTTTGAGAACCTGAACGTTGAGGACCCAGACTTCCTGAAACTCACAGATGTATCGTTGACTCTGCAGGGTGGCGTCGTGATCACTGGCGACATTGATGTCAGCGGTGCGCCTCTTCTCGATCAAGGGTTTGAAACACTCACGATCATCTCCGAGGGTGATGAGGTCAACGAAATCGGAGACGACGTCCAAGCTAGCCTCAACAACTTGCTTGACGTTCGGATCGAAGCCGATCAGGAACTCATCATCGGCGGGGATATCGAGTTCTCTACTCAGGATGAAGAGCTTGACTCTGCGAGCCTACTTATCACTGGCACTGCCGATGTGACCATCGAGCAGCTTGACATTGATAACGATGGCGAATTCATTGCCGAGTTGACTATCACGAATAATGGCACGGGCACTCTGACCGTTACTGGTAGCAGTCCGGCCCTTGACACAGCCGATGGCCAGACAGTCCGTCTTGCCGGTTCTGGTGACATGGTTTTCGGCACCGTGACCACTGACCCGGAAACTGAGGAAGTGACCGACATTGACGGCTTGTTTGTGCGGTCGGGGCCGATAGCAATCGACGCAAGCGACGCGTCCGGAGATATCGATTTCGGTACTTTGATCTCGATCGGGGACATCACTTTCACGTCTGGAAGCGGGATCACCTCCCTGGTGATTGGCGGTGATGATGTTGGCGAGGATGGCGAGCCGTCTTATTCGGCGCTCGGCGAAGACATCGGCCAAGTGTGGTCCTTCGACCTTTCCGATGCTGCGGCAGGAAGTACGCTCACCATTGATGTTGACACGGTCGAGTTTTATGACAACGCCGGTAAGGGCGTATTCACTCTCGGCGAAGGCGTTACCCTTGTCATCAACGGAGACCAGACCTTTAGCGACCTTGATGGGTTGACGGTCACCGGCGGGACAATGCAGATTCAGGGTCATGTTGATTTCAGCAACATCTCTGATGACGACGGCGCCGATACCGATGAAATTGGGCTGGTCCTCACAAGCGTTGATATCGAGTTGGACGCAGGCGCCGCCGTGCGCATGACCGATGCTCAGTACGCGGCTTTCGCCGCCGCCGGTGGCACGATCACCGGTGCGGGCACCACCTATGTTGTAGATGCAGACACTGACGACCTTGACGGTTTCGGCAACGACGTCGCCAACGTTAGCGACTTCCGTGGCATTACGTCGCTGCAGATTGACGGAACCCTGGAGGATGATCTTGTGATGACCGCCGAACAGGCGCTCGTTTCGCGAGAGGTGGAAATTGATGCCGAAGGCGTGGTTTCCAACGCGACCTGGGATGACGACAGCAACGCGGCAACGGCTGAGGTGGTTCGTGCGGTGCAAGACCTGCGTGGCCTGGACCCTGCAATGGATATCTCTATCCTCGTGACACAAGATGTCGACCTGTCTGGGCTGCAGCGCGCTGACGTGCCGGTTGGAAATGATCTGGCTGGCGACGACACCATTGAAGTCCCCTACGATACCGATGCCGAAGACCAGCACGACATTGACCTGACGGTCACGGACCTGATGCTCGACAATGTCATCGATGGAGACGGTAGCAGCGCCGCTGCGGACGTTCTGGCGCAACTGTCTTCGCTGTCGGTCGACGTGGAGGTGGATACGGGCCTTACCGACTTGGCTGGTGACCCTGTGATCGAAACCTCGACCATCGAAGCGACCTATGACGCTGCAGAGGACCTGTGGAACGCGGTTGGCAACAACGCGGCTATTGGTGAGGCCGACAACATCGGTGGCTACTTGGCCGAGATGGCGTCCATCACCTGGACGGCGGTTGGCAATACGGCAGGTACGGTCCTCAACAACGGTGGAGTCGCGGATCTTGAAGCGGTTGCGGACGTCAAAGACATCTTCCGCTTCGTTGCGGCGCCTGATGATTCAGGAGACTTGGTTATCGGCGGACTTGACGTAAGTGCTGTCGAGGCTGACCGAGACGTGCTTGACTTCAATGCGTTCCTGACGGCCGGTGCCACCATCCAGAATGCGACGAACGTAGGCTTCTTGCTGCCCGTGTCCGACGCAGCGTTGGCAGACGAGACAACTGCGATTGGCCTGGACAACGAGTTCCTGCTTGGTGAGGTTGCCGACCTGACTGATGTCGATACCGTTGCCGAATTGGTGAGCGCACTTGAAGATACCGGGCTCCTGGACGCGGTTGATATCGCTATCGGTGATCGCGCTGTGTTGATGCTCGCGGAAGACGGGGGTACAGGCGCAGTCGTGTACTACATCAACAATGCCTCCGGCGCTGGTGTTTTGGCAAGCGAAGTGACGTTGGTTGGTACTTTCACTGGCACAAGCGTCGATTTGCTCGACAATATGTCGACCAACAACTTGGTGCTCGTGTAAGTTAACCGCTTAGATTAGCGTCTATGAAGATAGCGCCCTACCCCGAAAGGGGTGGGGCGTTTTTTTAAAACGTAACAACATCACACAGGGCTTAGCCTATCTGCATCCATGGCCACTGGCACCTTCACCATCGATGGGAAAACATATCAGCTGGACCAGGTGACGCCAGCTGCCCGCGAAGCCCTCGCCAGCCTGCGCGCTGCAGACCTCGAAATTCAACGAAAGCGCGCAACCTTGTCGATGCTCCAGACGGCCCGTAACATGTACGCCCACGCGCTCAAAGTCGAGCTCGGGCTTCCGTCGTCACAGCACGAGACTGAGCCCAACCCGCACTGAGGTCGTGCGGCCCGCCGAGGCGGGATGACCACTCGGCGCACGGCTGTTCGCCAAGCGCCTTATGTCAAGAGGCCAAGCCGCATGCGGATCGTGGCCTGCTGCGGTGTTCTCTTGCCGGTAAAGCCTTGGGGTTGGCAGCGGGCGCGCTCCGCTCTTCGTCCCTGGTCGGACGCACTCAGAGGTTGCCGGCTGCGACGTCGACGCCCACCAATCCTATGGCGGCAATCGTGACCTCCGAGGTGACTGCAGCAGCGATTGCCATCCCCTTGCTGATGGAGTCCTCGGGGCTGTTGTAATTCACACCCCACGCTAAAGCCACCTGCTTGGCAACCTTCAGCTTGTTGTCCAAAAGCTTTTGAACCCAATGAAACGGGTTAGCAGGGTTGCTAAAGTCGGCTCCGTGCGCGGCGTCAAGGATGGTGCTGACCAGCACACCCTTAGCTACCCCCTTGCCCAGTTGCCCCGTCCAGTGGCTCAGGCCCGCTGCGTCCGCACCCTCAGGCCGCCCCAGCACATTACGGTACACAACATTGACGAAGTCGGCGTTCGTCATTCCGGCGCGGTAACCGGTGATATCGCCGAAGAAGACCCCCGCGTTGTAAAACGCCTCCGCGATCTCGTTGATCGACTTTCCGTTACGGAACTCGCCGATCCAGTACTCCATGCCGTCGCCATCAGGCACCCGATTAAAGAAGGCGACGTACAGCTCGGCGATGCGGTCCAGGCTGGCTTGCGGGATGGATTTGGCCGTGCCCCCTACCGTCAAGTTCAGCGTCAGGTCGTGAAAGCTCACCCTCTCGATGCCAAGCAGCATGTCGGTCCCGTCGCGGCTTGGCACTGTGTCCGCAACCTGCAGCCCGCCATCGAGCCAGCGGACGCGGTAATCAGATGCCGGCCCGCCGTGAAAACGCGTTGTGTCGAACCCTGCTCCACCGTCAATAAAGTCATTGCCGCCGTTGCCATCCAGCGAGTTGTTACGGCCATCACCAACCAAGCGGTCATCAAAAGAGGAGCCGCTGACGCCTTCAACATCGACCAGCGTGTCTCGGAACCCCCAGCTATCGTATGCGACGCCAGTGACCAGGTTCAGGTCGATACCTGAAAGGCCGACCGACGCCTCGCCCCACGGCGTGCTGTAGTCCACGTGGTCCCAACTGGAGCTGCCAATCAGCCGGTCGTACCCCGCCATGCCACGCATCCAGCCCCCATTGGCGCCCGAGAAGTCGATCACGTCATCGAGTGACGTCCCGATCACACCCTCAATATTTTTGACCGTGTCGGTCTGGCCCCACGGATCCGCAATCTGCCCGCGCGCCATAACCGCACGGATCCCATCAAGCGCACCGGGGTCCGAGAGCGGTACGTCATCTTCGTAAGACACCGTATCCCAGTCGTCACCGCCATCAAGGCTGTCGGCGCCAGCCCCGCCCCGCAAGTCGTCATTGTGCTGGCCGCCGCGAAGGTCGTCGTTGCCAGCAGCCCCCCGAAGCTGGTCGTTTGAAGGGCCGCCCTCCATCAGGTCATCGCCTGGACTGCCAAACACGACGTCACCGTACTCGGCACCCACGAGCCAGAGCCCTTCAATGCCACTGAGCACGTCAACCGCGCCAGACTCGTCGGGCTGCTGCCAAGTGGCTTGCCCCCAGTCCTTGGTTGAAGTCACCCAATAGAAGTTTCCAGTGGCCCCTGAAGGCGCAACGTACTTGGCCCTGTCGAAGCCGCCTCCGCCGATAAGCCGGTCTGCCCCCTCGCCGCCGCGCAGCGTATCGTTGCCTGTACCGCCCTCCAGCAAGTCAGCGCCCTGAAGCCCGTGAAGGGTAGCGCCCGCCGATGCGCTGCGCAAGACATCGGCGCCTAAGGTGCCCTCCACACTGGCTGCGCCGGGCTCTGCGGCCTTGCTGCGTCCTATGACGACATCATCGCTGGCCAGTTGCTCGGGGGTTCCGTGGGCATCTGTTTGAAGGGCTATGACCTTCAAGGTCTGAAGTGCCAACTCCGCCGGGATCGTGAACCGCGCGGCAGGGCCTTCCAGAATGGTCTGCCCGTTGGCGACCCAGCGGTACGTTAATGTCCCCGGCCCATCCGGGTCGCTGCCTTTGGCCGAAGCCTGGACCTCACTGCCGACCACCGCATTGCCCAACAGCACAACGGTGCCCACCATGGGTTCGTTGATGTTCTGTACAAGGCCTGTCGGTAAGCTGAGAACTTGCTCGCGGGTGCCTTGTCCGTCGGTGTAACTCAGCCTCAGCCGCACACTCTGCCCGACAGCAAATTCCCCAAGGAGCAGCGTGTTTGACTTCGCCCCTGCAACAGGCTGCCCGTTCAGCAGCCACTCGTAGTCGATTTGGCCCAAGCCATCAGCGTCAGACAGCGTGTGATAAGCCACCAAGGTCTGGCCTTGCTGTGCCAAGCCGCTGATCCGTACCTCACCCATGGGGGCGTCGTTGACATTACGAACCGCCACAGTGGCACTGCTGGTCACCGACTCGCGCACGCCGTGGCCATCGGTGTAGCTCACAATCACATTCAGGGGGAGGCCGACCTGTTCCGCGCCGATGGCGAAGCTCACGCCCGTGGCGCCTGGGATATCAATCCGGTCTGACTGCCACTGGTACGCCAGTGTCCCCATGCCATCTGCATCAGTAAGCTCGGCGCGTGCCTTGACGGTGCTACCCTGAACGGCAGCCCCCTCCACTTGCACGCTTCCCTTGGGCGACGCATTGGCCCCCGCCACAGGTCGCGAGGAATCGCTTTGCAGCCACTCTTCCGAGCCTTGCTGGTCAGTAAAGCGCACGATGGCACGAAGCGACATCCATTCGTAGCTACGGTCGAGAAGCAGCGTGGGGCCAGTCGCAACCACGCGACCGTTGCCTTGCCACTCCAGACTGACGGGGCCCGGCCCGTCCAGATCGCTTACCGAGTAGACCATCGACAGGGTACGTCCTACCGTCGCCTCTCCTTCAATCCGCACCCAACCAACCACGCTATCGTTGGTGTTCGTCACCGCCAAGGTCGCTGGGCTACGCACCGATTCTGCGTGACCTTGTCCATCCACATAACTGGCGACTACAGTCACGGGCTTACCAACAGCGCTCTGTGTCAACTGCACAGAATCACCCGTCCCGATTTGCTGTGCGCCTGCCCACCACGTGTAGGTTTTGGCGCCAACACCATCGGGGTCGCTGATTTGGTCATTCACCCACAGAGTCCAGCCTTGCGCCGGTGGCTGCTCGCTGTTCCAGATCGACAACGTACCCGCAGGCGAATCGTTCACGTCTGACGCGGGTGCCGTCGCCGCACTCTGTACGGTCTCAGTAGTCCCGAATGGGTCCACATACTGAACCTCTGCCTGGATACGTCGGCCGACTTGCGACTGGGTGAGCGTCAGGCGGTCACTCTCTGCGCCGACAAGAACGACACCATCGGCGAGCCATCGATAACTGAATGTGCCCAAGCCATCGACGTCCTGCAGCTGGACACGGGCCTGAAGTACCCCCCCTTGTACTGCCGCGCCGTCGATCACAACCGATCCGGTGGGCGCATCGTTGACGTTGCGAACGGGGTTCGTTGACGGGCTAGCGATCTCGTGAAAGTTACCCCGCGAGTCGCGAAAAGCCCAAGCGGCCGTGATGGAACGCCCCACATGCTCTTGCGTCAGCTGCAGTGTCGCGCCAGCGGCTTGGTCAAGGGGAAGATTGTCGGCAAACCACACCCACTGGCCTGACGATATTCCGTCCGGATCGCTCAGCGTATGGGTGGCTGTCAGCGTCTTGCCCTGGCGTGCAGCACCGGAGATGCTTACGTCACCGCGCGGGATTTGGCTGTCTGACGTAACGGGTGAAGTTGTACGGCTGACCACGGACTCGGCGGTACCTTGTCCATCTGTAAAGCTGGCGACAACGTCAATGCGTTTGCCAGACATGGCCGAAGTGACAGTCAAACTTGACTGATTTCCACCCGTCAATACCTGGCCATCGGCGCGCCACTGAAACCGCAGGGGCCCCAGTCCATCTCGGTCTGACACCGAGGTTGTTGCCTGCAGGGTTTGGCCGACCGCAGCCACGCCGCTGATGGAAACGGTGCCCTCGGGGGATTGATTCACATTGCCAACACGCGCGGTTGCCGCGCTTGTGACCAGCTCGCGATGACCCTGCCAATCCCAGTAAGAGGCAACCAGTTCGACCTTTTTGCCGACCAGATATTGGGTCAGTAACAGCTTTGCACCTGTTGCCCCCGGCAGGTCGACGCCGTCAGCGCGCCATTGGTAGTCAACATACAGGTTGCCGCTCGGGTCGGCATTGCCTCCATCGGCGTCTGTGAGGCGATGCTCAGCCTTGAGTATCTGACCCTCGGATGCTTGCCCTAGGACACGTACATAGCCTGAAGGCAAGTCATTGGTGTCTGCGACGGGGCTCGATGCGACGCTGGTAAGGGATTGGGGCTCGAGCGGGTTTGACTCAAAGTAAGCCGTGACGGTGATCGTACGCGACACATGCTGCTGCCCGAGTACTAGGGTGTCACCTGTGGCCCCGGGGATCGGTTGGTCGTTGACCTTCCACTGGTAGCCCGTGACTTTTGTACCGCTCAGATCCAGCAAGTCCAGGACTGCCCGCAAGGTGTTGCCCTGAACGGGAACCCCTTCAATGCGGACGGACTCCAGCGAGCGTACCTGGTCAGCAAACTGCAGTTTCTCGACATTGAGCAAGGTGTCAAAGCCCGCAGCTCCGTCTCGCGCAACGACGAACAACTTGCCGTAGTTATTGATGACTTCGTAGTCAGCGAGCTTGCCTTCAAACACGGCGGTGTCGATACCCGACCCGCCGTCGATCCAGTCATTGCCGAGGCCACCGCGAAGGAGGTTATTCGAACTGTTGCCCAAAAGAACGTCGTCCCAGGGAGTGCCCAGAGCGTTCTCGATCAGGGTTCCAACCCCCAGTGCGACGTTACCGATTCCAGCCACGCCAGCAGGTGATATGCCAGCACTTGACAGCCTGGAAGCATCGAGGCTGATATTGGCCCCTGACGCGAGCGCCGAAGCGTCAAGCCAGTCGACGCCACCGTCATCAACTATCAACCGTTGCCAGGCGCCATCTGCGTCTGTCAGGCGGTATGTGTCGTCGCCCGTCTGAACCGACCGTGCGCCGTAAAGATGCCTGAGGGCAGCAATGTCCAGCGGCCCCCAATCAGCGCGAAACAGTCCATCTGCGGAGGCTGTCTGCGACATCACGGTGAGACTTGTGACGTCCATGCTGGGCATGGCCTGCAATGACCAGTTGTCCTGCGGGTCAACGCTGCGTGGGTGACGCAGGCCGAGCGCATGACCGATTTCATGGAGCAGCGCTGCGTAACCCTCTTGCCCGGGCTGTAGCAGGCGCATGGACTCGACATCCATCCAAACATCGCCCGAAAGATCTCCTGCCCCGGATAGACCGGGCAGCCATGTCAGCCCCTTGCTTTCAAGCTGCTGGCTGACCCCGAATCGCAACTGTCCCTTGATGCTGGACGTCTCGCTGACCTCTGTGAACTGCAGATCAGTGAGATCCTGTGTGCGCTTGAGCAAGTCACGCACCAGAGTCCGCTCGGCCTCGCTGAATGCTCGGAATCCAGAGCTGCCAATGCCCGACGAGGGCGCCTGCGTGACGAAACTAAAGGTAAGTGTCGTCCCGCTGCCAAGGGGACTGGCGGGGTTCCACCTGTACTCCGGCCCCGCAGCAATCGCTTGACGTGCGACGGATTCGTACGTGATGAACTCGGTAAGCGGGATACGTCGTCCTTCGCCGGGGCGAATCTCGATATCGATGAATTCGATGCCCGACAAAGCCCATGAAGCGGAAGATGCTCCCTTGAGCGTGAGAAGCGCAGAGGTGCCGTCTGGTGAGACTTCTACGTTCAGATCATCCAGTCTGACGGGTGACCAAGGCAGGCCAGGTCCAGGCGACCACCAGGGCAGCGAAATTCCGTCGTATCCGGCCCCACCGATCACCGTGTCGTTGCCAAGGCCGGGATTGAAGAAGTTGTCTTTGTCGCTGCCGACGAGCCGATCCGAGTGCGGAGACCCGTTGATGTTTCTGATGTTGATGAGCGTGTCTGTATTGCCCCAGCCATCAATCGCAGTTTGTGACTGCAGGTCGACTACAACGCCGCTCGGGTCACCGCCGTAGTCAGCAAAGACTCCACGCCAGTCCTGTTGCTGGTAGACCAGAGCCTCAAGAACGTCGCTGCCCGCACCTCCGGACAGCACCCCGTTATAGACAGCCAAAAGGTCGTCGCCTGCAAGGCCGTACACGTTCTCCCAGAGATCGCGGTTCTCTACAGACTGCCGGAAGCTGTCGTCGCCGTCTGTCAGGTTGTAATTGGGCACACGCGCTCCGGTGGTTAAACCTTGAGTAAGGGCACAGTAGAGCGGGCGAAGTTCGCCAGATTCGGGAACACTGACAGTTCCTCAGCGGCCGGCAGGCCAAGCCACCGCATCAAGGTGGCCCCCACCTGATCAGAGCTGATGCGTGGAACAAAGCGGCCATTGAGTCCTGGGTCTCCGTCATCAGGCCCCCCCAGCACCAATTGCGGAAACTCGCCAACGACCTGGCGGCCGGCGACGGGGCCACCGATAGCGAGCCAGTGGTTCCCCCAGGCGTGCTCACTTCCGCCGCCAGAGCCGGGTCGCAGAGTACGACCAAACTCGGTGATCACTATTGTCAGTACGTTCATGTCCAGGCCGGTTTGAACATTGGTTGCGTCGAACGCCGCCAGCGCTTGTGTCAAGGCGCCGAATTGAGTGTCTTGGGTGTTGACGCCTGTACCGCGCTGGTTGGAGTGCGTGTCGAAGCCGCCCCAATGCACCAAAAACACCTGCCTGCGCAAACCTTGTGACCGGAAGATTGGCAATACCGAGGCGAGGGCGCGCAACTGGTGTCCGATATGGTCTGTGCCGAAGTCTGCTGTTGGCTGGGCGGCAGACATGAAGGCGCGTACAAAGCGGGTCTGGTCAGACACTGCGCTGCCGAGCGTGCGCGCGTATTCCGCCTCGTAGCTGTTGGCGAATTGCCAGCGTGCCATGCGATTGAGCGCCTGCGCCTGCGGGGTTTCAGGATACGCAAGGTCGGCGGTTCCCCACCATCGGTTGCCTCCGGGTGGCATGAATGACACCGGCGACCTCTGACCAAGTACCAGCGTACGGTTCGTGTCCATGGTCACCGCAGATATCGGGTGCCGCAGATCAGTTGGAATGCGCTCAAGGCCGCGTCCTGCCCAGCCGCTGCCGCTGGGGTCCATGACATCCCAGCCCTGCACCATGGATGTCTGGTCATTGTGGGAAAGCAGGAACGGCGGCAGCCTCACCTCGTTGCGCAACACTTGCGCAGCTGTGGCGGGCTCAATCAGAGGCCCCACATTCGCAATGAACGCCAGACGCTCGCGCTCGTACAGTTGGGCCAAAGCGCCCATGGCGGGATGCACCCCGAAACTGTGTCCAACACTTGTGCCGGGCAGCCCGATCAGGCTGCGCAGAGGAATGGCAAGGTTCTGGCGCGCTGCCTGATAGTCCTTATAGGCCCCGTCAGTGGGAATCAACAAGTTGTTCCCGTCGTTGCCCCCGTTGAGATGAATCACCACCAGCGCCCGGTAGTCGTCCTGTACCGCCAAGCCGGGCAAGCTCAGGCCGCCCAGCAGGCTGGCTGCGGTGACGGCCCCGGAAGCCGCCAGCAAACCTCGACGATGCATCATTTGATGACTCCGTAGTAAGGAGTGGATAGGGCGTAGTCAAGCATGCGCAATGCTCCTTGGGTCGTGTCGTCGCGACCCCACGCAGGCTCTGCGATCAACTGTTCGATATTGCTGCGAAGTGTCGGTGGCATCGCGCCACGGAAGTAGCGCATGCTGAGCATGTCCAGATACGCGCTGGTTGACTGGCCGTACGCCTGTACCAACCGGTCGACCTGGCAGCCGGCCTGCAACATCAGGCCCAGGTCGTTACGGTTATTGCTGAAGTGGCGGTAGGTGAGAGTCAGCCGGTCTGTCAGTTCGGATGAGTTGATCAGTCGTTGCTCTGGCGCCAGGATGTTGCTTCCTGGAGCGCGGTCGGTCGGCGCGTAGAAGCTGAAGACGCTCTCTGCATTCAGCGGCCGCTGACCTTGTGGAGCATGAGTCCATCCGTCCGGATACTGCGGTATGCGCGTGCAGCCAAGGCCTCGCCATAGTGCCGTTAGCTGCAGCAGTGGTTCGCGCAGCTTGCCATCATCTCGGCGACCACGGCCTGGCATATCGCCTGCGCGGGCTTCAGGATCGAGGAGTACCTGCCTCACGACGGCCTTGAGGTCGCCCGCCACGCCCTGACCGTTGTCGCGGAACACGGCGCTTACCCTGGATACATACTGGGGTGTCGGGTCACTCTTGACGAGATGCTGTATCAGGCGGGTGGCCACAAATGGCGCGATGTTCGGGTGATTCATCAGCAAGTCGATGGCATCGCGAAGGTCTTTTTCCTGGCTTTGGCCTGCCGGAAAGGTACGGCCTAAAACCACCTTCTTGCCTGAGTCTCGCTCAGGTGGCCAAGTGCTTGGCACCATTGGCTTGGCCCAGTTTGCCCAGTCGCGATCACGCCGGTTGGGTGGGTCAGGGTTGTGCTGCCAACCCGTCAGGACTCGTGCCAGCTCTTCAACATCGCGCTGCGTGTAGGTCTCCAGGAATTGGCCGTTGGCGCCACGCCGCGGCGTGCCATCGGCATTCAGCTGAAGCACTCCAAGCGAAAACAGCTGCATCAGTTCGCGGGCGTAGTTCTCATTAGGGGCGCAATGTGGACACTCGGCGCTTTTGGGGCGGTTTTGGTTGTTGTCCAGGTACTGCCCCATCATTGGGTGTACCGACACTTGGTACAGCAGATCGCGGTAGTTGCCCAAACCGTGCTGCATCAGCATGTTCATCCAGTAAAGTGCGCCGACGAAGTCGCCCTTGCGGTCGCTGACCACAATGAACTGCGACAGTGCCCAAGCGACGCGGGCGCGTAATTGGTCGGGTGACGACAAAAACAGGTTAGGCACCATGCGTTGGTACGCATGCCATTCCGAATTCGGGATCGGGTTCGGATACGAGAGGAACGACGCCAGGTTCAGCTGTGACGCAGGCATGGCCAATTGGGCATCGAGCCAGCGCACAAAGCCGTCCGTTCGTAACTGGGCCACCAGGTCAGGTGTTGGCCCGAATGAGGCCTGCTCGGCGAAACGGGCCGCGGCATAGTGGCCCACAGGGGCGGCAGCAGAAAGTTGTACCTGACCGCTGGAGAGTGACGCCGGCTGATTGCCGGCTTGCCCGCCTCCATCCTGAGGTCCGCAGGCGGTCATTGCCAAGGCCAATGCGATGCAAGGCAGCATCTTGCCGATTGGGGACAACAGTTTGTTCATGGCCAGGGCCCCTCTCGAACGTGCATGTGACTCACGATTTTAGGGATATGTTGTCTGCGCTGGAACCTAGGCACGCATGAAGAACCCCTTGCTGTTTCAAAAACGTTGGCCCTTGCTCTGCCAACAGGAAGGCTACTGTGGCCAAGGCGCCGGCGGCTGCACACGAGGGCGCAATCACGCTGACTGACTGCCAGCATTCCGGCGGCCAGCCTGTCCGCGCATCCAGAATGTGGCAAAAGCGCCGACCGCCGACGTCCATGAAGCGCTCGTAGTCCCCGCTCGTGGCCAGCGCCCCGCCCTGCAGGCTGAGCTCCATTGCCACGGAGTCGGGCCGACGCGGATGCCGTATCGCCAGTATCCATGGCTGACCATCCGGGCGTGGACCGGCCAGAGCCATGTCGCCGGCCAGATTCACGTAGCCATGGTTGACCCCGTGCTGGCGCAGCACCATCACTGCCCTGTCTGCGGCGTACTCTTTGACGATGCCCCCAAAATCCAGCGCCATGCCGCACAAAGGTAACGTGATGTGTCCGCCCTGCCAGCGAAGCCGCTGCCAGCCAACGCATGTCAAAGCCTGGCGAAGACATTTGGCATCGGGTATTTCTTGCCCGGCGAAATTCCAGCAGCGGCGCAGAGCGCCGGAGGTCACATCAAACCGCCCCCCGCTGACCGCGTGCAGATGACCTGCAAAGTCCAGCAGCGCGGCCGTCTCGGCGTCCACAGCGACAGCCTGCCCACTTCCGGCCGTCGCGTTGATGCGCGACAGCACGCTATCAGCGCGATAGATGGAGTACTTCGCCTCCAACCTTTGCACCTCGGCCTGCACGGCAGCCAAGGCCCGACGCAACAAACGCTGGCCGCGTGCGGCAATGCGCACATGGTTGGGCCCGCCCATGGCATGGAACGACGCACTCAGCTCATCCCATGAGGCCATGGTTGAGGCACCTAAAAGCGACGCTCCAACCCCACCTGAACGATCGCCGCCGACAATGGCGCGAGCCCGCGGGAGCCGGGGGTCAGCAAATGCCACGCAGTACGCTGCTCGTAGCGTTCCAGGCGGGCATCCAGGGTCGTCTGGGCATCCAGCGGCACCTGCAGCCGAACGCCCAGCGCCACGGAACCGAAGGCAGACAAGCGTTGATCTGTAGATATCCAGTTTGGCGGGCCTTGAAAGCCGCCCGGCGGCACAGGGATGCCCTGATACTCGTACACCGGGTTGTAGTAAAAGCTCGCGGCATCCTGTGAATACAGTCGCAGCAGCGGCGACCAGCGCCACCCCCCGGGGCTGCTCCACGTGCCCTCCAGGCTGAGCGTATGTGAAGCCACGCCAAAGCTGTCCGAATAGGCGCGATAGCTGGTGCGCAAGCTCCAGTCCGTGGTGTCGAAGTGGTGGTGCCAGCGCAGCGTGAGGCTGCCCCAGCGTCGCTGCGAAGGACGCAGGTCAGGCGTCTTGTACGGGTCGGAGTGGTAGCCCCTGCTCTGGCCCCAGGCCAGCCCTCCCTGCACCAGGTCGCTGGGGGTCAGCGCGGCCGTATAGCCCAAGACCAGTTCAGTCGCGTTGCGCTGCGCGCGAAACCGTGGCGCATCCGCGGCCCCGATTCTGTCGTGCGATGCGTTCACTCCCACACTCCAACTGCGGTTGCGATCATCGCTGCCCCAAGACCACTGCGCAGAAAGCGCGCGCGAGTGGTAGTCGTTCTCGTCTGACGTGGCCAGCCCGTATGCTGCAACACGCTGCGCTTCGTAGCGCGTCCAGCGCAGCTGCGTTGCAGTGCGCCGATCGCTCATGCGCGACGCGCCAGACACCGCGGTGTGATACCGCGGCGAGGCGCCCGACACATGATCGCCCACCACTGACGCGTCAAGACTCCAGCCGTCAGCGTGCGACCAACGCGCATTCACTGCAGGCGACGTGACTCGGATGCGATCTAGCCCGGGCTGCCAGTCGCGGTATGACATCCAGCGCACACTAACCGCAGAAGGCCCTTGCTCAGGCAAAGCCTGGGCGCCTGCCAGGCCGGGCAGGGCCAGCGCCGCGCTGACCACACTGGCCCACCGCTGCACCGCCGCCCCTTCAGTTGCAGCCACAGCCGCCCCCGCCCAATGCGCCGGCCGCTGACGAGTTCTCTCGGCTGCTCCAGACGTGCTCGGCCATCCGGTCCTGCAGGCTACCAGCGGGCAGCGCCATGTCCGGGCGTGCCAGTACGTCCTTTTCCCATGCCATCGGGCCAGTCGTCGAACAACCCGAGAGGGCCATCGCAGTTGCCAGGGTGGTCAGCCTCACTGCGCGCCACGCCATGCCAGGCGGTAAACAATGAGTCATGCAAGCTCGAGTGCCTGAGCCAACTGCACCGACAGCGTTGCGGCGTCCTGTGTGCGAAAGCCCTCGTGTTTCCACAGCAGCCCGCGCGTGCGGTGCACCAAATACGAGGTAGGCATGGCCTTGACCTGGAAGTGCCGCCCCCATTGGGCCTGCGGGTCCAGCGCCACTGCGAAGCGGGCACCCGCCTGAACTGCAAAGCGCCGTCCGTCATCGGTCTTGCGATCCAGGCCCACGGCCAGCACGCGCAACCCGCGAGCACCCCAGCGGTCGTGCGCCTCGTTCATCCACGGAAACGAAAGCCGGCATGGTGCACACCAGGAAGCCCAGAAGTCCAGGTAAAGGCACTTCCAGTCACCCGACGCGGCGTCCAGCGGCTGCCCGTCCAGCGCCAGCAGGGGTGCTTCGGGCCAGCGAACCGGCTCCGCGCCTGCAGGCAGTACCGCCCCAACCGAGCCAGGGGCCACCGCGGTCCAAGTCGCCAGAGCGGCCACACGCATGGCACAGGTCAAGGCTGCCCTGCGCGCGGGCACGGAGGCGACAGTGGTCACAACACGGAGATCCATCAGTTGCCCGTACCAGATAGGCGGACCAGGATCGGCGCTGGCGTCTCGCTATGACGAATCAGCAGCGCGCCCGGTTGGTCACCGCCGGCGCGCGGCTCAAACACCAAATCTACCGCGCAGCTTGAGAAGCGCGCCACGATGGCACCGCAGCCATCCTGAAGCACCCGAAACGGCCCCTGTACCTCGAAGGACACGCCCTGCAGCCCCACCTTCGTGCTTGAACTGACTGTCAGCCGCTGCGCGGCGCTGGTGCGCCCCTGGGACACTGCACCAAATGACAACTGCGTAGCCGACTGCCCCAGATAGGCAGCGATATCGGCGTAGTCGTTGTCGTTGAAGAACTGGCTGAAATAGCCCATGCCCCCGGTGTTCAGCGACACCGCCCGCGAGATGGCACCTGCGGCGTTGCGGCCCGCCCAGATGTTGCCGAAATTATTGTTGCGTGGCTCATCACTGTGGCAGTCAGCGCAGATCAGCAAATCCCGCCGCAGCGGCGTGCGGTAGATCTCCTCCCCGCGAACCGGATCAGCGAAAACCGAAGGTTTTAACGCCCCCGTTAAGGGTTGCAGTTGCAAGGGCTCAAACGGGGCTGACCCACCGCAAGCACAGACAACCAAGCCGACAGCCAATAGAGCGAAGGCATTCCGCTTTGGGCCTCTTTGCGATGGCATGGGGAGCCTGGGTTTGTCGGATTGCAACAGACTTAGCGAGTCTGGATCGCAGAACGTATGGTGATGTCCTGCACGGGTACATTGGATAGACTCACGGGTCGGCCCGATGAGTCGACAATGGGTTTCCCGTCGGAACCTATAACGGGTAATGTAGCCACCTGTGCCTCTGCCATGCGATCGATCACCGCCAAGCCATCGGTGACGCGACCGAAGACGGCAAAACCGGGTGCAGCATCGCTCTGGTAATCGAATCCCAAATTATCCCTGACGTTGAAATAAAACTGCGATGTTGCCGACCCAGGAGCACTTGTGCGCGCCATTCCCAACGTGCCTCGCAAGTTCGACAATCCATTTGCCGATTCGAGCGGAATCGCTGCTCTTTCTGCAGCCTTGGATTGCAGGCCACCTACGAAGCCGCCCGCCTGCACCACGCCATTCGAAGTGTCCACCCGATGGAAAATGATTCCATCGTAGAAGCCCGAATTGACGTAGGCAAGAAAGTTTCGGGTACTGATGGGTGCTCGGGTGCCGTCGAGTGCCAGCACAATTTGTTGATCCGTCGGCCCCAAGCCTGACACCGTTAGCGTTACTTCAGGCTCTGGGACTATAAACCGCACGCTTGCGACTTCGCGACCAATCGTTGACTTCACTCGGATTGTCAATTCGCCTATTGCGGATACGGTGCATGAAAATTGACGCGTGAGATTATTGCCGCCTGCTAGTTCCTTGAGGTCATCGCACCCTGTATCTGGCGAAACTGTTATACCCTGAACGAAGCCTGAGCCTGACACGGTGATCACGCTTGAGCGTCCCAGGCTAGCCGGAGCTACCGTTACCGTGCTGACAAAAATATCGTCTCCGCCACCGCTGCTGCAAGCGACCAAGACGCACGCGACGAGGAGCGTGTAGAGGGTGCGCAATGTGAGTTTGCGAGAAAATAGACACGGCAGACTTATTGCACTTGCACTTGCACTTGCACTCTGCTGATGCGCGTGGCTCTGGTTCATGGTAAGAGGTCACCTGGTCACAATTCGCCCCTCTTTATGCGCCGAAGGCGCGAGCGTACTATGCAGGAACATCCTACACCGATTAAGTTGCGCCGCCTTACAACACGATACAACGAAGTTCAAGATCGAGTGCAGATCGCAGGCGAGGGTGCGCATAAAGAGGTGGTGGTGCTATGGCTTACTCGGCGCTTGCTCACACGCGTCGTTGACCCGCTAGTCAACTGGTTGCAGCCTGCACAAGGCCCAGAACAGGCTCTGTCCCATAGCTTTGCCCAAGACGCGGCGCGCTTTAGTCTGACGCCGCAGTCGCCCGTGACCGTCAACTCTGGTGTCTGCGAGGTGTTGGTCGAGGCTGTTGATTTTAGGTTTGCGCCGATAGCTGTACAGATGATCTTTCGAGGTGGCTCCTTGCCGCACGGCGCATGTTGGGTCATGCATCCACTGGCGCTAAGGCAATGGTTGAGCATCTTGCACCAGCAGTTTGTTGTTGCGCAGTGGCCCTTGTCCATTTGGCCCAATTGGATTGAGGGCGCTACCGCTGCTGCTTCTGTAGGCAGCGATGGAGAGTTGCAGCTACACTAATGCGGGCGCGAGTGCGCAAGGACTGAGTCAAGACGCCTACAGCGAATTGGTCTGCCTCACACACGGCATCTGACACAACTCCCGTCCCTGCACCGGGCACGCCCGGTTGAAGGTGACCACATGGTCCACCTCGGCGCGGATGCCGATCCATTCGCCGATCTTGTGGTCGTGGTGGCTGGGCACGTGGGCCAGCAGCGTCTCGCCGCTTTTCAGGCGCAGGGTGTACAGAAACTCCGAGCCGCGAAACGCCTTGCGGACGATCTCGGCCTTCACCGGCGCGTCGTCGTCGTGGACGATGTCGTCGGCGCGCAGCAGCAGGTCGCATTCGCCGCCTGAAAACGCACACGGCAGCGGCGTCTCGGCCACATCGGTCAGCTCGCCGAGCGGCGTGGTGACGACGATGCGGTGATCCACCTCCCGCAGCTGCGCGGGCGTGAACACGCCGTGGCCGATGAAGTCGGCCACAAAGCGCGTGGCCGGGCGGTGGTACAGGGTGTAGGCGTCGGCCCACTGGTGCAGCCGGCCTTCGTGCATCACGCCGATCGCGTCGCCGATCGCAAACGCCTCGAGCTGGTCGTGGGTAACGAAGAGGGCGGTGGCGCCGGCTTCTTTCAGGATGCCGCGCAGCTCATGCGCCAGCCGCTCGCGCAGCTCCACGTCGAGGTTGGAAAACGGCTCGTCGAGCAGCAGCAATTGCGGCCGCGGGGCCAGCGCGCGGGCCAGCGCCACCCGCTGCTGCTGCCCGCCCGACAGTTCGTGCGGAAAGCGCGCGCCGCTGTTTTGCAGGCCCACCAGCGTCAGCACCTCCGCCACCCGCGCCTCGCGCTCGGCGCGCGGCAGCGGTGCGATGCCAAAAGCCACGTTACCGGCCACGCTCAGGTGCGGGAACAGCGCATAGTCCTGAAACACCATGCCGATGCGCCGCTTCTCGGGCGCCAGCGTCTGCCCGGCGCGGCTGACCGCCTGACCCGACAGGCGGATCTCGCCGCCCGACACCCGCTCCAGGCCCGCAATGGCACGCAACAGCGTGGTCTTGCCGCAGCCTGAGGGCCCGATCAGCACGCCGATGTCGCCGGCCGGCAGCCCGAAAGACACATGGTCCACCGCGGCGCGGCTGCGCCCGGGGTACTGCACCGTCACGTCGAGCAGGTCAAGGTACATGGGCGGATTCTAAATGCATACAATTCTCATTTGCATCTCAACATGAACCCTGTGTCCCTTCGCTGGCGCACCGTCCCCCTGCTGCTGCTGGCCGCCGTGCTGGTGCTGCCGGTACTGGCGGTACTCGCCTCGTGGCTGCAGTGGAATGCCGACAGCGCCCAGATCCTGGGCGAGATGGCATCGACAGTTCTGCAAGAGTATGCGCTAACTTCCGTAATGTTGTGCGTGGCTGTCGGGGTGGGCGTGGCGCTGGTGGGGGGCGCTGCCGCGGCGGCGGTGACGCTGTTTGAGTTTCCGGGCCGGCGCGTCTTTGAATGGGCGCTGCTGCTGCCGCTGGCCATGCCGGCCTATGTGGTGGCCTATGCCTACACCGACTTCCTGCAGTTCAGCGGGCCGCTGCAGACCGCCCTGCGCGACACCTTTGGCCTGCGCGGCCGCGTCTTTCCGGAAGTGCGCAACCTGGGCGGCGCGGCCTGGGTGTTCATCTTTTCTCTGTACCCCTATGTGTATTTGCTGGCGCGCACCGCCCTGGCCGAGCGCGCCAACCACCTGATGGAGGCGGCGCGGCTGCTGGGTGCGCCGCTGTCGCGCCGCATCCGCGAGGTGGCGCTGCCGCTGGCCCGACCGGCGCTGGCCGCGGGCGTGGCGCTGGCGCTGATGGAGACGCTGGCCGACTTCGGCGTGAGCAGCTATTTCGGCATCCAGACCTTCACCGCGGGCATCTACAAGGCGTGGCTGGCGATGGACAACCGCGTGGCCGCAGCGCAGCTGGCCACGGTGCTGCTGGGCGTGGTGCTGCTGCTGCTGTGGCAAGAGCAGCACGCCCAGCGCCGCATGCGCTTTGCCGCTGGGCGCGGCACCCGCGCGGGCTCGGCCGAAGCCGCGCCGGTGCCCCTGAGTGGCGGCGCGCTGTGGGCGGCGTGGGCGGTGTGCGGCCTGCCGGTGCTGGCGGGCTTTGTGCTGCCGGTGCTGTTCATGCTGCGCCCCCTGGCGGCCGACGGGGCTGAACTGCCCTGGGTCCGCTTTGCCGAATGGGCCTTCAACAGCCTGCGCCTGGGCGCCACCGCCGCCGCCCTGGCCGTGGCCGCGGCGCTGCTGCTGGCCTGGCAGTCGCGCCGCCATGCCGACGCACTGACGCGCGGCGTGGTGCAACTGGCCAGCCTTGGCTATGCGGTGCCCGGTGCGGTGGTGGTGGTGGGCCTGTTGCTGCCGGTGGGCTGGCTGCAGGCCGCAGCGCCCGCGTCACAGGCTGGCTACTGGATCACCGCCACGGTGATGGGCGTGATGTGGGCCTACCTGGTGCGCTTCTCGTCGGTGGCGCTGCAGGCGGTGCAAAGCGGTTACTCGCGCATCCCCGCCAGCCTGGACGACAGCGCGCGCATGCTGGGCACCACCGGCTGGGCGCTGCTGCAGCGGGTGCACTGGCCGCTGCTCAAGCGCTCCACCGCCGCCGCTGCGCTGCTGGTGTTTGTGGATGTGATGAAGGAGCTGCCCGCCACGCTGGTGCTGCGGCCCTTTGACACCGACACGCTGGCGGTGGTGGCGTACCAGCTCGCACGCGACGAGCGGCTGGGCGAGGCGGCGCTGCCCTCGCTGGCGCTGGTGCTGGTGGGCCTGATCCCGGTGCTGATGCTCAGCCGCACCATCGGCCGGCGCGAGGCTGGCAGCGCCTGAGCGGGGTCTCAGCGGTGCCCCTGCGGCGCCTCAGCGGTGTCTGAGCCGCGCCTGTGGCGCGAGGGCAGCGCAGCCCTGCGGCACAATGCGCGCACATTGGGGTGCCGACTCGTCGGGTCTTGCACCTGCTTGCACCGCCTTCCGCGCCCACCGAATCCATGAGCCACACCCCTGCCGTCACCCCCGCCTCCCTTGCGGCGATTGCGCCGCGCGACAAGGCCGAGATCCTGGCCCAGGCGCTGCCCTACATCCGCAGGTACCACGGCAAGACGCTGGTCATCAAGTACGGCGGCAACGCGATGACCGATCCCGAGCTGCAGGCTGACTTTGCCGAAGACGTGGTGCTGCTTAAGCTGGTGGGCATGAACCCGGTGGTGGTGCACGGCGGCGGCCCGCAGATCGAGACCGCACTCAACCGCCTGGGCAAGAAGGGCCAGTTCATCCAGGGCATGCGCGTGACCGACGCCGAGACCATGGAGGTGGTGGAGTGGGTGCTGGCCGGCGAGGTGCAGCAAGACATCGTGGGCCTGATCAACCAGGCCGGCGGCAAGGCGGTGGGCCTGACCGGCCGCGACGGCGGCATGATCCACGCGCGCAAGCTGCGCATGGTCGACCCGAAAGACCCGAACATCGAGCACGACGTGGGGCAGGTGGGTGACATCGTCGGCATCGACCCGAGCGTGGTGAAGGCGCTGCAGGACGACCAGTTCATCCCGGTCATCAGCCCGATCGGCTTTGGCGAGAACAACGAGAGCTACAACATCAACGCCGATGTGGTGGCAGCCAAGCTGGCCACGGTGCTCAAGGCCGAGAAGCTGGTGATGCTGACCAACATCAAGGGCGTGCTGAACAAGGCCGGTGAGCTGATCACCGAGCTGACGCCGCGGCAGATCGATGAGCTGATCGAAGACGGCACCATCAGCGGCGGCATGCTGCCCAAGCTGGCGGGTGCGATCGACGCGGCCAAGAGCGGCGTGAACGCGGTGCATGTGGTCGACGGCCGCGTGCCGCATGCGATGCTGCTGGAGATCCTGACCGACCAGGCCTACGGCACGATGATCCGCAGCCACTGAGAGACGGCCCCGGCGCACCCCGGCGGCCGCCACCGGGCGCTGTGCGAGAATGAAATTCACCCCCGGGCACCCCCGCTGCACCTGCCATGTCCGACCATCCCGCCGCCGCCACCTCTTCCAGTGCTGACGACGCGTCCGCCCGGCCGGTACGCAAGCGCCCCAAGCCCGGCGAGCGGCGGGTGCAGATCCTGCAGGCGCTGGCCTCGATGCTCGAGCAGCCCGGCGCCGAACGCATCACCACCGCTGCACTGGCCGCGCGCCTGGACGTGAGCGAAGCCGCGCTGTACCGCCACTTCGCCAGCAAGGCGCAGATGTTCGAGGGCCTGATCGACTTCATCGAGCAAAGCGTCTTCGGCCTGGTCAACCAGATCACCGAGCGCGACGAAGCGGGGGCCGCGCAAGCCAGCCGCATCATCGCCATGCTGCTGCAGTTCGGCGAAAAGAACCCGGGCATGACGCGGGTGATGGTGGGCGATGCGCTGGTGCACGAGAACGAGCGGCTGCAGCAGCGCATGAACCAGTTCTTCGACAAGATCGAGGCCACGCTGCGCCAGGTGCTGCGCAGCGCCGCCGAAGCCGGTGGCTCGGCCACGCCCACGGTGGATGCGAGCGTGCGCGCCTCGGTGCTGACCGCCTTTGCGGTGGGCCGCCTGCAGCGCTACGCGCGCTCGGGCTTCAAGCGCACCCCCGGCGAGCATCTCGAAGCCAGCCTCGCCAGCCTGCTTGGCTGAGCTCTCCACCACGCTGGCCGGCGAACCGGTCGGCCTGCTGCCCGAAGGCGCACTGTGGTGGCCTGCGCAGCGCCTCTTGATGGTGGCCGACGCGCACATCGGCAAGGCAGTGAGCTTTCGCCGCCTGGGTGTGCCGGTGCCGCAGGGCACCACCAGCGAAACCCTCGACGCCTTGAGTCTGGCCGTGGCGCGCACCGGGGCGCAGCGCATCGTCTTTCTGGGTGACTTGCTGCATTCGGCCCGCTCGCATGCGCCCGACACGCTGGCGGCGATGGCTGCCTGGCGCGCAGCGCACGCCACCCTCGAACTGACGCTGGTGCGCGGCAACCACGACGACCGCGCGGGCGATCCGCCTGCGGCGCTCGGCATGGAAGTGGTGGACGGCCCGCTGCATGTCGGCCCCTTCGCGCTGGCGCATCACCCCGAGCCGGTCGCTGGCCGCTACGTGATTGCAGGCCACTGGCACCCCTGCGTGGTGCTCGGTGGCCGCGCGCGCGAACGGCTGCGCCTGCCGTGCTTCTGGTTCGGCGATGAAGGCACGCATGCGGTGGGCGTGCTGCCGGCGTTTGGCGCGTTCACCGGCATGCACCCGATCGAGCGGCGGGCCGGCGACCGGGTGTTCGCGCTGGCAGGTGAGGTGGTGCGCGAAATTTCTGACGCCATCCGCATACTTGTAAAACCTTGAGATTGAGCCGCGTGCAGCAGTCCTGTACGTGTGGTTAATGGGGGGAACTTCCGTGCAAGAATTCAGAGGCATATATGGTGTCATCGAGAGAAGTGTCCAGCATGGATAATCCACGGCGCATCGCCGAAGTTACACGGACTGGCGTCATGCGCCATCTGCAGGGTTGGGCACATGGCGCCTTGCTGGCAGAGCTGCGGCTCTTTGGCATGTCTCTCGATACAGCCGCACTTGCCCAACAGATTACAAGTGAACTGGATGGGCAATTGATCCCACTACCGGTGGGACGTGAGTTGACAGTGTCTGCACGCTTGACCTCGCAACCATGGTTTGCTGATCTCAAGCGGGACCTGTGGCCGTTGCTATCTTCCATCAACGAAATACTGGTCCGTATCCAAGAAAGCGCTGGCTTGCCGACATGTTCGGGGATGCAATGGGTAGCGGCCTCTCACAGACATTCGGCCCCAGTGCATCACTTAATGCTACTTCTCCCCTCCGCGTCGCCGACCGCGATCAAACCGGTGCTCGATTGGGTTGTCAACTCACTTGATCGACTTGCGACAGGGACTTCAGCCGAAACTGACAAGTTGTCCCTTGAGTCTGTTGTCTTGCGGCTAAGCAGACATGCACCTCGCGGCACCAACAACCGCATGTTGCTGACAGCTGCGTACCAGCTTGGTATACCGGTCTTGCAGCTACCCCAAGGAGTGCTTCAATATGGATGGGGAGTGCGTTCTCGTTGGATGGACAGCACATTTACCGATAGAACCTCCAATATATCGGCTCGGCTGGCGCGTAATAAGGTGGCTGGTCATGCCTTGATGAAGCGTGCTGGATTCCCTGTCCCAGAGCAGGTTACGGTGGCCACCGTGGAGGAGGCAGTGCAGCACGCACGCCGGATTGGATACCCGATCGTCGTGAAGCCCGCTGACCTCGATGGCGGCAGGGGTGTATCCGCTGGCCTGGAAGACGAGCCGGCCCTTAGAGCCGCATGGGCGCGCGCGCGAGCCGTGAGCGAGCGCACCATTGTCGAGAAGCACATTCATGGAAAAGACTATCGATTGGGCGTATTCCACGGCCGCCTCCAGTGGGCCACCTATCGAGAGCCAGCAGGCGTGACCGGCGACGGGGTGTCGACGATATCGCAGTTGATTGCCTCTGCGAACACTGACCCGCGGCGCGGCACAAGGTCTTGGTCAAGCATGCGCCCCTTGGTGGTAGATGCTGAAGCTGAAGAGATGCTTGCGCTCCAGAACATCGCTTTGGCTGATATCCCTGCGTCGGGGCGCCATATCAGGTTTCGCCGGGCGTCAAATATTTCGTCTGGTGGGATTCCAGCGAGTGTGCTTGAGGCAGTGCATCCGGACAACGCACGCTTGGCAGTGGAGGTGGCGCGCCTGTTCAGGCTTGACTTCGCGGGCATCGACTTCATCACCCCTGACATCTCGCAGCCATGGACAGAGGTAGGCGGCGGGATCTGCGAGGTCAATGGGCAGCCGCAATTTAGCGTAGCGAGTCCGTGGACCGCCATTAAGGCGCTGGAGTGCCTACTAGCGGGTGATGGTCGCATTGCGACCGCTGCAGTTTTGGGCGGGCATCTTCCAGAGGCCACCGTGGCGCAAGTACGCATGGAACTCGCAGCGAACGGGCTTGATTTGCTTTGTTGCAAAGACGCGTCAAAAGGTGGCGAAGTCGATTCTGTCCTGTTGGACAGTACTGCAGGCGCACTTTTGGTTCACGCTAGCGCGGCGGATTGGCTGGCGCATGGCATGCCATTGGACAGGGTTGACCTTACGGTTTTGCTCGAGCCTGTCGACCAGCAACTAATACAGTCGCTTGGCAGGGTAGCTATGGGCAAGATCATTGATGCAACTTCTATGACTAACAATCATGCCCATCTTGCTAAAGAGCTGACAGATACACTGCTGAAAGCGGATCGCGCCCATCGGCTACAAACGTAGCGGTATCTTGGTGACTGGATCGCCCCGGATTTCCTAGACACCCGTGAGCCTATGGGAATGGTGTCGTTCGAACTCCACCGGCGAAATATCGGCAGCGCAGCGGTGACATGACGGCGCCTGGGGTTGTAGAACGTTCCAAGGTAGCTCAAGACGTCGGTGCGGACGTCGCTGTGACCCTGTACCCGATTCAGTACCGCTCGGAAGTAGAGATTTCCGGCTCCTCCTTCTGAGGGGCGTTCATCATGCTGGGCTTCTCTGTAACAGAACGGTGCGAAAACCGGGTACAGGTTCACTGCGCGTGACGTAGATCTGCGGACGGATGCGCTCGCGCTTGAGTCACTGGAAGAAGCTCTAGGCCAAAACTACTACCGGCAACTCGCCAATGAGGACGCCATGCCGGCCTGACTTAAACCAACCGGCCTCAACGAAATCCGGGGCGGTTCAGATCCGCGCCTTGTACTCAATCGATGCCTGTCTGTTGTGTTGACGGTAGTTAGGCGAAGGCCGCTGCCGGCATGCCGATCTTGGCGCCCGACTGCACGATCTCGGCCCAGGTGCCGTCGTCGATGACGATGCCGTGGGCGCTGCGCTCGGCGCGGGCGCGGCGCTCGGGCTCGCCGGGCAGCTGCACGCCGTCGTCGTCCACGGCGGGGCTTTCGTGCAGCCAGTCGGCGAAGGCCCGCGCCTCCCGTTCGAAGGCCTCGCGCGTGCCCAGCCGCTCGGGGTCGATCACGATGGCGAACATGCCGTTGATGACCGCACGGGCTGCATCGGGCGCGCGGTGCCAGGTGCCGCCGCCGGCCAGCGCGCCACCCAGCAGCTCGCAGGCCAGCGCCAGGCCATAGCCCTTGTGCTCGCCAAAGGGCAGCAGCGCGCCCAGGCCGCCGCCGGGCTGCGGCACCACCACCACGCCGGGGTCGGTGGTGGGTTGGCCGTGCTCGTCGATCAGCAGGCCGGGCTCGACGCGACGGCCTTCGTTGTGGGCCACGCGCATCTTGCCCTGCGCCACGCGGCTGGTGGCGAAGTCCAGCACGAACGGCTCGCGGCCCGCCAGCGGGATGCCGATGCAGCACGGGTTGGTGCCAAAGCGCCCGTCGCCACCACCGAAGGGCGCGACGATGGGCCGCGACAGCACATTCACGAAGTGGATCGACACCAGGCCCTGCGCCACCGCCATTTCGGCGTAGTGGCCGATGCGCGCCAGGTGATGCGCATTCGCCACCGACAGGATGCAGCTGCCGTGTTGACGGGCGCGCGCCATCGCAAGCTCCATCGCCTGCGCGCCGATCACCTGGCCGTAGCCGCGCTGGCCGTCCACCCGCAGCAACGCGCCGGTGTCCAGCAGCACCTGCGCGCTCTGGTTGGGCTTGAGCCCGCCTTCGAGCACCGCGTCCACGTAGCGCGGCAGCATGCCGACGCCGTGCGAGTCGTGGCCGCTCAGGTTGGCCAGCACCAGATGCTCGGCCACCTGCTGCGCTTCGGCGTCGGCGCTGCCGGCGGCGCGCAACAAGGCCGATGCGTTCGCGCGCAGGGCGTCAGCTGCAATGCGATGTGCCATCACATCACCGCGCCGACTTGCCAGGGCACGAACTCGCTCTGGCCGTAGCCGTGCAGTTCGCTCTTGCTCCTGGTGCCCGAGGCGGTGGCCAGCACCAGGTCAAAGATGCGCTGGCCCATCTGCTCGATGGACGCGCTGCCGTCGATGATCTCGCCGCAGTTGATGTCCATGTCGTCTTCCTGCCGCTGCCACAGCGCGGTGTTGGTCGACAGCTTGAGCGACGGCGATGGCGCGCAGCCGTAGGCCGAACCGCGCCCGGTGGTAAAGCAGATCATGTTGGCGCCGCCCGCCACCTGGCCGGTGGCACTGACCGGGTCATAGCCGGGCGTGTCCATGTAGACAAAGCCCTTGGCGCTGACCGGTTGCGCGTATTCGTACACCGCCTGCAGGTTGGTGGTGCCGCCCTTGGCCACCGCACCCAGCGATTTTTCGAGGATGGTGGTCAGGCCGCCCGCCTTGTTGCCGGGCGACGGGTTGTTGTTCATCTCGCCTTCGTTGATGCGGGTGTAGTTCTCCCACCACTTGATGCGCTCGATCAGCTTGTCGCCCACCTCGCGCTTCACCGCGCGGCGCGTCAGCAGGTGCTCGGCGCCGTAGATCTCGGGCGTTTCGGAGAGGATGGCGGTGCCGCCATGCGCCACCAGCAGGTCCACCGCCGCACCGAGCGCCGGGTTGGCGCTGATGCCGCTGTAGCCGTCCGAGCCGCCGCACTGCAGCCCGATGGTGATGTGCGACGCGTCGCAGGGCTCGCGCTTCACCGCATTGGCGCGCGGCAGCATCTCGCGTACGATGGCAATGCCTTGCTCCACCGTCTTGCGGGTGCCGCCGGTGTCCTGGATGTTGAAGACGCGCAGGTTGTCGCCCTCGTTCAGGTGGCTGTGCGTCAGCCACGCGTTGATCTGGTTGGCCTCGCAGCCCAGGCCCACCATCAGCACGCCGGCAAAGTTGGCATGCGTGGCGTAGCCGGCCAGCGTGCGCTCGAGCAACTGCATGCCCATGCCCTGCGTGTCCATGCCGCAGCCGGTGCCGTGCGTCAGCGCCACCACGCCATCCACGTTAGGGAAGTCCGCCAATGCGCTCGGGTTGGTCTGCCGCGAGAAGTGATCGGCGATCGCGCGCGCGGCGGTGGCCGAGCAGTTCACGCTGGAGAGGATGCCGATGTAGTTGCGCGTAGCCACCCGGCCGTCGGCGCGCTTGATGCCCATGAAGCTGGCCTGCCGGCGCGCGGGCTCGGGCTTGAGGTCGGCGCCAAACGCGTAGTCGCGCTCGAAGTCGGCCATCGCGATGTTGTGGGTGTGCACATGCTCGCCGGCGGCAATGTCGCGGCTGGCAAAGCCGATGATCTGGTTGTAGCGGCGCACCGGCTGGCCGCTCGGGATGGCGCGCACCGCCAGCTTGTGGCCCGGCGGCACCAGGCCGCGCACCGTCACGCCCTCCACCGCGGTGCCGCCGACCAGCTGGCTGCGGGCGATCACCACATCATCGTGGGCATGCAGCCGGATGAACGGCTGCAGGGTAGAAGCAGAAGAAGTCATTTCGCAAGGTTGGGCAGCCACAGCACGAACTGCGGCCAGTAGGTGATGAGGGCCAGCGTGGCCAGCAGCGGCACCATCCACGGCAGGATGGCGATGGTGGTGCGCTCCACCGACAGCTTGGCCACGCGGGCCAGCACGAACAGCACCATGCCCATGGGCGGGTGCAGCAGGCCGATCATCAGGTTGAGCACCATCACCACGCCGAAGTGCACCAGGTCAATGCCCAGCTGCTGGCAGATCGGCACGAGGATGGGCACGAGGATGGTGATGGCCGCGGTGGGCTCGAGGAAGCAGCCGACAAACAGCATCAGCGCATTGGCCAGCAGCAGGAACACCCACGGCTCCTTGGTGAAGCCCAGCACCCACTGGCTGATGGCCGAGGTGACGCCGGTGGCGGTGAGCATCCAGCCGAAGATGCTGGCTGCGGCCACGATGAACAGCACGGTGGCGGTGGTCTCCACCGTGTCGAGGCAGACCTTGACGAACATGCGAAAGCTCAGGGTGCGGTACCAGGCAAAGCCCAGCACCAGCGCCCAGACGCAGGCGGCGATGGCGCCTTCGGTGGGGGTGAAGATGCCGGTGCTCATGCCGCCGATCAGCAGCACCGGCGTCATGATCGGCAGCACCGCCTGAAAGCCGAACACGCGGTCGGCCACGAACAGCGCGACGATGCCGGCCATCACCGTGGCCTGCGGCGGCAGCCCGACCCGGGTGACCAGCAGCCACAGCGCCACCGGCCACAGGATCACCACCGCGGTCTCGATCAGGGCCTTGTTGACGCGCGACCACTGGAACTTGATGTCGGCGCCCCACTTGTTCTTGTGCGCGAAGTACGCCACCGTCACCATCATCAGCAGCGCCATGCCCACGCCGGGCAGGATGCCGGCGAGGAACAGCGAGCCCACCGACACGTTGGCCATCATCGCGTAGATGACGAACGGCAGGCTCGGCGGGATGATCGGGCCGAGCGTCGCCGAGGCCGCCGTCACGCCCACGGCGAACTCGGTGCCGTAGCCGTGCTCCTTCATCGCCTTGATCTCGATGGTGCCCAGGCCCGCGGCGTCGGCCACGGCGGTGCCGCTCATGCCGGCGAACACCACCGAGCCGACCACGTTGACGTGGCCCAGGCCGCCCTTGAGCCAGCCCACCAGCGCCAGCGCGTAGTTGTAGATGCGGGTGGTGATGCCCGCGTTGTTCATCAGGTTGCCGGCCAGGATGAAGAACGGCACCGCCAGCAAGGGAAAGCTGTCGATGCCGCCGATCATGCGGTGGATGACCACGAAGGGCGGCAGGTTGCCGCTCCACAGGATGTAGATCAGCGCCGAGCCGGCCATCGCGACGGCCACCGGAATGCCGCCGCTCATCAGCAGCAAAAAGAGGATCTTCAGCATGGGGCCTCAGCGGTCCTGCATGGTGGTGTCGGGCCGCTCGAGCACGCTGTAGCCGCGCTGCCAGTGCACGCGTGCAACCAGCACCGAGCGGACGGTCATCATCGCGAAGCCGGCAGCCACCACGCCATACACCAGGTTCATCGGCAGGTTCACCATGGTCATGCGCGAGTTGTTGCCCAGCTTGTTCATCATCATCAGGGTCAGCACCACCGCGGTGGCAAAGAACGCGATGCGCAGCACATCCACCAGCGTGGACATGGTGCGTGCCATGCCGTGCGGCATGTAGCGGAAGAAGAAGTCGACGTGGATGTGGTTGTTCTTGATCACGCCGATCGTCGCGCCGATGAACACGGTGGAGATCAGCAGGTAGCGCGCGATCTCCTCCGTCCACGCGGCCGAGTCATTGAGCACGTAGCGGGTGAAGAACTGGTAGAACACCACGCCGCCGAGCAGCCAGAAGAAGACCAGGCCCACCCAGGCCTCGGGCGGCGTGCCGGCGAGTTCCACGGCCTCGTCCTGGACGTGGAACTCGCCGTCATCCCCCATCACGCGGGGGAGTTCGTCGATCGGTGTCGACATGCGCGGGCGATCAGCGGATCGCGATCACGCGGTCCCAGTCGGACTTCTCGAGCTGCATCGACTTGAAGTCGATGGCGCGCAGCACCCGCTGCTGGAAGTCGTTGCGGTCCACCGTGATGATGTTGATGCCCTTCTTCTTGAACTCGTCGACCAGCTCGCCTTCGCGCTTGCGGATCTCCTGGCTGGCCTTCTCGGCGGCCTCCTGCGAGATGTCGGAGAACAGCTTCTGCTCGGCCGGCGTGAGGCGGCCCATCAGCGAGGGCGACACCACCGTCAGCAGCGCGTCGGCGATGTGGCCGGTCAGGACGATGTGCTTTTGCACCTCGAAGAACTTCTTGGCCTCGATGGTGGGCAGCGGGTTTTCCTGCGCATCCACCGTGCCGTTTTGCAGCGCCAGGTACACCTCGGCAAAGGCGATCGGCGTGGGGTTGGCACCGCAGGCGCGCGGCAGCGCGGTGTAGGCCGGCGCATCGGGCACGCGCATCTTCAGGCCCTTCATCTCGTCGCAGTTGCGGAAGGGCTTGTTGGTGGTGGAGTGGCGCACGCCGTAGTAGGTCATCGCGGTGACGGTGTTGCCGCCGCTGGCGCGCTTGTAGCCCTCGGCGAGCTCGCGGAACACGTCGCTCTTGGCGTACTTGAGCACATGGTCCGCATCGCGGAAGGTGAACGGGTAGTAGCTCACGGCCAGCCGCGGGAACGAGCGCGCGGCAAACGAGGCGCCGGTCAGGATGATGTCCACCGTGCCGAGCTGCAGGCCCTGGTTGATGTCGCTTTCCTTGCCCAGGCTGGAGGCCGGGAACACCTGGATCTCGTACTTGCCGTTGGTGCGCTTCTTGAACTCGTCAGCGGCCCACACCGACCACTTGTGGTACGGCTCGGAGGTCTCGTACACGTGCGCCCACTTGAGCTTGGTCTGGGCCTGGGCCACGCCCACGGTGGCCAGGCTGCCGGCTGCCAGCGCGGCGGCCGCGAGGGCCTGGATTGCAAAACGCTTCTTCATCGCTGTCTCCTTCTGGGTTGGTTTTCAGGGTGGGGATGCTGGGCTGGGGATGACGCCTGCCGATGTCAGGCCACATTGGCGCGGCGCCAGCTCGCGCTGTATCGGTCGTGCGCCTTCTTCAGGTGGCGCTGCATCGCGCTGCGCGCGGCGTCTGCGTCGCGCGAGCGGATGGCCTCGAGGACCGCGCCGTGCTCGGCAAGCGCAGCGCGCCACGAGGGCGGGTTCTCGAAATAGCCGGTGAGCCGCTCGAACAGCGCGCTGTGGCGCGCCTGCCAGTAGTGGCTGACGGTGTCGCGCAGCACGTCGTTGCCGCAGGCCGATGCGATGGCAAGGTGAAACGCCTCGTCGCCCAGCCGCGGCGCATGGCCGTCGCTGGCCTCGGCGCGCATCTGCTCCAGCGCCTGCGCCATGCGCTCGGTGTCGGCGCGCCGGGCGTGTCGTGCCGCCAGCGCGGCCACCTCGGATTCGACCACCGCCCGCGCACGCATCACCTCCAGCGGGCCCCAGTCGGAGCCGCTGCCGGCGGGCGCTGTTGCTGTTTTGGTCGAGTGCGCAGCCGACGCTCCATTGGGTCTCGAGGGCCGCGCCGGGCGCTTTGGCTTGGTGGCCTCCAGCACATAGATGCCCGAGCCGGTGCGCACATCGATCACGCCTTCGACCTCCAGCGCAATCAGCGCCTCGCGCACCGAGGGCCGGCTCACGCCCAGATGGCGCGCCAGGTCGCGCTCGGCGGGCAGCCGCGTGCCCGGCGCATACTCGCCGCGATCGATCAGCGAACGCAGCTGCCCGGCGATCTGCCGGTACAGGCGCTGCGGTTCGACGGTCTGAAGCGGCATGGCGAGTCGCGTGGGCAACAGCAGGTGGGGCGGATGGCTTGGCGGGGACTGGTCAAGAGGTCTGACCAATCTAGAATGGCCTCAGGATGCCAGCCGCCTTCTGGCCGTCGCATCAGGCAAAACCCTGAGCAGCGGGGCCCGGCCGGTGCCGGAGGCTGCTGCACGGTGGCCGACAATCCACGCCACACAAGAACACCGTCACAGGAGACATTCCCATGCGACTGAAGGGCAAGACCGCTCTCGTCACCGCCGCCGGCCAGGGCATCGGCCGCGCCAGCGCCCTGGCGCTGGCTGCCGAGGGCGCGCAGGTGCTCGCCACCGACGTGAACGCCAAGCTGCTGGAAAGCTACGCCGGCGTGGCCAACGTGCGCACGCAGGCACTGGATGTGCTGGACCGCAAGGCCATCGACGCCTGCGTGGCCGGCCTGCCGCGCATCGACGTGCTGTTCAACTGCGCGGGCTTCGTGCACAACGGCACCATCGAGCAGGCAACCGACGCCGAATGGGACTTCGCCTTCAACCTGAACTGCCGCTCGCAGTTCTGGATGATGCAGGCGGCGTTGCCGAAGATGGTGCAAGGCGGGGGCGGCAGCATCATCAACATGGCCAGCGTGTGCAGCATCAAGGGCCTGCCCAACCGCTTCATCTACAGCGCCAGCAAGGCGGCGGTGATCGGCATCACCAAGAGCGTGGCGATGGACTATGTGGGCAAGGGCGTGCGCTGCAACGCCATCTGCCCCGGCACGGTGGACACGCCCTCGCTGGCCGACCGCATCAACGCATATGACGACCCGGTGCAGGCGCGCAAGAACTTCATCGCGCGCCAGCCGATGGGCCGCCTGGCGCAGGCGCACGAGATCGCGCCGCTGGTGGTGTTCCTGGCCAGCGACGAGTCGACCTTCGTCACCGGCCAGTCGTACAACATCGACGGCGGCATGACGATCTGACGCGGGCGCGGCACCCACCATGAACCAACTCGACTTCAAGGGCCGGCACGCGATCGTGACCGGTGGTGCCACCGGCCTGGGGCTGGCGATCGCGCAGCGGCTGGTGGCCTCGGGCGGCAGCGTCACGCTGTGGGACCGCGACCTGCCGGCTGCGCAGCGCGCCGCCCAGGCCATCGGCGCCGCAGCAGATGCGGTGCAGGTGGATGTGGCCGACCACGCGTCGGTGCAGGCGGCCGTGGCCGCCACCCGCAAGGCCCGTGCGCAGGTGCATGCGCTCATCAACAGCGCCGGCATCACCGGGCCCAACACCAAGGTGTGGGACTACCCGGTGGACGGCTGGCGGCAGGTGATGGATGTCAACCTCAACGGCCTGTTCTACTGCTGCCGCGAGGTGGTGCCGTGGATGCGCGAGCACAACCACGGGCGCATCGTCAACATCGCCTCGGTGGCGGGCAAGGACGGCAACCCGAATGCCAGCGCCTACAGCGCCAGCAAGGCGGCGGTGATCGGGCTGACCAAATCCCTGGGCAAGGAACTGGCCGACAGCGGCATCCGGGTGAACTGCGTCACGCCGGCGGCGGTGAAGACGGCCATCTTCGACCAGATGACGCCCGAGCACATCCAGTTCATGCTGTCGAAGATTCCGATGGGCCGCTTCGGCACGCCTGAGGAGATCGCCGCAATGGTGACCTGGCTGTGCACCGACGAATGTTCCTTTTCCACCGGCGCGGTGTTCGACCTGTCGGGCGGACGCTCGACCTACTGACTTCATCACAAGGAGAACCCATGAAACTCGTTCGCTATGGCAACCCCGGCAAGGAAAAGCCCGGCCTCATCGATGCGCAAGGGCAGCTGCGCGACCTGAGCAAGGTCGTCCAGGACATCACGCCCGAGGTGCTGGGCGATGCCGCACTCAAGAAGCTGGCCAGGCTCGATGCATCCAAGCTGCCGGCGGTGAAGGGCAAGCCGCGCATGGGCTGCCCGGTGTCGGGCATCCGCAAGTTCGTGGCGATCGGCCTGAACTACTCTGACCACGCGGCCGAGGCCGGCATGCCGATCCCCAAAGAGCCGATCGTCTTCATGAAGGCGACCACCTCCATCCAGGGCCCGGACGATGACGTGATGCTGCCCAAGGGCTCGAAGAAGAGCGACTGGGAGGTGGAGCTGGGCATCGTCATCGGCACCACCGCGCGCTACGTGAGCCAGAAGGACGCGCTGAACCATGTGGCCGGCTACTGCGTGGTGAACGACGTGTCCGAGCGCGAGTATCAGTTGGAGCGCGGCCCGCAGTGGGACAAGGGCAAGGGCTGCGACACCTTCGGCCCGATCGGCCCGTGGCTGGTGACGCGCGACGAGGTGCCCAACCCGCAGAAGCTCGACATGTGGCTTGACCTGAACGGCAAGCGCGTACAAAGCGGCAGCACCAAGACGATGATCTTCGGCGCGGCCAAGCTGGTGAGCTATGTGAGCCAGTTCATGACGCTCGAGCCCGGCGACGTGATCACCACCGGCACCCCGCCCGGCGTGGGCATGGGCATGAAGCCGCCGGTGTTCCTCAAGCGCGGCGATGTGATGACGCTGGGCATCCAGGGCCTGGGCGAGCAGCGCCAGAAGGTGGTGGCCTTCAGCCTCAAGCGCTGAACGCCCCCCGCAACTGACCCCGCTCACCCGCGGGGCCGCGGCATGGTGCAAAATAGAACGGTCGTTCTATTTTGTGCCTGCCATGCCATCCCACCGCATTCCCTCTGCGCCTGCCGGCGCGCCCGGCAGCGGCGCCGACCCGGCTGCTGACCAAGCGGCCGATGCGCCCGAGCGCGGCGCGCGGGCCCTGCACAAGGGCCAGCAGACCAAGGCCGCCATCGTCGATGCCGCCCTCGGCCTGGCTGCGCAGATCGGGCTGGAAGGCCTGTCGATCGGCGCGCTGGCCGAGGTGATGCGCATGAGCAAGTCGGGCGTGTTTGCCCACTTCGGCTCGCGCGAGGAACTGCAGATCTCGGTCATCCGCGAATACCACGCGCGCTTCGAGCACGAGGTCTTTTTTCCTGCGATGGAGCAGGAGCGCGGCCTGCCGCGCCTGCGCGCGCTGTTCGAGAACTGGATGCGCCGCACCTCGGTGGAAATCGACTCGGGCTGCATCTACATCGGTGGCGCGGTCGAATTCGACGACCGGCCGGGCCCGGTGCGCGATGCGCTGGTCAGCATGGTGCAGGCCTGGATGGACGCGATGAAGCGCGCGCTGAGGCAGTGCCAGGCTGAGGGCCATCTGCGCGCAGACGCCGACGTGGCCCAGGTGCTGTTCGAAATCCACGGCCTGATCCTCGCGCTGCACTACGAGGCGCGCTTCTTGCGCCAAAGCGCCTCGATCGATCGCGCCCGCGCCGGCTTTGACAGCGTGGTGCAGCGCTACGCCACCCCGGCAGGCCAGGCGGCGGCCGCGCCATCTGCCAATCCACCCTCAAGACGGCGCGCCACACGCCGATCTGCCGATCACCCAAAGGAGTAAGCACATGCCCACCTACACCCCGCCCCTGCGCGACATGCAGTTCGTCATGCACGAGCTGCTGCAGGTCACCGATGAATACAAGGCGATGCCCGCGCACGCCGAGGTCGACGCCGACACCATCAATGCGGTGCTCGAAGAAGGCGGCAAGTTCGCCGCCGAGGTGATCTTCCCGCTCAACATCAGCGGCGACGAAGAGGGCTGCACCCTGGACAAGACCACCCACGAAGTCACCACGCCCAAGGGCTTCAAGGAGGCCTTCCAGACCTATGTGGCAGGTGGCTGGCCGGCGCTGTCGGCCGACCCCGACTACGGCGGGCAGGGCCTGCCGATCGTGGTGAACCAGTGCTTCTACGAGATGCTCAACAGCGCCAACCAGGCGTGGACGATGTACCCGGGCCTCACGCACGGCGCATATGAATGCCTGCATGCGCACGGCACGCCCGAGCAGAAGGCGATGTTCCTGCCCAAGCTCACCAGCGGTGAATGGACCGGCACCATGTGCCTGACCGAGCCGCACTGCGGCACCGACCTGGGCCTGTTGCGCACCAAGGCCGAGCCGCAGGCGGACGGCAGTTACCGCATCACCGGCCAGAAGATCTTCATCAGCGCAGGCGAGCACGATTTCGTGTCGAACATTGTGCACCTGGTGCTGGCCCGCCTGCCCGATGCGCCCCCCGGCAGCAAGGGCATCAGCCTGTTCGTGGTGCCCAAGTTCATGGTGAACGCCGACGGCTCGCTGGGTGCGCGCAACGGCATCTACTGCGGCGGCCTGGAGCACAAGATGGGCATCCACGGCAACGCCACCTGCCAGATGGTGCTGGACGGCGCGGTGGGCACGATGGTGGGCGAGCCGCACAGGGGGCTGGCGGCCATGTTCGTGATGATGAACGCCGCGCGCATCGGCGTGGGCATGCAGTCGCTGGGCCTGACCGAGGTGGCCTACCAGAACGCGCTGGCCTACGCGAAAGACCGCATCCAGATGCGCAGCCTGTCGGGTACCAAGGCCAAGGACAAGCCGGCCGATCCGATCATCGTGCACCCGGATGTGCGCAAGATGCTGCTGACCGCCAAGGCCTACGCCGAGGGCGGCCGCGCGCTCAGCCTGTACTGCGCGCTGCTGATCGACCGCGAGCTGAACCACCCCGACGAGAAGGTGCGCAAGAACAGCGCCGAGCTGGTGGCGCTGCTCACGCCCATCGTCAAGGCCTTCATCACCGACAACGGCTGGATCGCCACCAGCCACTGCCTGCAGGTGTTCGGCGGCCACGGCTTCATCAAGGAATGGGGCATGGAGCAGTACGTGCGCGACGCGCGCATCAACATGATCTACGAGGGCACCAACACCATCCAGAGCCTGGACCTGCTGGGCCGCAAGGTGCTGGGCAACCAGGGCGCCACGCTCAAGAAGTTCGGCAAGATGGTCGGTGCGCTGATCGAGGAAGAGGGCGTCAACGAGAAGATGGCCGAGTTCATCAACCCGCTGGCAGGCCTGGCCGACCAGATCACCAAGTTCACCACCGAGATCGGCTTCAAGGGCATGCAGAACGCCGACGAGGTGGGCGCCGCCGCGGTGGACTACCTGCGTGTGGCGGGGCACCTGGTGTTTGGCTACTTCTGGGCGCGCATGGCGCAGGTGGCGCTGCGCCAGATCGCGGCCGGCAGTACCGACCCGTTCTACACCGCCAAGCTGCAGACCGCGCGCTTTTACTTCGCCAAGCTGTTCCCCGAGACCGCCACCCTGATGCGCACCGCGCGCAGCGGCAGCAAGGTCCTGATGGACACCGACGCCGCGCTGGCCTGAGCCGCAGCACGCCAAGGAGACACCATGTCCCGATTCCAAGTGCGCCGCGTGGCGGTGCTCGGCGCCGGCGTGATGGGCGCGCAGATCGCTGCGCACCTGGTCAACGTCAAGGTGCCGGTCACGCTGTTTGATCTCCCCTCGAAAGAAGGAAGCAAGAACGGCATCGTCACCAAGGCCATCGACGGCCTGAAGAAGCTCAAGCCTTCCCCGCTGGGCGTGGCCGCCGACGCCACGCTGATCGCTGCGGCCAACTACGAGGAGCATCTGGAGCAGCTGCGCGAGTGCGACCTGATCATCGAGGCGATTGCCGAGCGCATGGACTGGAAGCACGATCTGTACCGAAAGATCGCGCCCTTCGTTGCACAGCACGCCATCCTCGCGTCCAACACCTCGGGCCTGAGCATCACGAAGCTGGGCGAGGCGCTGCCAGATGCGTTGAAGCCGCGCTTTTGCGGCATCCACTTCTTCAACCCGCCGCGCTACATGACGCTGGTGGAGCTGATCGCCACGCCGCACACCCGTGCCGACATCCTGGATGCGCTGGAGACCTTCGTCACCACCGGCCTGGGCAAGGGCGTGATCCGCGCCAAGGACACGCCCAACTTCATCGCCAACCGCATCGGCATTGCGGGGCTGCTGGGCACCTTCAAGGAGGTGGAGAACTATGGCCTGAGCTTCGATGTGGTCGATGACCTGACCGGCAAGAAGCTGGGACGCGCGGGCAGCGGCACCTTCCGCACCGCCGACATCGTTGGCCTGGACACGCTGGCCCATGTGATGAAGACGCTGCAGGACAACCTGAACGAAGCCACCGATCCGTTCTACGGCAGCTTTGCCACGCCGCCGGTGCTCAAGGCACTGCTGGAGCAGGGCTTTCTGGGCCAGAAGACCAAGGCCGGCTTCTACAAGAAGGCCGGGCGCGACGTGATGCGCTTCG
>JBDLRH010000158.1:0-20475 GCA_039800165.1 Pseudomonadota bacterium
GCCATCGCGAAACACCACGGTGTTGACCGCGCCCATGGCACGCGCCTCGTCCGACAGCTCATCGAGCAGCGGGATCACCGCCTGCTTGCACGGGTAGGTGATGTTCAGGCCGGCAAAGCCCATGACGCGCGCCGCCTCGATCAGGCCCGGCAGCGCCTGCACGGTGCGGCCCGTCACATCCAGATCGATCAGCTGGTAGTGCAGCTTCAGGCCGTGGTGGCGCGCCTCTTCCTCATGCATTGCCGGCGTGAGCGAGCGCTGGATGCCCGAGCCGATCAGCCCGACGAGCAGCTTGCGCGGCACTGTCCCCGCCCCTGCCATGGCCCCGGTGCCGGGCAAGGCAGAGGGGGTTGGCACAGCAGGCGCAACAGGCAGAACGGGCAGGCGCTCGGGGGCGTTCATGGTCGGCGAGTCAGCAGCAGATGCGATGCACGGAGGAAGCGCGTCGCAGTGGCCAGGCGGTCGGTCAGCGACGCACGCGGGCCAGCTCGGCCAGCAGCTCGTTCACCGTGGCCTCACCCACCGTGGCGGCGTGCTTGCTGATGACCGGCTGCATCTTCTGTGCGAACTTGATCACCTCGGCCGCCGGGAACTCGGTGACCTGCATGCCGTTCTTCTTCATGTTGTCCAGGGCAGCGGCGACCTGGCCGCGCGCCTGCTCGCGCTGGTACTTGCCGGCCTCAACCGCGGCGTCCTGCACGATCACCTTTTCGGCAGCCGACAGCGTGTCCCAGAACTTCTTGCTGATCATCACCGACTGCGGGTTGTACTGGTGGTTGGTGATGGCCGCGAACTTCTGAACTTCGAAGAACTTGTTGGCGTTGATCACGGTGACCGGGTTCTCCTGGCCGTCAATCGCCTTTTGTTCCAGCGCGGCGTACACCTCGGGGAACGGCAGCGGCGTCGGGTTGGCGTCCAGCGCCTTGACCCAGTCCACGTTGATCGGGTTGGGGATCACGCGCAGCTTCAGGCCAGCGATGTCTTCCACCTTGTTCAGGGGACGCTTGCTGTTGGTGATGTTGCGAAAGCCGAGCTCCCAGTAGGTCAGGCCGACCAGGCCCTTCTCGTCGAGCTTGGCGTGCATCTTCTTGCCGAAGGCGCCGTCGAGGATGGCGTCCGCCTCGCGGGTGTTGGCGAACATGAACGGGAAGTCGAACACCGCAAAGTCCTTGACCTGGCTGGCCAGGATGCCCGAGTTCATCGTGACCATCTCGAGCGTGCCGCCCTGCAGCGCGGAGATGTTGGCCTGGTCGCTGCCCAGCGTGCCGCCGGGGAACAGGTTGACCTTGAGCTTGCCGCCCGACTTGGCCTCGACGATGTCCTTGAACTTCTCCATGCCCATCACCAGCGGATGGCCCTTGGGGTTCTGGGTCGCGAACTTGATCGTCTTGTCCTGCGCCTGGGCAGCACCGAAGGCAGCCAGCGCCATCGCGGCGACGAGGGTCTTGAGCATCACACGTTTCATCGAAGTCTCCTTGGGGTCTACGGGTACTTGTCAGGGGGCAGCGCCGTCGTACCCATCGGCGCTACCGGAAAAACATCGTCCGCCAGCGCGACTCAGCCTGCCAGCCAGCGCGCCGGCCAGATCACGATCTGCGGGAACGCCACCATCAGGAACATCAGGGCGAACTGCGCGATCATGAATGGCCACACGCCACGCGTGACCTGGTCCATGCTGACCTTGCCGACGCCGGCCACGGTGTTGAGCACGGTGCCCACCGGGGGCGTGATCAGGCCGATCGCGTTGTTCATGATGAACAGCACGCCGAAGTACACCGGGTCGATGCCTGCAGCCTTGACGATGGGCATGAGCACCGGGGTGAGGATCAGGATGGTGGGCGTCATGTCCATGGCGGTGCCCACCAGGATCACCAGCACCATGATGGCGAGCATCAGCAGCCGCGGGCTGTCCAGCAGCGGCTGCAGCAGGCTGACGATCTGGTCGGGCAGCTGCGCCACGGTGATCAGCCAGGCCGACACCATGGCCGCTGCCACCAGGAACATGATCACGGCGGTGGTCTTGGCCGCCGACAGGAACACGCCGTACAGCTGAGACAGCTTGAGCTCGCGATACACAAACACGGAGATCAGCAGCGCGTAGACGGCAGCCACCACAGCGGCCTCCGTGGGCGTGAACACGCCGAACTTCAGGCCGGCGATCACGATGACCGGCAGGCCCAGCGCAAAGGTGGCGTCTTTCAGTGCGGCCAGCACTTCGGCCGCGCTCTTGCGCGGCGGTGTGGCGACCTGCTCCTTGCGCACCAGCCACCACCAGGTGACCCACAGCGCCACGCCCAGCAGCACGCCAGGCACGATGCCGGCCAGGAACAGCTTGGAAATCGACACGTTGGCCGCCACGCCGAAGATCACGAAGCCGATGCTCGGCGGGATGACCGGTGCGATGATGCTGGCCGCCGACAGCAAACCTGCGGAGCGGGCCTTGTCGTGGCCGGCTGCCACCATCATGGGCAGCAGCAGCGCCGACAGCGCAGCCGCGTCGGCCACCGCCGAACCCGACAGCGCAGCCATCATCACCGCGGCGACGATGGCCACATAGCCCAGGCCGCCGCGCACATGGCCGACGAGCGCCATCGCGAAGTTGACGATGCGACGCGACAGGCCGCCGACATTCATGACCTCGCCGGCCAGCATGAAGAACGGCACGGCCAGCAACGGGAAGCTGTTGGCCCCCTCGATCACGTTTTGCGCCAGGATCTGCGCATCGAACATGTTGAGGTGCCACATCAGCGCCACGCCGCACGCCAGCAGCGAGAACGCGATGGGCACGCCCAGCGCCATGGCGCCCAGCAGCGATCCGAGGAAGACGAGGATGGTCATGGCGGCAGCGGCGTCGCGCCTCAGTGCGGTTGCTCTTCCGACTCGCGGACGCCCACCAGCTCGGACTCGTCGAGCTGGCCGCTGACCAGGCGCCACAGGTTGTGCAGCAGCAGCAACACCCCCGAGACGGCGAACACCACGCCGCTGGCGTACAGCCACGCCACCGGCACCTCCATCACCGCGCTGGTGGAGCCGGCGTTGATGACCGCCTGTACCCACGCGCCGCGCAGCAGCAGCACGCACATCGCCAGCATCACCAGGTGCGCCACCACCAGGCACACCTTCTTGCCCGCAGGCGACAGCCGCCCCACCAGGAAGTCGGTACCCAGGTGGCCGCGTTCGCGCAGCGCAATGATGGCGCCCATGAAGGTCATCCAGACGAACAGCCAGCGGGCAAGTTCTTCGGAAACCGTCAGCCCCGAGTTGAAGCCGTAGCGCATGACCACGTTGCCGAACACCAGCACCACCATCAGCGCCAGGCAGGCCACCATGGCCGCGCCCAGCAGGCGGCAGTACTGGTCCATCAGGCGATCGATCCGTTTCATGACGCCCAAATTATGTACGAACTAGTTAGTTTTTACAAACTCGGGAAAACCCGCATAAGTCAAGACAAAGGCCACCATCTGGTTACTTGCGCACGAAGCGCAGCACCATCTCGACGATGCTTTCGCGCCGCGCCGCCACTGCAGCCGGGGCGTCGAGGTCGCGCTTGAAGATCAGCGCAAAGGTGTGGCGGTTGGCCACGTTGAAGACCGACAGCGCGCTGATGGACATGTGCAGGTCCACCGGGTCGATGCCCTTGCGGAACACGCCCTCCTTCACCCCGCGCTCGTAGATCTCCTTGACCGCCGTGATCGCCGGTATGTTGAGCTCCTGGATGGTGCGGCTGCCCTCCAGAAAGACGCCGCGGTGGATGTTCTCGGTCATCACCAGGCGGATGAAGTCCGGGTTGGCGCGCTGGTAGTCCACGGTGAAGGCCACCAGCGTGCGCAGCGCCGCCTCGGGCGCCAGGTCCTGCAGGTGCAGGTCGGACTCGATGCTGCGGATGCGGCGGTAGGCTTCTTCGAGCACCGCCACATACAGCTGCTCCTTGCTGCCGAAGTAGTAATAGATCATGCGCTTGCTGGTGCGCATGGCTGCGGCGATGTCGTCGATGCGGGCGCCGGCCAGGCCCTTCTCGGCGAACTCGCGCGTGGCGACTTCGATGATGTCGGCGCGGGTGCGCTCGGGGTCGTTGGTACGCGCGCTCGCGCGCCGGCCGGCCACGATGCGCCTCAGGCCTGCGCCAGGCCGGCAATCGCCAGCGCGTAGCCCTGCACCCCAAAGCCGCACATCACCGCCTTGCAGGCCGGCGACAGGTAGCTGTGGTGGCGGAAGGCCTCGCGCGCATGCACATTGCTGATGTGCAGCTCGATGCAGGTGATGCCGGTGCCCTTGATCGCGTCGTGCAGCGCGACGCTGGTGTGGGTGTAGGCGCCCGCGTTGAGCACCACGCCCGCCAGCTGCCCGGCGGCATGCAGGCGCCCGGCTTCGTGGATCCAGTCCACCAGCTGGCCCTCGTGGTTGCTCTGGCGGCAATCGGCCTTGAAGCCGTGCGCGGCGCAGGCCTTGGCGCACAGCGCCTCCACATCGGCCAGCGTGGCGCTGCCGTAGATGGCCGGCTCGCGCGTGCCCAGCAGGTTGAGGTTGGGTCCGTTGAGGATGAGTGCGGTCTTCATGGGCTGGATTATCGGTGGGCGCTGCGCAGCTTCATCTCGCCGGGCAGCGGCACCGAGCGGCGCAGCACGCCCTCGGCCAGCCACACGGCGCTGCGGCGTGCGCGCTCGCACACCACCGGCAGCGGCAGGTTCAGGTAGTCGTCGTTGAACACTTCAAAGCTGTAGTCACCTGCGTAGCCCAGCCGGTCGAGCCGCAGCACCAGCTGCGCGATCTCCTCGCTGTGCACGCCCTCGCCCGGGAACACGCGGAAGGTGCGCGCGGTGGCCATGCGCTCCTCAAAGCTGCGCGTCTCCTGCCACATGAAGTCCGACAGCTGCACCAGAAAGATCTTCCCGGGGTCGATGTCCTCAAGCGCATCCAGTGGCGTCTTGGCCGCGAGGATGTGGTACGAGTCGATGCCGATGCCCAGGTTCGGGCAGTCGGCCTGGCTCACCGCGTCCCAGGCGGTGGTGAACTCGTTGATGGTGCGGCCCCACGACAGGCCCTCGTACGCGATGCGGATGCCCAGCGGCAGCGCCAGCATCGCCAGCTTGCGCAGGTCGCGCGCGATCGCATCCCGCTCCTGCGAGGCATGCGCCGAGGTCGACGAGCAGGCCAGCAGCACCTTGCAGCCCAGCGCCTGGCACATCTGCAGCATCGCCTTGGCGATGTCGACCTTGTAGTCGTGCAGGTGCCCCGACAGGCCTTCGAAGTCGCGCAGCACCTGAAAGCCGGTGCCGCGCAGGCCGCTGCCGCGCACCGCCTGCACCGCGGCGTCCAGCCCGCCGGGGTGGCCCACCAGGTCGTTGGCCTTGAGCATCACCTGCGAAAAGCCGGCCTGCCGCATCGCCGAAAGCTTGGCCTCCAGCGGCCCGGCCAGGGTGATGGTGTCCATGCCGAAGTTCGCGATGTTCATGGCCGCCCCGCGCTGTGCACCAGCTCGAACATCACCGAGCCCAGGTAGGTGCGGGTGATCGCGCCACGCGACTCGGTGTGCGCCTGCGGCGTCTCGACGAACTCCATGCCCAGGCGGCGCAGCGCCTGCACCGCCAGCGCCACGTCGGGCACACCCAGGCCGATGCGCTGCAGCCGCTCGTCGGTGTCCAGCACATCCGGGTCGGGCTCCACCAGCTGCAGCATGAAGCCGTTGCCGGCCTCCAGCGCCGGTGCGCGCATCAGGTGCCCCTTGGGCATGATGCCGAAGCGCTGCTCGTCAGGGATCAGCGCCAGGCCAAACAGCTCGCGATAGAACTCGATCCAGTCGGCGCTGCGGCCCGGGCCGATGTACTGCACGATGCCAAAGAAGTGCAGGCCGGCGACCGCCGGCGGATGCGGGTCGACCGACGGAATGGGCACGAAGTCCACGTCGTAGATCGAGAACTCCTTGTAGCGGTCCACGAAGTAGATGCGGCTTGAACCCGGGCCGTGGATCGCGGGGATGTTGAGCTCCATCACCTCGGCATGGGCGGGCACCTCCCACGCGCCGCGCTCGCGCACCAGCGCAAAGGCGGCGCGCGCATCGCGCACGCGCAGCGCAATCGCCGACAACACCGGTGCCTGCTCGCCATGCAGCGCGCCGGGCAGGTCGGCCGGATGGGCATTGACCACCACGTTGAGTGCACCCTGCCGGTACAGCGTGACCTCGCGCGAGCGGTGGCGCGCCACCGGCCGAAAGCCCATCGATTCGAGCACCTGGCCCAGCGCCTGCGGCCGTGGCGTGGCGTATTCGACGAACTCCACGCCGTCGAGGCCGATCGGGTTGGCGTCGCCCGCGTACGACGCCTGCATCGGTTCGCGGCCGGTGCCGCCTTGCATCAGCAAATCGCTCATGGTCTGTTCAGTTCATTTGACATACAAGCAGGAACGGGGCGAAAGATAGTATAAATGTACTGAAAAGTACATAAGGGCCGGCCCGAATCGGCGGCCGTCGATGCACCCGGAAGGGGCGATGGCGTTACACATCGGACACAACCGGTCACAATAGCGGGCGCATGCAAGCACGCCACTTCGCCCAACTGGTCGGCCTGTCGGCCCTGTGGGGCGCATCCTTCCCGCTGATCCGCATCTCGGTGCCCGCCCTCACGCCGCTGGGGCTGGCGGGTTTGCGCTGCCTGCTGGCCGCCATGGTGCTGGCGGTGCTGATGCGACTGCTGCGCCACGCCTGGCCCGAGCGTTCGGCCTGGCCGGGGCTGACGGCCATCAGCCTGCTGACGGTGGTGCCGCCCTTCGTGCTGTTCAGCTATGCCTCGCTCACGCTGCCTGCCGGCTATGCGGCGGTGCTCAACTCGACCTCGCCGCTGTTCGGTGTGCTGGTGGCCGCCGCCCTGCGCGAGGAGCGGCTGACCCTGACCAAGCTGGCGGGTTGCCTGATGGGCTTTGTCGGCGTGGCGCTGCTGGTGCAGCTGGGCCCGGTCGAAGTGACCACCGCGGTGGTGCTGGCGGCACTGGCCTGCATGGTGGCCTCGGCGGCCTACGGCGTGGGCGCGATCTTCATGAAGCGCGCAACGCTCAAGCACCAGCCCCTGCCCGCCTCGGCAGCCATCCATGTGGCGGCCAGCGCGATGCTGGCGGTGCCGCTGGCCGCATCCACCCCGGTGATGCAACCCACCTGGGGGGCGGTGGCGGCGGTGCTGGTGCTGGGCTGCATCACCTCGGGGCTGATGTACTGGGTCAGCATGCGGCTGATGCGCGAGATCACGGCCACCGCGTCCACCTCGGCCGCGTTCATGATTCCGCTGTTCGGCGTGACCTGGGGCGCCCTGTTCCTCGGCGAGCCGGTCACGCCAGGCATGGTGCCGGGCTGCCTGCTGATCCTCGCGGCCAGCGCGATGATCACCGGCTTCAACCCGTTCCGCTCGTCTCCGCCCGAGGCGTGAGCGCACCCGCGGCGTGCCGCATGCGCCAGGCGCACAGGGTGCCGGCCAGCGCCAGCACGGTGGCACACCAGAACAGCGCCTCGAAGCCCCAGTGGCTGGCCACCCAGCCGCCGGCCAGCACGCCCACCACGCCGCTGCAGCCATAGCCCACCACGGTGAACAGCGCCTGGCCGCGCGCACGCAAGCGTCCCGGAAAGAGCTCGCTCACCAGCGCGATGCAGGCCGTGTGGTGCGACGCAAAGGTCAGCGCATGCAAGAGCTGCGCGCCCAGGATGGCCAGCGTCCAGTGGCCAAGGCCCGCGGTCAGCGCCATGCGCAGCACGGTGGCCACACCGCCGAGCAGCAGCCACTGCGTCATCGCCAGCTGCCCGATCCAGCGGCCCTGCACAAAGAACCACGCAATCTCCACCACCACCGACACGGCCCACAACGCACCGATCACCGTCTTGCTGTAGCCCAGTGCGTCGAGGTACAGCGACAGGAAGCCGTAGATCGCAAAGTGCGACATCACATGGCACAGCAGCGAGGCAAAGAACCAGCGCACCGCCGGGCGCTGGAGCACCGGCCACACCGAAGGCTTGGCATCGTCGTCGTGGTGCGTGCGGTCGCGCACATCGGGCAGCCACCAGGTGCACAGCAGCACGCCGGTCAGCGTGAGCAGCGTCCACGCCGGAAAATGCTGCATGCCGAAGGCCTCGAACCAGGCGCCGGCGGCAAACACCGTCACCAGAAAACCCGCCGAGCCCCACAGCCGCACCCGGCCATAGCGGCCCCAGTCGCCTGCCACCAGATGCGCCATCGCCGCTTCGGTCAGCGACATCATCGAGCTGGTGCAGATGAAAAGCGCCAGCAGCACCACGCCGATCCACAGCGGCCCGCCCGTAACCAACAGGCCGAGCGACATCACCAGCGCCAGGGCCGCACTGATGCGCAGCAGCCGCACCCGGTGGCCGGTGTGGTCGCTCAGCGCGCCCCAGGCGTACGGCGCAAACACGCGGGTGAACGACTGCACCGAGGCCAGCACCGAGATCACCGCAATCGGAAAGCCCAGGTCCTTCAGCCACAGCGGCAGGTACGGGTTGAAGAAGCCGATGTGCGCGAAGTAGCTTGCCGACAGCGCGGCAAAGGGAACCAGCTGGCGCCGGCGCGCTGCCGCGCTGAGCGCGGTCATCCCTTGTGCGAAGGGGCTGCGGCCGACCCGGGGATCGCCGTCAGCGGGCTCACCACGTCGGCGTTCTGCGCGCGGTGGCGCAGCGCGTGGTCCATCACCACGAGCGCCAGCATCGCCTCGGCGATCGGCGTGGCGCGGATGCCCACACAGGGGTCGTGCCGGCCCTTGGTGATCACTTCGGTGGATTCGCCGCGCAGGTTGATGGTCTCGCGCGGCGTGATGATCGAGCTGGTGGGCTTGATCGCGATCTGCACTTCCAGGTCTTGCCCGGTGCTGATGCCGCCCAGTACGCCGCCTGCGTTGTTGCTGCGAAAGCCTTGCGGGCTGAGCGAGTCGCCGTGGTTGCTGCCGCGCTGCGCCACGCTGGCAAAGCCTGCGCCGATCTCCACACCCTTGACCGCATTGATGCCCATCATCGCGTAGGCAATGTCGGCATCGAGCTTGTCGAACAGCGGCGCGCCCAGCCCCACCGGCATGCCCTTGGCCACCACGCGGATGCGCGCACCGCATGAGTCCCCGGCCTTGCGCAGCGCGTCCATGTAGGCCTCGAGGTGCGACACGTCGGCCACCGGCGCAAAGAACGGATTGGTGGGCACATGGGCCCAGTCCTCAAAGCCGATGGTCTGGTCGCCGATCTGCGTCATGCAGCCGTGAAAGGTGGTGCCGTGCTGCTGATGCAGCCACTTGCGGGCCACGGCGCCGGCCGCCACCATCGGCGCGGTCAGGCGTGCGGACGAGCGGCCGCCGCCGCGCGGGTCGCGCAGGCCGTACTTCTGCAGGTAGGTGTAGTCGGCATGGCCGGGGCGGAAGGTCTGGGCGATGTCGCCGTAGTCCTTGCTGCGCTGGTCGGTGTTGCGGATCAGCAGGCAGATCGGCGTGCCGGTGGTCTTGCCCTCGTACACGCCCGACAGGATTTCAACCGCATCCGGCTCGTTGCGCTGGGTCACATGCCGGCTGGTGCCGGGGCGGCGGCGGTCGAGTTCGGGCTGGATGTCGGCCTCGGACAATTCCATGCCGGGCGGGCAGCCGTCGATCACGCAGCCGATCGCGGGGCCGTGCGATTCGCCGAAATTGGTGACCGCGAACAGGGTGCCGAAGGTATTGCCGCTCATGCAGCGATTATCTCAGCCCCTCGCGGGCGGCCACAGGCCCGAGCGCGCAGCGATCAGCCCGGCGATGCGGCGGGCGTGTTGCTGTCTTCGGCCGGCCAGTCGCGGATGTAGGCCTTGAGCATCTGGTTCTCGAAGTTCTGCGCGTCCACCACCGACTTGGCGACGTCGTAGAAGCTGATCACGCCCATCAGCATGCGCTTGTCGATGACCGGCATGTAGCGCGCATGGCGGTTCAGCATCATGCGGCGCACCTCGTCGAGCTCGGTCTCCATGGTGCAGGTCAGCGGGCCGGCATCCATCGCGCGGTAGACCGACACGCCGTCGACCTTGCCGCCGTTCTTCACCACCGCCTGGATCACCTCGCGGAACGTCAGGATGCCGACCACCAGGCCATGGGCCATCACCACCAGCGAACCGATGTCCTTTTCGGCCATCAGTTTCGTGGCGTCGGCCAGCGAATCTTCCGGGGTGATGGTGTAGAGCGTTCCGCCCTTGACGCGAAGGATGTCGCTGACTTTCATGGTGGTCCTCTGCTGACGCTGCGGCGCCCGATGCGGCCTGCTGCGCCACTATGATCGCACCACATCGCGCCGCGGCGCAAGCATGGCGGCACCGTCCGCGTTGAGGAGACTCCCCTTGGCAGGCTATTCCGTCCCCGGCTTCGACACGCTGGCCCTGCACGCCGGCGCCGCCCCCGACCCGGCCACCGGCGCGCGCGCGGTGCCCATCCACCTGAGCACCTCGTTCGTCTTCGAGTCCAGCGAGCATGCGGCATCGCTGTTCAACCTGGAGCGTGCGGGCCATGTCTACAGCCGCATCAGCAACCCCACCAACGCGGTGCTGGAGCAGCGGGTGTCTGCGCTGGAAGACGGCATTGGCGCGATTTCGACTGCCAGCGGCCAGGCGGCGCTGCACCTCGCCGTGGCCACGCTGATGGGCGCGGGCTCGCACATCGTCGCCTCCACCGCGCTGTACGGCGGCTCGCAGAACCTGCTGCACTACACCCTGCGCCGTTTCGGCATCGACACCACCTTCGTCAAGCCAGGCGACATCGACGGCTGGCGCGCCGCGGTGCGGCCAAACACCAAGCTGTTCTTCGGCGAGACGGTGGGCAACCCGGGTATGGACGTGCTGGACATCCCCACCGTGGCGCAGATCGCGCACGACTCCGGCGTGCCCCTGCTGGTGGACAGCACCCTCACCTCGCCCTGGCTGATGAAGCCGCTTGTGCATGGCGCAGATCTGGTCTACCACTCGGCCACCAAGTTCCTGAGCGGCCACGGCACGGTGGTGGGTGGCATCGTGGTCGATGGCGGCAGCTTCGACTGGGAAGGCCCGGCGACGAAGGGCCGCTTTGCCGAACTCACCGCGCCCTATGAGGGCTTTCACAACATGGTGTTCACCGAAGAGTCCACCGTGGGCGCGTTCTTGCTGCGGGCGCGCCGCGAGGGCCTGCGTGACTTCGGTGCCTGCATGAGCCCGCACACCGCATGGCTGATCTTGCAGGGCATCGAGACGCTGCCGCTGCGCATGGCGCGTCACACCTCCAACACCGAGCGGCTGGTGCAGTTCCTTGCCAGCCACCCGATGGTGTCGCGCGTGGGCCATCCGCTGCTGGAGTCGCACCCGAGCCACGCGCTGGCGCAAAAACTCCTGCCGCGGGGTGCCGGCTCGGTGTTCAGCTTCGACATGAAGGGCTCGCGCGAGCAAGGCAAGGCCTTTGTCGACGCGCTCAAGATCTTCAGCCACCTGGCCAACGTGGGCGACTGCCGCTCGCTGGTGATCCACCCGGCGAGCACCACACACTTCCGCATGAGCGACGAGGCACTGGCGGGTGCGGGCATCACCCAGGGCACGATCCGCCTGTCCATCGGCCTGGAAGACCCGGACGACCTGATCGACGACCTCAAGCGCGCCTTCAAGGCGGCCGAGAAAGCGGGGGCCTGAGCATGTACCTCGACGTCCAAGGCCGGCGCACCTACTGCTACACCGGCGGCAAGCCCTTCGATGCGGCCAAGCCCACCGTCGTGTTCATCCACGGCGCACTGAACGACCACAGCGTGTGGATCCTGCAGACGCGCTACCTCGCGCACCACGGCTTCAATGTGCTGGCGGTGGACCTGCCCGGCCACTGCCGCAGCGAAGGCCCGGCGCCGCGCACGGTGGAGGCAGCAGCCGATTTCGTCGCTGCGATGCTGGACGCAGCGGGCGTGCAGAAGGCAGCGCTGACGGGCCACAGCTGGGGGTCGCTGATTGCGCTGGAGGCCGCAGCCCGGCTGAAGGACCGCGTGACGCACCTCGTGCTGGTGGGCACCGCGTTCCCGATGAAGGTGTCGCCTGCGCTGCTGGAAGCGTCGCTCAACGAGCCCGAGAAAGCGATCCACATGATCAATGTGTTCTCGCGCAGCACGCTTGCGCCGCCGCCTTCGGCGCTGGGCCCGGGCACCTGGGTCTGGGGCGCCAGCCACGCGCTCAACCGCCGGGTGCTGCGCAGCAACCCGCACGAGAACGTGTTCCACATCGGCTTTGCTGCCTGCAACGGCTATGCCAACGGCGAAGCGGCCATCACGCAGGTGACCGCACCGGTGCTGTTCCTCTCGGGAGATGCCGACCAGATGACGCCGCCCAAGGCAGCGCAGGGCCTGATCGCCAAGGCGCGCGGTGCCGGGCTGCGGGTGCAGGTGGCCAGCGTACCGGTGGGCCATCACCAGATGAACGAGGCGCCCGACGCCACGCTGGCCGTGCTGCGCGACTTCTTGCGCAGCGAATCGCACGGATGACCGGCTTTCACATCACCCCGCCGATGGCACCCGAGCGCGCCGCGCAGATCGCGCGCGGCCTCGACCTGCGCGAGCTGCCGCGCGACTTCTACGACAACCCCTACCCGGTGTACGCCGCGCTGCGCGAGCATGAGCCGGTGCGCCGCATGCCCGACGGCTCGTGGTTGCTGACGCGCCATGCCGATCTGGTGGAGGTGTACCGCGACGCGCAGCGCTTTTGCTCCGACAAGAAGCCCGAGTTCGGCCCCAAGTACAACCACGCGCCCTTCGGCAGCAGCGAGCAGCCCGCGCCGCTGTACCAGCACCACACCACCAGCCTGGTGTTCAACGACCCGCCGCTGCACACCCGGGTGCGCAAGCTGATCATGGGCGCACTCACGCGCCGCGCCATCGCCGGCATGGAGGCCGGTCTCATCACGCTGGTCGACCGCCTTCTGGACGACATCGAAGCACGCGGCCACGGTGACCTGATCGAAGACTTTGCGTCGGCCATCCCGGTGGAAATCATCGGCAACCTGCTGGGCGTGCCGCACGCCGACCGCGGCCCGCTGCGCGCCTGGTCACTGGCCATCCTCGGCGCGCTGGAGCCGCGCCTCACGCCCGAGCAGGAGGCGCTGGGCAACCGCAGCGTGAGCGAGTTCACCGCCTACCTGCGCGAGCTGGTGGCCGATCGCCGCCAGAACCCGGGCGACCCCGAGCACGACGTGCTGACGCGGCTGATCCAGGGCGAGCGCGGCGCGGCAGGCAGCGCGGGCGAGCAGCTCAGCGAAGCGGAGCTGCTGCAAAACTGCGTGTTCATCCTCAATGCAGGCCACGAGACCACCACCAACCTGATCGGCAATGCGCTGGTGTGCCTGCACGAATGGCCGCAGGTGCGTGAGCGCTTGATCGCTGACCTCCATCGCACCCGCAACGACGCTGCAGCGCAGGAAGCGCTGATGACGCCGGCGGTGGATGAATTCCTGCGCTTTGAGTCCTCCAACCAGCTCGGCAACCGGCGTGCCACCACCGACTGCCGCATCGGTGGCGTGGACCTGCCCGCCGGCGCGCTGATCACCCTGTGCATCGGTGCAGCCAACCGCGACCCCGCCGTGTTCGCTGATCCCGACCGGCTGGATCTGGCCCGCACCGACAACCGGCATCTTGCGTTCGGTTTCGGCGTGCACCAGTGCGCCGGCCTGAGCCTGGCGCGGCTGGAGGGCCGCATTGCGATCGGCCGCTTCCTGCAGCGCTTTGCGCGCCACCGCCTGAGCGCGCCACCGGTGCGTGGCGGGCGGGCGCGCTTTCGCGGCTTTCTCAGCGCACCGTTCGTGCTGGAGTGAAGGCGCCGCTGCGCGGCAGCCACGCAGGCAGCTGCGCCACGACCACGGCCGCCAGCAGCAGCACCATCCACACCAGATAAATCCACAGCAGCAGGATCGGCACCGAGGCAAACGCGCCATAGATCACCGAATAGCTCGGCACCAGCGTGAGGTACAGGCCCAGGCCGGCTTTCGACAGCTCCAGCCCCAGCGAAGCGATGACGCCGCCTGCCAGTGCATGCCGGCTGTCCACCGGCGCCAGCGGCACGAAGCGGTACAGCGCCGCGATGCCGAGCGCGGCGATGGCAAAGTCCACCAGATCGAACACGCCGCGCACACCCGCCGGCAAGGCACCCACCAGCCCGCGCGATGCCGACACCGCATACGAGGTCATCGCCAGGCTGAGCGCCAGCAGCAGCGGCCCGAGCGTCAGCGCCACGGTGTAGATCAGCACGCTGCGCAGGAACGGTCGGCGCTCGCGCACGCCCCAGATGGCGTTGAGCGAGCGGTCGATGGTCAGCACCAGCATCAGGGCGGTGGCCGCCAGCGCCCCCAGGCCCACCCAGCCCAGCCGCGAGGCCTTGCTGGCGAACTGGGTGAGATAGCCGCTGACCTGCCGCGCGATGCCGGGCGGCACCAGGCTGTCGGCCAGCCACTGCTGCAGGCTCGCCTGCAGCTTGCCGAACACCGGGAACGCGGTGAACACCGCCAGCACCACCGCCAACAGTGGCACCAGCGCCAGCGTGGTGGTAAAGGTGAGGCTGCCCGCGGTCATGCTCAGCCGGTCTTCGCGCAGGCGCAGCCGCAGGTCGCGCAGCGCCTGGCGCCACGGAAAGTCGCGCAGCACCCCGGGCAGGGCGCGGATGGAAGAAGTGAAGACCATGAACAGCGGTGGCGCAACAGCGGCGGCTATCATGCCACCGCCATGCAGACCGCCACCGCGCCCACCCCCGAAGTTCAGCTCACACGCAACCTGGCGGTGGGCAGCCTGATCGGCCTGATCGTGCTGGGGCTGCTGTGGGAGCTGTGGCTTGCGCCGGTGCGTCCGGGCGGATCGCTGCTGGCACTCAAGGTGCTGCCGCTGTGCGTCCCGCTGGCCGGGCTGCTGAAGAACCGCCTGTACACCTACCGCTGGGTCAGCCTGCTGGTGTGGCTTTACTTCACCGAAGGTGTGGTGCGCGCCTGGAGCGACCGCGCGCCCAGCAGCTACTTCGCCATGGCCGAGGTGGTGCTGTGCGTGGTCCTGTTCGCCGCCTGCGCGCTGCATGTGCGCATGCGCTTCCGTGCAGCGGCGCAGCAGGGCTGAGCGACGCACCCCGAGCCGACGAGTACGCGCCCCATGTCTGCCAAGCCCTCCTCCAGCGTTGCGATACCCCCCGCAACGATCGAACCACTGATCGCGCTACTGCGCTCTGCGGTGGGCGCAGCGAATGTGCTCACCCATGACGACCCCGGCACCGACCTCAGCGCCTGGGAGCAGGACTGGCGCAAGCGCTCGCGCGGCCGCGCGCTGGCGGTGGTGCGCCCGGCCAGCACCGCCGAGGTGGCCGCCGTGGTGCGCGCCTGCGCCGCTGCCCGCACATCGATCGTGCCGCAGGGCGGCAACACCGGTCTGGTGGTCGGCTCGGTGCCCGACGACAGCGGCACGCAGGTGGTGCTGAGCCTGCAACGCATGAATGCGGTGCGCGCGATCGACGCCGACAACCTGACGGTGACGGTGGAGGCCGGCTGCATCCTGCAGAACCTGCAGCAGGCCTGCGAGCGCGCGGGTTTCCTGTTTCCGCTGAGCCTGGCAGCCGAGGGCAGCTGCACCATTGGCGGCAACCTGGGCACCAATGCCGGCGGCACCCAGGTGCTGCGCTACGGCAACACGCGCGACCTGTGCCTGGGGCTGGAGGTCGTCACGCCGCAGGGCGAGGTGTGGGATGGCCTGAGCGGGCTTCGCAAGGACAACACCGGCTACGACCTGCGCCATCTGTTCATCGGCAGCGAAGGCACGCTGGGCATCATCACCGCCGCCACGATGAAGATGGTGCCGCTGCCCGCGGCCTGCCTGACCGCCTGGGCGCAGGTGCCCTCGCTCGACGATGCGGTGCGGCTGCTGGCGCTGGCCCACCGCCAGCTCGGCGCGTCGCTCACCGGCTTTGAGGTGATGAACCGCTTTTCGGTGGAGCTGGTGGCGCGCCACTTCCCGCAGCTGCGCATGCCGCCGCTGGCAGCGTCGCCCTGGTTTGTGCTGCTGGAAAACTCGGACAGCGAATCCGAGGTGCACGCACGCGAGCGCTTCGAAGGGCTGCTGGAGTCGGCGGTCGAGGCCGGTTGCGTGGCCGATGCGGTGGTGGCCGAGAGCATTGCGCAGGCGCGCGAGCTCTGGCACATCCGCGAAAGCATTCCTCTGGCGCAGGCCGAAGAAGGCCTGAACATCAAACACGACATCTCGGTGCCGGTGTCACGCATTGCGGCGTTCTGCGCCCACACCGATGCGCTGCTGGCGCGCGCCATCCCCGGCGTGCGGCTGGTGAACTTCGGCCATCTGGGCGACGGCAACCTGCACTACAACGTCCAGGCACCGCAGGGCGGTGATGCGCGGGCCTTCCTGAACGAGCGCGAGACCGAGGTCAACACCCTGGTGTTCGATGCGGTGCGCGACTTCGGCGGCTCGATCTCGGCCGAGCACGGTGTGGGCGAGCTCAAGGCCGACAAGCTGCCGCGCTACAAGTCGGCGGTGGCACTGCAGATGATGCGTGGCATCAAGCGCGCGCTCGATCCGCACAACCTGATGAACCCGGGGCGGGTGATCGCACCCTGAAGCTCAGGCGGCCCCGCTCTCGCGCGGCCTCATGCGTGCAGGCGGTCTGACAGGCGCTTCAAGCGCGCGCGGTAGGTCGCCGCGTCCACCGGCCGCGCCGCGTTGGCGCTGTCCATCGCCGCCTGCGCCACGCGCAGCGACACCTCTTCCAGCAGCCGCGCGTCCAGCAGCGTGGGCAGCAGCTTGTCGCGGCCGAAGCCCGCATCAGCGCGCGCCAGATCGGCCAGCGCCTGCACCGCTGCCACCTTCATCGGCTCGTTGATGTTGGGCGCACCCACGTCCAGCGCCGCGCGGAACAGGTAGGGGAAGCACAGCGCGTTGTTGACCTGGTTGGCATAGTCCGAGCGGCCGGTTGCGGTGATCGCATCCGCCGCCACCGCCATCACCTTCTCGGGGCGGATCTCGGGCTCGGGGTTGGCCAGCGCAAACACCACGGGCTTGCTGGCCATCTTGCGCACCATGTCCGCGCTGACCGCCCCGGGGCCCGACAGGCCGAGGAACACGTCGGCGCGCTCCAGCGCGTCGGCCAGGGTGCGCGCTGCGGTGTCAGCGGCCCACGCGGCCTTCTCGCCGTCGTCGCCCTTGGCGTTGCGGCCGCGCCAGATCACGCCCTTGGAATCGCAAACAACGGTCTTGCCCCTGTCCAGGCCCAGATGCAGCAGCAGGTCCAGGCAGGCAATCGCCGCAGCACCGGCGCCATTGACCACGAGGCGCACGTCCTTCAGTTGCTTGCCCTGCAGGTGCAGCGCATTCAGCAGGCCGGCGGCCACCACGATGGCCGTGCCGTGCTGGTCGTCGTGGAAGACCGGGATCGACAGCCGCGAGCGCAGCGCGCGCTCGATCTCGAAGCACTCGGGCGCCTTGATGTCCTCGAGATTGATGCCGCCGAAGGTGGGGTGCAGCGAGGCAATGATCTCGATCAGCTTCTTCGGGTCGGTCTCGTCGATCTCGATGTCAAAGGCGTCGATGCCGGCGAACTTCTTGAACAGGACCGCCTTGCCTTCCATCACCGGCTTGCCGGCCACCGCGCCGATGTGGCCCAGGCCCAGCACCGCGGTACCGTTGGTGATGACCGCCACCAGGTTGCCCTTGGCGGTGTACTGGTAGGCCGCGGCCGGGTCGCGCGCGATCTCCATGCAGGGCACGGCCACGCCGGGCGAATAGGCCAGAGACAAGTCGTCCTGCGAATCCACACGCTTGGTCACCGCAATCGATACCTTGCCGCCGGTGTCGTCGGCGTGCTGGGCGCGGTGGTAGGCGAGCGCTGCGCGCTGCAGCGCGTTCTGGTCGTGTGACGGGGCGAATTGTTCTTGCTGGGGATCGGATGACATCTGGACGGCCAACGAAGACAGGGGGCGCCGATTGTCGCCCCAAAGACACCCCGAATCCGCCGCAACGGCCCGGCTCGAGGTAACAGGGTATTTCGGCACCGCGGCAGGGCAGTGCCGCCCCGATGTGTCTGACTGTCCGCCCCCGCGCCGCCCCCGTGCCGCCCCCGTACCGCCCCACATGCCGCCGACGGCAATACACTTGCCTACCATGATGTCCCGCCCCGTCCGCTCCCAGTACGAAGACTTCATGCGCCATGTGTTCACCACGGGCGTGAGCAAGACCGACCGCACCGGCACCGGCACGCGCAGCGTGTTCGGCCACCAGATGCGGTTTGACCTGAGCGAAGGCTTCCCGCTGGTGACCACCAAGAAGGTGTTCCTCAAGGCGATCATCGTCGAGCTGCTGTGGTTCCTGCGCGGCGACAGCAACGTGAAGTGGCTGCAGGAGCGTGGCTGCACCATCTGGGACGAATGGGCGCGCGAAGACGGCAGCCTGGGCCCGGTGTATGGGGTGCAATGGCGCAGCTGGCCCACGCCCGATGGGGGTCACATCGACCAGATCAGCGATGTGGTGAAGACGCTCAAGACCAACCCCGACTCGCGCCGCATCCTCGTGAGCGCGTGGAACGTGGCCGACCTGCCGAAGATGGCGCTGATGCCCTGCCACGCCTTCTTCCAGTTCTATGTGGCGCCACCGCAGGCGCCAGGCGAGCGCGGCAAGCTGTCGTGCCAGCTTTACCAGCGCAGCGCCGACATCTTTCTGGGCGTGCCGTTCAACATCGCGAGCTATGCGCTGCTGACGCACATGCTGGCGCAGCAGTGCGACCTGGATGTGGGCGACTTTGTGTGGACCGGCGGCGACTGCCACATCTACAGCAACCATGTGGAGCAGGTGGAGCTGCAGCTCTCGCGCACGCCCTACCCGTACCCAACGCTGAACATCAAGCGCAAGCCGGCTTCGATCTTCGACTATGCGTACGAAGACTTCGAGGTGCTCGACTACCAGTGCCACCCGGCGATCAAGGCACCGGTGGCGGTGTGAGCACGGCCGCGGGGTTGTTGGCCGATCGGGCAAGTCCTTCATGCCGCTGCAGCTGATCTACGCCCGCGCCGCCAACGGCGTGATTGGCCGCGACAACGCCCTGCCCTGGCACCTGCCTGAAGACCTGGCGCACTTCAAGCGCCTCACGCTGGGCTGCCCGGTGATCATGGGCCGCAAGACCTGGGACTCGCTGCCACCGAAGTTCCGCCCGCTTCCCGGGCGGCTCAACATCGTCGTCACCCGCAATGCGCAGTGGCAGCCCGCGCCGGCCAGCGACAGCGTGCGCCGCGCCGCGTCGCTGCAAGAGGCCTGCGCACTGTGCCCGCCCGAGGCCACCGCCTGGGTGATGGGCGGCGCCGAGCTGTACCGCCTGGCCGAGCCGCTGGCGCAGCGCGCGGTGGTCACCGAGATCGCACGCGACTTCGAAGGCGACGCCTTCGCACCCACACTCGGCCCGGCATGGCACGAGGTGGCACGCGAGGCGCACACCGCAGCCAGCGGCCTGCCGTTTGCCTTCGTCACCTACGAGCGGCGCAGCGCTTGAAGCCCGCCCCCGCACAACACGTCCTGCGCGCCTGATCTGCCCATTGCATTCACACCATGAAGCTGGCCACCTGGAACGTCAACTCCCTCAACACCCGCTTGCCGCACCTGCTGCAGTGGTTGCAGGCCAACCCGGTGGACGTGATCGGGCTACAGGAACTCAAGCTCACCGACGACAAGTTCCCGCACGATGCGCTGCGCGAGGCGGGCTATCAGGCAGAGGCCTTCGGCCAGAAAACCTACAACGGCGTGGCACTGCTGTCGCGCACGCCGCTGCGCGACGTGGTGCGCAACATCCCGGGGTTCGACGACGAGCAGTCGCGCGTGATCACCGCCACGGCGGATGCCGCAGGCGGGCCGCTGCGCATCATCAACGCCTACTTCGTCAACGGCCAGGAACCGGGCAGCGAGAAGTTCGCCTACAAGCTGCGCTGGCTCGCTGCGCTGCTGGCGCATGTGCGCGCCGAACTGGCGGTGCACCCGCGGCTGGTGCTGATGGGCGACTTCAACGTGGCGCCCGAAGACTGCGACAGCTGTGACCCCGAGGGCCTGCGCGGCACCATCCACCACACCGACGAGGAACGCGCGCACTTCCGCGCCCTGCTGGATGCAGGCTTGACCGACGCCTTCCGGCTGTTCGATCATCCGCCCAAGACGTTTTCGTGGTGGGACTACCGCATGCTCGGCTTCCAGAAGAACCGCGGCCTGCGCATCGACCATGTGCTGGTCAGCGCGGCGCTGCGCGATGCAGTGAAGTCGTGCGCGGTGGACCGTGTACCGCGCAAGTGGGAAAAGCCCAGCGACCACGCCCCGGTGGTGGCCGAGATCGACACCTGACCCCTTCCCCTGAGCACCCCTCGTCAACCCAAGGAGCAGTACCCATGGCATCCACGCCTTCGCCTTTCGACGCACTGGAAAACAGCAACGCCAGCAGCAACGCCGACATCCACAGCGTGTCGGTGCCCGAGCGGCGG
>JBDLRH010000159.1:0-11410 GCA_039800165.1 Pseudomonadota bacterium
CGCCCGCGCGGCCGATGCCGGTGCCCAGTGCGGTGATCAGCGTGACGATTTCGTTGCTGGTCAGCAGCTTCTCGTAGCGCGCCTTCTCCACGTTCAGGATCTTGCCGCGCAGCGGCAGGATCGCCTGGAACTTGCGGTCGCGCCCCTGCTTGGCACTGCCGCCGGCCGAGTCGCCCTCCACGATGTAGATCTCGCACTGCGCGGGGTCCTTCTCCTGGCAGTCGGCCAGCTTGCCGGGCAGGCCCATTCCGTCCAGCACGCCCTTGCGGCGCGTCATCTCGCGGGCCTTGCGCGCCGCTTCGCGCGCGCGGGCCGCCTCGACGATCTTGCCGCAGATGATCTTCGCGTCGTTGGGCCGCTCTTCCAGAAATTCCGTCAGCGCCTTGGCCACGATGTCTTCCACCGGTGCGCGCACCTCGCTGGACACCAGCTTGTCCTTGGTCTGGCTGCTGAACTTGGGCTCGGGCACCTTCACGCTCAGCACGCAGCACAGGCCCTCGCGCATGTCGTCGCCGCTGATCTCGACCTTGGCCTTCTTGGCCAGCTCGTTCTGGTCGATGTACTTGCCGATCACGCGCGTCATCGCCGCGCGCAGGCCGGTCAGGTGGGTGCCGCCGTCACGCTGCGGAATGTTGTTGGTGAAGCACAGCACCGACTCGTTGTAGCCGTCGTTCCACTGCATCGCCACTTCCACGCCGATCTCGGTGCCGGGGATGCCGCCATAGGTGTCGGCCGGGCGCGCGCCAATCGCATGGAAGGCGTTGGGGTGCAGCACCTTCTTGTTGGCGTTGATGAAGTCCACAAAGCCCTTGACGCCACCCGCGCCCGAAAAGTCGTCTTCCTTGGCGGTGCGCTCGTCAATCAGGCGGATGCGCACGCCGTTGTTCAGGAAGCTCAGCTCGCGCAGGCGCTTGGACAGGATCTCGTAGTGGAACTCGTTGTTCTGCTGGAAGATCTCGGTGTCGGGCAGAAAGTGCACCTCGGTGCCGCGCTTCTCGGTCTCGCCGATCACCTTCATCGGCGACACGTCCACGCCTTCGGCCTGGTTGACGATGCGGTTTTGCACGAAGCCGCGCGCAAACTCCAGGTGGTGCACCTTGCCCTCGCGGCGCACCGTCAGCCGCAGCCACTTGCTCAGCGCGTTCACGCAGCTCACGCCCACGCCGTGCAGGCCGCCCGACACCTTGTAGCTGTTCTGGTTGAACTTGCCGCCCGCGTGCAGTTCGGTCAGGGCAATCTCGGCAGCACTGCGCTTGGGCTCGTGCTTGTCATCCATCTTCACGCCGGTGGGGATGCCGCGGCCGTTGTCCACCACGCTGATGGAGTTGTCGGTATGGATGGTGACGACGATGTCGTCGCAGTGGCCGGCCAGCGCCTCGTCAATCGAGTTGTCCACCACCTCGAACACCAGGTGATGCAGGCCGGTGCCGTCTGACGTATCACCGATGTACATGCCCGGGCGCTTGCGCACCGCTTCCAGCCCTTCAAGGATCTGGATCGCGCTTTCGCCATAGCCTTCACTGGCTCCGCTGGCGGCGCCGGGGCCCGGCTGGGCGCCCTGTTCTTGGTTCTGATCGGACATGGTGTGCCGTTTTCTCGTTCTCTTGAATGACCAAACCCGCGGTCACCGCGGGTTGGCTTGGGGTGCAAGGTGCGCTGCGCCGCGTCAGATGCGCATCGGCATCACCACGTACTTGAAGCTGGTGTTCTCGGGGATGGTGATCAGCGCCGAGCTGTTGGAATCAGCCAGGTCGATCTTCACCATGTCCTGCTCCATGTTGGTCAGCACATCGATGAGGTAGGTGACGTTGAAGCCGATCTCGATGCTGTCACCGCCGTAGTCGATGTCGAGCTCGTCCATCGCCTCTTCCTGCTCGGCATTGTTGGAGGCTACACGCAGCGTGCCGGGCTCGATGTTCAGGCGCACGCCCTTGAACTTCTCGCTGGTCAGGATGGCGGTGCGCTGCAGGCACGCCAGCAGCGGCGCGCGGCCCAGGGTGACCGAGTTGCGGTGGTTCTTCGGAATGACGCGGTTGTAGTCGGGGAACTTGCCCTCGACCAGCTTGGTCACGAACTCCATGCCCTCGAAGCTGAACTTGGCCTGGTTGTTGGCGAACTGCATCTCGATCTGCCCTTCGGCATCCGACAGCAGGCGCTGCATCTCCAGCACCGTCTTGCGCGGCAGGATCACCTCTTGCCGCGGCACGTCCACATCGAGCGTGGCGCTGGCAAAGGCCAGGCGGTGGCCGTCGGTGGCCACCAGGCTCAGCGTCTTGCCTTCGGCCACGAACAGGATGCCGTTGAGGTAGTAGCGGATGTCGTGCACCGCCATCGCAAAGCTCACCTGCGCCAGCAGCCCCTTGAGCGTCTTTTGCGGCACGCTGAAGGCCGGGCCGAAGCTCGCCGATTCCTGCACCAGCGGAAAGTCTTCCGCCGGCAGCGTCTGCAGCGTGAAGCGGCTCTTGCCGCCCTTGAGCACCAGCTTGCTCTGGTTGCTCTCCAGGCTGACCACCTGATCGGCCGGCATGGTACGCAGGATGTCGATCAGCTTGCGCGCGCCCACCGTGGTGGTGAAGCTGCCGTCGGCACCGTCAAGCTCGGCGGTGGTGCGGATCTGGATCTCCAGGTCGCTGGTGGTCAGCTGCACCGATTTGCCGGTCTTGCGGATGAGCACATTGGCGAGGATAGGCAGGGTGTGACGCCGCTCGACGATGCCCGACACCGACTGCAGCACCGACAGCAGCTTCTCCTGCGTTGCCTTCAACACGATCATGTCCACCTCTTCATTGTTTTCAATGATTCAAATTAGTAGCAGATAGGTAAGGGTTGGCCTGATCTGTGGAAAAGCGCCATTTTCCCCTGTTTTTTCAAGTACTTGCCCCGCTTGCGATGCTGTGTTCAAGCCTGCTTCGCTGCTGTCGCGCCGATCTGGACAACCCCGCCAAAAGCCCCCGGCCTGTGGACAAGCACCGGCTTGTGCCAGCTCTGTCCCCAGAGTTGTCCTTTGACACGGTGGGCGGCTTCATGGTGGGGTGGGTCATGCGGTGCTTTCGGGCCGTCTTTCAGCCTTCATTCAACCCTTGAGCGTCTGCTCCAGCACATGCAGCTGCTGGTTCAGCTCGGTCTGCTGCTGGCGCTCGGTCGAAATCTTGCGCACCGCATGCAGCACCGTGGTGTGGTCGCGTCCGCCGAACAGCTCGCCGATCTCGGGCAGGCTTTTCTGGGTGAGCTCCTTGGCCAGGTACATCGCAATCTGGCGCGGCCGCGCGATGCTGGCCGGCCGCTTCTTGGAATACATGTCGGCGACCTTGATCTTGTAGTAGTCGGCCACCGTTTTCTGGATGTTTTCCACACTGATCTGCCGGTTCTGGATGGACAGCAGGTCTCGCAGCGCCTCGCGCGCCAGCGTGATCGAGATTTCTTTCTGGTTGAAGCGCGAATACGCCAGGATCTTGCGCAGTGCGCCTTCGAGCTCGCGCACGTTGGAGCGCACGTTCTTGGCGACGAAGAAGGCCACCTCTTCGGGCATCTCGGCGTCTTCGGCACGCGCCTTGCTGATCAGGATGGCCACCCGCATCTCGAGCTCGGGCGGCTCGATGGCCACCGTCAGGCCCGAATCGAAGCGCGAAATCAGCCGCTCGTGGATGTCCAGCAGCCCCTTGGGGTAGGTGTCGCTGGTCATGACGATGTGACTCTTCTTGGCCAGCAGCGCCTCGAAGGCGTTGAAGAACTCTTCCTGCGTGCGGTCCTTGTTGCCGAAGAACTGCACGTCGTCGATCAGCAGCAGGTCCAGCGAGTGGTACTTGTCCTTGAAGTCGTCAAAGGTCTTGCGCTGGTAGGCTTTGACCACATCGGTGACGAACTGCTCGGCGTGGATGTAGAGAACCTTGGCCTGCGGCCGGTCGGCCAGCAGCTTGTTGCCGATGGCGTGCATCAGGTGCGTCTTGCCCAGACCCACGCCGCCGTAGATGAACAGCGGGTTGTACAGATGCCCCGGGCTGCCCGCCACATAGGCCGCCGCCGAGCGCGCCATGCGGTTGGCCGAGCCCTCCACCAGGGTGTCGAAGGTCAGCGCCGAATTCAGGCGGTTGCGAAAGCCCGCGGCCAGCGGCTCTTCGTCCAGTTCGGCCGGCTCCAGCGCCGGAGCCGACTCGGATGCGGCCACAGAATTTGCAGGCCGGGCGCTGGCTTCGCGCGGAGCAAGCGCTAACTCAAGCGCAACCGGCTGGCCGTAGAGCTTTTCCAGTGTGGCGCTGATGCGACTGCCGTATTGGGCGCGGACCCAGTCGAGCTTGAAGCGGTTGGCCACCAGCACGGTGACCCGCGAAAAGTCGGGCGCCACCTGCGCAAACAGGGGCTTGATCCAGGTGTTGAACTGCTGCTCGGGCAGCTCCTGGGCCAGCTGATCCAGGCAGGCCTGCCACAGGCTGTCGCCGGCGCCGTGATCGTCTGGCTGCGCGTGTGCGTGTGCCCCTGCCTCGTCCATGCCCTAGGTTCCCTTTTGTGGATACTTCACATTCTGCGTGTTCTTGGAATGTACTTTATTCTCAGCTTATCCACATGCTGCACTGCGGCATCGGGCCGGGCGCCGCCGGACGAGGGGTTTTGTACAAGCCACTGCAGTGTCCGGGCCCAACGCCTTGTCGGGATTGGGATTTCCCCTGATAATCGCGGGTTCGCCGGAAACCGCCGGCACCGACCCCAAGAGCGAACACACCAAGAGAGTCCGCCATGAAACGTACCTACCAACCGTCCAAGACGCGCCGCGCCCGCACCCATGGCTTTCTGGTGCGCATGAAGACGCGTGGCGGCCGCGCCGTGATCAACGCGCGCCGTGCCAAGGGCCGCAAGCGCCTGGCTGTCTGAGCCCGGCTGCCCGCGCTGGCCGCGCCCTGATCGCGCGTCACCGCACCGCCTCGACCGGCACGCCTGTGCAGCGGCTCAAGACGCGGGAGCAGTTCCAGGCCGTCCTGGCCTGTGACACCGTGGCGCGCAGCGCGCACTTTGCGCTGCATCGCCTCATGCTCGAATCCCCTGTCGATGGGGCCCCGGCAACTGTGCCTGCGGGGCCTGTCCGCGAGCCTGCGCTGGGCGCGCTGGTGCCCAAGCGCTGGGCGCGTCGCGCCGTCACGCGCAACGCCATCCGCCGCCAGGTGCATGCCGTCGGCGCCGCCTTTGAGGCGCGCCTGCCGCGTGCCGCGCTGGTGGTGCGGCTGCGCAGCACCTTTGATCGCCAGCAGTTCCAAAGCGCCGCGTCCGAGCCGCTCAAGCGCGCGGTGCGCGCCGAGCTCGAGCAGCTGTTTGCCCGCGCGCTGAAACCCCACGCCGCCACGCCGACGGGGGCCAAGGCATGATCCGCGCCGCGCTGATCGCGTTGGTGCGCGGCTACCGCTTGCTGCTCAGCCCCTGGCTGGGCTCGGCCTGCCGCTTCGAGCCCACCTGCTCGGCCTATGCGCTGGCGGCGCTTCAGCGCCACGGTGCTGCTGGCGGCAGCTACCTCACCGCCGCGCGGCTGGTGCGCTGCCACCCGTGGTGTGACGGCGGCTTCGACCCGGTGCCCGACCGCATCACCGCACAGCGGCTGTTCAAGCGCCTTGTGCACGGTGCCGCCGCCGTGGCTGCCCCGGCCCCTACAGAACAACACAAACCGAATCAACCGCAGTCATGAACGACATCCGCCGCACCGTCCTCTGGGTGATCTTTGGCTTTTCCATGGTGCTGCTGTGGGACCGCTGGCAGGTCCACAACGGCCGTCAGGCCACCTTCTTCCCGACGCCTCCGGCGGCCACCAGCAGCCCGGCCAGCACCAGCGGCACCGCGCCGGCGGCCAACGGCACGGCGGTGCCTGCTGCTGCGGCCTCGGGTGCAAGCGCCGCGGCGCCCTCGAGCGTGCCGCCTGCCAGCACGGGCGCTGCAGCACCCGGCGCGAATGCGAACGCAGGCGCCGGGGCGGTGCCGACCTCTGCTGCTGCGGCCGCACCGCGCGAAAGCATCCACGTCACCACCGACGTGATGAAGCTCAGCTTTGACAGCGAAGGCGGCTCGCTCATCCGCAGCGAATTCCTGAACTACCGCGAGCACGAGAACGCCAAGGCCAACTTCGTGCTGCTCGACCAGAGCCCCGGTCGCGTGTACCTGGCGCAGACCGGCCTGATCGGCGCGCCCGGCCTGCCCAACCACAAGAGCCCCATGCGCTTTGTGGGCGACACCGCACTCAAGGCGGGGCAAAACGAACTGGTGCTGCGCTTCGAGTCGGCCGAGTCGGGCGGCGTGAAGCTGGTGAAGACCTACACCCTCACGCGCGGCCGCTACGACATCGCGGTGAAGCATGAAGTGGTGAACACCGGCAGCGCGCCGGTGGCTCCGCAGCTGTACCTGCAGCTGGTGCGCGACGGCAACAAGCCCGCGGGCGAGTCGGCGTTCTACTACACCTTCACCGGCCCGGCGGCCTACACCGGCGCAAAGAAGTTCCAGAAGGTCGAGTTCACCGACATCGAAAAGAACAAGGCCGATTTCGAGAAGACCTCGCCCGACGGCTATGTGGCGATGGTGCAGCACTACTTTGTCAGCGCGTGGCTGCTGGCCGACGGCGTGCAGCGCGAGCTGTTCATGCGCAAGGTCGACGCCAACCTGTACTCCACCGGCTTCATCACCGCGCTGCCCTCGCTGGCACCCGGCGCATCCCAGGCGGTGGAGTCGCGCCTGTTCGTCGGCCCGCAGGAAGAGAAGCTGCTCGAGCGCCTGTACCCGGGCCTGGAGCTGGTGAAGGACTACGGCTGGTTCACCATCCTCGCCAAGCCGCTGTACTGGCTGCTCGAGAAGCTGCACAGCTTCATCGGCAACTGGGGCTGGGCGATCATCGGCCTGGTGTTCCTGATCAAGATCGCCTTCTACTGGCTCAATGCCAAGGCCTACGAGAGCATGGCCAAGATGAAGGCGATCAACCCGCGCATCATGGAAATGCGCGAGCGCCTGAAAGACAAGCCGCAGCAGATGCAGCAGGAGATGATGCGCATCTACCGCGACGAAAAGGTCAACCCGCTGGGCGGCTGCTTCCCGATCGCGGTGCAGATTCCCGTGTTCATCGCGCTGTACTGGGTTCTGCTGTCCAGCGTGGAGATGCGCAACGCCCCGTGGCTGGGCTGGATCACCGACCTGTCTACGCCCGACCCGTGGTTCATCCTGCCGGTGGTGATGACGCTCACCACGCTGCTGCAGACGGCGCTGAACCCCACGCCGCCCGATCCGCTGCAGGCCAAGCTGATGTGGTTCATGCCGCTGGCCTTCAGCATCATGTTCTTCTTCTTCCCGGCCGGCCTGGTGCTGTACTGGATCACGAACAACGTGCTGTCGATTGCGCAGCAGTGGATCATCAACACCCGCATGGGCGTTCCGCCGCAGTTCAACCTGCCGAAGTTCAAGTAAGCCGCGCCGCTGGCTGAAGCAGCACAGGGGCCGCGCAAGCGGCCCTTGCGCTTTTCGGCCCGCGCTGTGCGCTTGAGCACAATGCCGCCATGACGCCCGATCCGATCGCAGCCATTGCCACCGCCCCCGGGCGCGGTGCGGTGGGCATCTTGCGGGTATCGGGCCGCGGCCTGGCGCCGCTGGCGCAGGCGTTGTGCGGCCGCGCGCTCAAGCCGCGCGAAGCCAGCTACGGGCCGTTTCGCGCGGCCGATGGCGCGGCCATCGATCACGGCCTGGCCCTGTTCTTTCCTGCGCCGCATTCCTTCACCGGCGAAGACGTGCTGGAGCTGCAGGCCCATGGCGGGCCGGTGGTGCTGCAGTTGCTGCTGGCGCGTTGCCTCGAGGCCGCAGCCGAAGCCGATACCGCCACCGGCAAGCTGCGCCTGGCCGGCCTGCGCGTGGCGCGGCCCGGCGAGTTCACCGAGCGCGCCTTCCTGAATGACAAGATCGACCTGGCGCAGGCCGAAGCCATTGCCGACCTGATCGACGCCAGCACCGAAGCCGCCGCACGCAGCGCCAGCCGCTCGCTGTCGGGCGAGTTCTCGCGCGAGATCCACACCCTGCGCGATGCGCTGATCCACCTGCGCATGCTGGTCGAGGCCACGCTGGACTTCCCCGAGGAAGAAATCGACTTCCTGCAGAAGGCCGACGCGCAAGGCCAGCTGTCGCGGCTGCGTGCGCAGGTGGCGCAGGTGCTGGCGCGCGCGCGGCAGGGCGCGCTTCTGCGCGAGGGCATCCATGTGGTGATTGCGGGCCAGCCGAACGCGGGCAAGAGCTCGCTGCTCAATGCGCTGGCCGGCGCCGAGCTCGCCATCGTCACGCCGGTGGCGGGCACCACGCGTGACGTGGTGCAGCAGACGCTGCAGATCGAGGGCGTGCCGCTGCATGTGGTGGACACCGCCGGCCTGCGCGACAGCGACGACGTGGTCGAGCGCATCGGCATCGAGCGCGCCTGGGGCCAGATCGACCGCGCCGACGCGGTGCTGTTCATGCACGACCTCACCCGCTGCGCGCAGCCCGACTATGCGCAGGCCGACGCCGCCATCGCCCGGCAACTGGCGCAGCGTGTGGGCGCGCAGGTGCCGGTGATCGACGTGTGGAACAAGACCGACGCGCCCGGCGCCTCGGCGGTGCCGCCGCGTGACGGCGCGCAGCACGAATCGCCACGCCACGCCGCCGTGGCCCTGTCGGCGAAAACCGGCGCCGGCCTGGAGGCACTGCGCCGCACGCTGCTGGACATCGCGGGCTGGCAATCGGCGCCCGAGGGCCTGTTCATCGCGCGCGAGCGGCATGTGCAGGCGCTGCGCCGCGTCGAGGCGCATCTGGGCGAGGCCGATGCGCGGCTGGCGCAGCAGGCCGCCGCGCTGGACCTGCTGGCCGAAGAGCTGCGCCTGGCGCAAAACGCGCTGAACGAGATCACCGGCGAATTCACGCCCGACGACCTGCTGGGCGTGATCTTCTCGAAGTTCTGCATCGGCAAATGACAGCCCGCGCGGCGGCTGTGTGCACGCACGGGCAAGCCGCGCGATACTCACGCTCCTGCTGTAGCGGCAGGGTGAACATCAAAGGAGACACGTCATGCGCAAGGGGTTCAGGCAGATGGTGGGGGCCGCCATCGGTGTTTCGCTCGGTCTGTGGATGGCCGGCGCCGCGATGGCCCAGAAGTTCCCGTCCAAGCCGGTCACGGTGATCGTTCCGCAGGCCGCGGGCGGCGCCAACGATGCGATTGCGCGGGTGGTCGCGCAAAAGCTCTCCGAGCAGCTCGGCCAGAGCTTCGTGATCGAAAACCGCGTGGGCGCAGGCGGCAACGTCGGCACGGCGGCCGCGGCCAAGGCGCGCCCCGACGGCTACACGGTGATGATCACCGCCGACAGCGCGCAGGTGATCAACCCCGCGCTGTACCAGAACCCGGGCTTCGATCCGGTCAAGGACTTCGAGCCGGTGGCGCCGCTCGCGCGTGCCGGCTATGTGCTGGTGGCCAACCCGAGCTTTCCGGCCAACAACGTGGCCGAGCTGGTGGCGCTGGCCAAGGCCGCACCCGGCAAGTATTCGATCGCCTCGGCGGGCAACGGCACGCTGAACCACCTGATCGGCGAGATGCTGCAAAAGGCCACCGATATCAAGCTGCAGCACATTCCCTACCGCGCCGCCGCCGCCGCGGCCACCGACGTGGTCAGCGGCCAGGTGCCGCTGTCGGTGCAGAGCATGCCGTCGTCGATCGGTTTCATCCGCGCGGGCAAGCTCAAGGTGCTGGGCGTGGTGAACGAGCGGCGGCTGCCGGCGCTGCCCGATGTGCCGACGATCGGCGAGACCATCCGCGGCTTTGGCACCACCCCGTGGTACGGCATGTTCGCGCCGGCCGGCACGCCCAAGGAAATCATCCGCGTGCTGCAGGACGAAGTGGCCAAGGCGCTGGACAGCGCCGAGGCGCGCGAGCGCCTCGCCACCGTGGGCTGCGAGCCGTTCAAGGGCACGTCGGAGCAGCTGGCCACCGTCGTGCGCGATGACCTGGTGCGCTGGGCGCGCATCGTCAAGGAATCGGGCGCCAAGATCGACTGAGCCTCGACCGAGCCGGAGCTGCCCCACGATGATCAACAAGATCGCTCCCTCGATTGCCGACGCGCTGGCGGGCACGCCCGACGGCGCCACGGTGCTGATCGGCGGCTTTGGCACCGCCGGCATTCCGCTGGAGCTGATCGACGGGCTGATTGAGCAGGGCGCGCGCGACCTGACGGTAGTGAACAACAACGCGGGCAACGGTGACAGCGGCCTGGCGCGGCTGCTGGCCACCGGCCGCGTGCGCAAGATCATCTGCAGCTTTCCGCGGCAGGTGGACTCGCATGTGTTCGACGGCCTGTACCGCAGCGGCAAGATCGAGCTCGAGCTGGTGCCGCAGGGCAACCTGGCCGAGCGGCTGCGTGCGGCAGGCGCGGGCATCGGCGCCTTCTTCACACCCACCGGCTATGGCACCGAGCTTGCCAACCACGCTGACGGTACCCCGAAGGAAACGCGCGTGATCAACGGCAAGCCCTACGTGCTGGAGCATCCGATCCATGGCGACCTGGCGCTGATCCGCGCCGAGCGCGGCGACCGCTGGGGCAACCTCACCTACCGCAAGGCCGCGCGCAACTTCGGCCCGGTGATGGCCACCGCCGCCAGGCGCACCGTGGCCACGGTGCACGAGATCGTGGAGCTGGGCGCGCTGGACCCGGAGTTCATCGTCACCCCCGGCATCCATGTGACGCATGTGGTGCGCATCGATCGCGTGGCCACGCAGGCCGGCGGCTTCAAGGCGGCCGCATGAGCACGCCCGCCTACACCCGCCGCAGCAAGGACGCGCTGGCGCAGCGCGTGGCGCAAGACATCTTTGACGGCGCCTATGTGAACCTGGGCATCGGCATGCCCACGCTGGTGGCCAACCACATTCCCGCCGGGCGCGAGGTGGTGCTGCACAGCGAGAACGGCATCCTCGGCATGGGGCCTGCGCCCGCCGAAGGCGCGGAAGACTTTGACCTGATCAACGCCGGCAAGCAGCCGGTGACGCTGCGCGCAGGCGGCGCCTTCTTTCATCACGCCGACAGCTTTGCGATGATGCGCGGCGGTCATCTGGACATCTGCGTGCTGGGCGCGTTTCAGGTGTCGGCCGGCGGTGACCTGGCCAACTGGAGCACCGGCGAGCCCGGCGCCATCCCGGCGGTGGGCGGCGCGATGGATCTGGCCATCGGCGCCAAGCAGACGTGGGTGATGATGGACCTGCTGACCAAGCAGGGAGAGAGCAAGGTGGTTGCGCGCTGCAGCTACCCGCTGACCGGCATCGGCTGCGTCAAGCGCATCTACACCGACCTGTGCACGCTGGCCTGCACGCCGCAGGGCCTGGTGCTGATCGACGCGGTCGACGGCCTGCCCCGCGCCGAGCTCGAGCGCATGATCGGGCTGCCGCTGGCGG
>JBDLRH010000160.1:0-11835 GCA_039800165.1 Pseudomonadota bacterium
CTCGGCATCACCGGCACGGGCGGTGCGGGCAAGTCCTCGCTGACCGATGAGCTGATCCGCCGCATCCGGCTGGACCAGAACGACGCGCTGCGCATCGCGGTCATCTCGATCGACCCGTCACGCCGCAAGAGCGGCGGCGCACTGCTGGGCGACCGCATCCGCATGAATGCGATCAACCCCTGGCAGAACGGCGCACGCGTGTACATGCGCAGCCTGGCCACGCGCGACTTCGGCAGCGAGATTTCGGCAGCCTTGCCCGACGTGGTGGCCGCCTGCAAGGCTGCGGGCTTTGACCTGGTGATCGTCGAGACCTCGGGCATTGGCCAGGGCGACGCCGCCATCGTGCCGCACGTGGATGTACCGATGTACGTGATGACGCCCGAGTTCGGCGCCGCCAGCCAGCTCGAGAAGATCGACATGCTGGACTTCGCCGAGTTCGTCGCGATCAACAAGTTCGACCGCAAGGGTGCATCCGACGCACTGCGCGATGTGTCCAAGCAGGTGCAGCGCAACAAGGAAGCCTGGACCACCCCCACCGAGCAGATGCCGGTGTTCGGCACCATGGCGGCGCGCTTCAACGACGACGGCGTGACCGCGCTGTACCAGGCGCTGAAAGTGCGACTGGCCGACCTGGGCCTGAAGCTGGCGGACGGCCGCCTGCCCAAGGTCAGCGTGCGCCACAGCACCAACCAGACGCCGATCGTGCCGCCGGCGCGCACCCGCTACCTCGCCGAGATTTCCGACACGGTGCGGGCCTACAAGCGGCGCGCCCACGCACAGGCCAAGCTCGCCCGCGAGATCCAGCAGCTGCGCGAAAGCCAGCGCATGCTGAAGGCCGCCAACCCCGAGAAAGAGCGTGCCCTGCTGGCGCTGGAAGACCTGGCCCAGCAGCGCGACGCCGAGCTGGGTGCAGCCGAGCGCAAGCTGCTGGCGCAGTGGCCCGACATGCAGAAGGCCTACGCCGGTGATGAATACGTGGTGAAGATCCGCGACAAGGAGATCCGCACCGCACTCACCACCAAGAGCCTGTCGGGCACCACCATCCGCAAGGTCAGCCTGCCGCAGTACGAAGACCACGGCGAAATCCTCAAGTGGCTCATGCTTGACAACGTGCCGGGCAGCTACCCGTACAGCGCGGGCACCTTCGCCTTCAAGCGCGAGAACGAAGACCCGACACGCATGTTCGCGGGCGAAGGCGATCCGTTCCGCACCAACCGGCGCTTCAAGCTGCTCTCCGAAGGTATGCCGGCCAAGCGCCTGTCGACCGCCTTCGATTCGGTCACGCTGTACGGCAACGACCCCGACCTGCGCCCCGACATCTACGGCAAGGTGGGCAACTCGGGCGTGAGCATCGCCACGCTGGACGACATGAAGGTGCTGTACGGCGGCTTTGACCTGTGCAACCCCACCACCAGCGTGTCGATGACGATCAACGGCCCGGCGCCGAGCATCCTTGCGATGTTCATGAACACCGCGATCGACCAGAACATCGACAAGTTCAAGGCCGACAACGGACGCGACCCCACCGAGACCGAGACCGCCAAGATCCGCGAATGGGTACTGGCCAATGTGCGTGGCACGGTGCAGGCCGACATCCTGAAGGAAGACCAGGGCCAAAACACCTGCATCTTCTCGACCGAGTTCTCGCTCAAGGTGATGGGCGACATCGCCGCGTACTTCGTGCACCACAACGTGCGCAACTTCTACTCGGTGTCGATCTCGGGCTATCACATCGCCGAGGCCGGCGCGAACCCGATCTCGCAGCTGGCCTTCACGCTGTCCAACGGCTTCACCTTTGTGGAGGCGTATCTGGCGCGCGGCATGCACATCGATGACTTCGCGCCCAACCTGAGCTTCTTCTTCAGCAACGGCATGGACCCGGAGTACACGGTGATGGGCCGCGTGGCACGCCGCATCTGGGCGGTGGCGATGAAAGAGAAGTACGGCGCCAACGAGCGCAGCCAGAAGCTGAAGTACCACATCCAGACCAGCGGCCGCAGCCTGCACGCGCAGGAAATCCAGTTCAACGACATCCGCACCACGCTGCAGGCCCTGATCGCGATCTACGACAACTGCAACTCGCTGCACACCAACGCTTTCGACGAAGCCATCACCACGCCCACCGAGGACTCGGTGCGCCGCGCGATGGCCATCCAGCTCATCATCAACCGGGAGTGGGGTCTGGCGAAGAACGAGAACCCGAACCAGGGTGCCTTCATCATCGAAGAGCTGACCGAGCTGGTGGAAGAAGCGGTGCTGGCCGAGTTCGAGCGCATTGCCGAGCGCGGCGGCGTGCTGGGTGCGATGGAGACCGGCTACCAGCGTGGCCGCATCCAGGACGAGTCGATGCACTACGAGATGCTCAAGCACACCGGCGAGCTGCCCATCATCGGCGTCAACACCTTCCGCAACCCGCACGGCGACACCATCCCCGAAAAGCTGGAGCTTGCGCGCAGCACCGAGGAAGAAAAGCAAAGCCAGCTCAAGCGCCTGCAAGACTTCCACGCCCGCAACGCCGACAAGGCGCCCGCGATGCTCAAGCGGCTTCTGCAGGCGGTGATCGACAACGCCAACGTGTTCGAGGTGCTGATGGACGCGGTGCGCGTGTGCTCGCTGGGCCAGATCACCAACGCCCTGTTCGAGGTGGGCGGGCAGTACCGCCGCAACATGTAAGGCGGTTCAGTCGCGAACAGCTTCAGTCGCGCAGGATGGCCCAGCGTTCGTGGTCGCGCCAGCGGCCACCGATCTTGAGGTAGCGCGGCGAGAAGCCCTCGCGCTCGAAACCGCAGCGCTGCACCAGCGCGATCGAGCGCGCATCGCCCGGCTGGATGTTGGCTTCCAGCCGGTGCAGCTTCAGTTCGCCAAAGGCCACGCGAAGCACCGCTTGCAGCGCCCGCGTCATGTGGCCCTTCCCTTCGCTGCCTGCGAACGCGTAGTACCCGAGGTAGGCCGACTGCAGCGGCCCGCGCACGATCTGGCTGATATTGAACACGCCGGCCAGGGCACCGCTGGTTTTGTCGATCGCGAAGAAGCTGCGAGCCGACGGCGGCTGCATCCGATCCAGCCACGTCGCATAGCGCTCGGGCGTGTCGGGCGCGGACACCCAGGGGCGGTGCAGCGTTCGGCTGCGACGCACCGCCGCGATGAACTCCGCCTCGTCAGCCGCCCGTGGCGACCGCAGCGCCGTGCCGGCCGTGGCAACGGCAGCCGTCAGTCGGTGTTCTGCGCGATCAGCCACAGCACGCCGCTGGGGTCGTAGAGGAAGAAATCGCGCATGCGCCAGGGCTGGTCGACCAGCGGCCCGATCTTCACGCCATAGCGGCTGGCAATGTCGCGCGCGATCAGTTCGTCGCGCCATGCCTGCACATCCTCGACCAGCAGGTGCATCTGCAGGTTCGATGCGAGCGCGGGCTCGAAGAAGTCCTGCAGCAGGAAGCTGGCGTTGCCGTGATGGAAATAGGCAACCCCATGGCCGTCGGAAGCCATGCGGAAGCCAACGTCCTGGTAGAACTGCTTGGACAGCGCAAAGTCGCGCGCCGGCACGAAGGCCTTGATCTCGACGACGTTCAGGTTGGCCATGTAGAGCCTCGGTCTGTGATCACCGTTCAGCCCAGCACCGACGCATCAAGCCGGTAGTTCTGCGGCCCGCGGCTCGCGATCTTGATCGCGCCGACGCGATTGCCCAGGGCCGCACAACGCGCGAGGTCCCAGCCCTGCTCCAGGCCGAACAGCAAGGCGCCGCGCCAGGCGTCGCCGCAGCCGGTCGGGTCGACCACCTGCTCGGCTTTCATCGGCGGCACGTGATGGCGCTCGCCGTCGATCCACACCTCGCAGCCCTCGCCGCCCAGCGTGACGATCAGGCCGCGGCAGCGGCGCGAGATCTCGGCGCTGCTCCAGCCGGTGCGCTCGGACAGCATCTTGCCCTCGTAGTCGTTGACGGTCACCCAGTCGGCCTGCTCGATGAAGCGCGCGAGGTCCCAACCCTGCTCCAGCCCGAACAGCAGCGCGCCGCGCCAGGCGTCGCCGCAGCCGGTCGGGTCGACCACTTGCTCGGCTTTCACCGGCGGCACGTGGTGGCGTTCACCATCGATCCACACCTCGCAGCCCTCGCCGCCCAGCGTGACCACCAGGCCGCGGCAGCGGCGCGAGATGTCGGCGCTGCTCCAGCCGGTGCGCTCGGACAGCATCTTGCCCTCGTAGTCGTTGACGGTGACCCAGTCGGCCTGCTCGATGAAGCGCGCCAGCTCGCGGCCATCGAACATCGGCAGACCCTGGCCGGGGTCGAAGACGAACGGAATGCCTTCGTGCGCGAACTGCTCGGCGTGCTGCAGCATCGCATCGCGGCCGTCGGGCGAGATGATGCCCAGGCGGATGTCGCCGCGTCGCTCGATGCGGGTGCCGTGCGCATGCATCATCGCGCCGGGGTGGAAGGCGGTGATCTGGTTGTTGTCGCGGTCGGTCATGATCATCGCCTGCGCGGTGTAGCTGCCCTCCACCGTGCGCACGAACTCGGTGCTGATACCCAATTGCGTCAGTCGCTGCAGGTAGTCGGCGCCGTCGGGCCCCACGGTGGCCATCGGCAGCGGCGTGCCGCCAAGTGCGCGCAGGCTGTAGGCGATGTTGCCGGCGCAGCCGCCGAAGTCGCGCCGCAGTGCGGGCACCAGAAACGACACATTCAGGATGTGCAGCTGGTCGGGCAGGATCTGCTCCTGGAAGCGGCCCTCGAAGCCCATGATGGTGTCGAAAGCGAGCGAGCCGCAGATGATGGATGCCATGTCGTTGAAGTCTCAGAGGGTTGAGGATGAAAGCGGAATGCGCGCTGCCGGGCCGATGCAGCGGTGCGCTACGGGTGAAACGCCAGCACGCGGTAGCCCGCCACACCGGTGACGCCCGCGATGCTGAACACAAATTGCGCCGTCACCTGGCTGGCGGGTGGCAGCGCCGCCTTGGCGCCCCACTCGGCCGGCAGGACCACGCGGCGCAGCACCGGCCGGTCGGCCGCGTCGGTGAGGGTGAGTTCGATCGCTGGCATCGCCACCTCGGTGGCCGCCTTGTTGTTCAGCGCCACTTGCAGGCGATACGCGTCGTCGCGCAGCCGCGTCAGGCCCGAGGCGTCGATCACCACCGCATCGATGCGCTTGAGCGGCGCCACGCTGCAGCGCAGGGGAGCGCACAGCGCCTGGAGCATGGGCATCAGCTCCGGCCGGCTGGCAGCAAGACGGTCGCGCTGGTGCACCACCACCTGCAGCGCAAGCCCCAGCGCTGCCAGCACACAACCGCCGGCCAGCGCCAAGCGCACGCCCGGCCGCGCCCAGTAGGCGTCGCTGCGCGCGCGGCGCACGAACGAGGGCGGAAAGGATGACGGCGGGCCGTCGGCGGTCATGTCCAGCGCGGGCAGGTCGGCCGTGCTGTGTGGTGTGGCCTGTGGCGTGCTGTCGGCCGCATCGGCACTTGCGCTCGCCTCGGGCTCTTGCAGCTCTGTCGTCTGCGCCTCGAACACGGTGCTGCAGCGGCCGCAGCGCACCCAGCTGTCGGCCAGCCTGAGCTGATCAGGGACCACGCGAAAGGTGGTCTGGCAGGCCGGGCAACGCGTGGTCAGTCGCATGTCGCGCAGCTTAGCGCGTGGCGGTCATCAGGATCCAGCCATCTTCGGCATCGGCCACCGTCAATTCGATCCACGGCGCGTAGGCGTCCTTCAGTTCCTGCGCCTGCCGCTCCAGGATGCCCGCCAGCACCAGCGACCCGCCCTGCCCCACATGGGCGCACAGCAGCGGCGCCAGCACCTTGAGCGGCGTGGCCAGGATGTTGGCCAGCACCGTGTCGTAGGCACCCACGGCGCGGTCGGGCAGGCCGGCATGCAGCACCACGCCGTTGGCTCGGGCGTTGGCTTCGGTGGATGTGACTGCTGCTTCGTCGATATCCACCGCGTCCACGCTGTGTGCGTCACGCAGGGCCGCACCGATGGCCAGGATGCCCGAGCCGCAGCCGTAATCAAGCACGCGCTGGCCCTTCAGATCGCGCGTGGCGATCCAGCGCAGGCACATGCGGGTGGTCGGATGGGTGCCGGTGCCGAAGGCGAGCCCCGGGTCCAGGCGGATCACCTGCGTGGCTTGCGCGGGCGGCTCGTGCCAGGTGGGCACGATCCAGAAGGTGGGCGTGATCTGGACCGGCGCAAACTGCGACTGCGTCAGGCGCACCCAGTCCTCGTCCGGCACCGCCTCGACGGCCACCAGCTGGCAGCCGGCGAAGAAGTCTTGCGGCGGCAGCAGCGCGGCGGCTTCGCGGGCGCGCGCTTCGTCGGCGAACAAGGCACGCACCAGCGAGCGCTGCCAGCCTTCGCGCGGCGGGGGCATGCCCGGCTCGCCAAACAGGGCCTGCTCTGCGTCGGTTTGCGCGTCGGCATCTTCCACCGACACGCTCAGCGCGTCCAAAGCCTCGAGCGCCTCACCCAGCAGTTCGATGCGGTCTTCCGGCGCGAGCAGGCGAAGTTCGAACATGCGCCGTGTGCTCAGCGCTTGTGCCGCCCCAGCCACTCCTCAAGGTAGTGGATGTTGGTGCCGCCGGTCATGAAGCTCGCATCGGCCAGCAGCTCGCGGTGCAGCGGGATGTTGGTCAGGATGCCCTCGACCACCGTCTCGGCCAGCGCGGTGCGCATGCGCGCCAGCGCCTGCTCGCGGGTGTCGCCATGCACGATGATCTTGCCGACCATCGAGTCGTAATTGGGCGGCACGAAGTAGTTGGTGTAGACGTGCGAATCGACGCGAACGCCCGGCCCGCCAGGGGCATGCCACATGGTGATGCGGCCCGGCGAGGGCGTGAACTTGTACGGGTCTTCGGCGTTGATGCGGCACTCGATCGCATGACCGCGGATCTGGATGTCGCGCTGGGTGAAGGGCAGCTTCTCGCCGGCGGCCACCATGATCTGCGTCTTGACGATGTCGATGCCGGTGATCAGTTCGGTGACCGGATGCTCCACCTGCACCCGGGTGTTCATCTCGATGAAATAGAACTCGCCGTTCTCGTACAGGAATTCGAAGGTGCCGGCACCGCGGTAGCCGATCTTCTTGCACGCGTCGGCGCAGCGGGTGCCGATCTTCTCGATCAGCTTGCGCGGGATGCCGGGCGCCGGGCCCTCTTCCATCACCTTCTGGTGGCGTCGCTGCATCGAGCAGTCACGCTCGCCCAGGTACACCGCGTTGCGGTGCTTGTCGGCAATGATCTGGATCTCCACATGGCGCGGGTTCTGCAGGAACTTCTCCATGTAGACCGACGGGTTGCCGAAGGCGGCACCGGCCTCGGCCTTGGTCATCTGCACCGCATTGACCAGCGCCGCCTCGGTGTGCACCACCCGCATGCCGCGGCCACCACCGCCGCCTGCCGCCTTGATGATGACCGGGTAGCCGATGGTCTTGGCAATGCGGCGGATCGCCGCCGGGTCGTCGGGCAGTTCGCCGTCCGAGCCGGGCACGCAGGGCACGCCCGCCTTGATCATCGCCTGCTTGGCCGACACCTTGTCGCCCATGATTCGGATCGACTCGGGCGTGGGGCCGATGAAGGCAAAGCCGCTCTTCTCGACCCGCTCGGCGAAGTCGGCGTTCTCCGACAGGAAGCCGTAGCCCGGGTGGATGGCCTCGGCATCGGTCACCTCCGCGGCGGCAATGATCGCCGGCATGTTGAGGTAGCTTTGCGGCGAAGGCGCCGGGCCGATGCACACCGCCTCTTCGGCCAGCTTGACGTACTTGGCCTCGCGGTCGGCTTCGGAATAGACCATCACCGCGCGGATGCCGAGCTCGCGGCAGGCGCGCTGCACCCGCAAGGCGATCTCGCCGCGGTTGGCAACCAGGATCTTCTTGAACATGCGTCGGGCCCGCGGCTCAGCCGATCACGAACAGCGGCTGGCCGTACTCGACCGCCTGGCCGTTCTCGCACAGGATCTGCTGCACCGTGCCCGACTGGTCGGCCTCGATCTCGTTGAGGATCTTCATCGCCTCGATGATGCACAGCGTGTCGCCCTGCTTGACCTGGCTGCCAATCTCGACAAAGGCCTTGGCGCCCGGGCTGGACGAACGGTAGAAGGTGCCCACCATCGGCGACTTGACCTGGTGGCCTGCCGGCTCGGCAACGGCCGCCTCGGCCGCTGGCGCTGAAGCGGGGGCCGCAGAGGCTGCGGCCACAACCGGGGCTGCTGCCACGGGCGCTGCGGCCTGCATCACCACCGGCGCATGCACCACCGCCCCGCCGCCCTTGACGATGCGCACCTTGCCTTCGGCTTCGGTGATCTCGAGTTCCGAGACGTTGGACTCGGAGACCAGGTCGATCAGGGTCTTGAGCTTGCGCAAATCCATGAGGACTCCTACTTCAAAAATCGGCAAGAGCGCGCAATGTATCCGGAAAATAGCTCAATTTCCGGTAATTGCAGGAATTTACATTTGACCGGCGAATGCGGTCAGCGTATCTGGCGCCAGGCGGCCAGATCGGCCTCGGTCACTTTCCCCATTTTACGCTGAGCCACGCGGCCGTCGGCGCCAAAGACGATGGTGAAGGGCAATCCGCCGGCCACATTGCCCAGCGAACGGGCGATGCCGGTGCCGCCCGCCCCCGCCATGCCGATCGGAAAGCGCACCGGCTGGCGCGCAAGAAAGGTGTTGACGGCATTCAGCTGATCCACGGCCAATCCGATCACTTGCCAGCCGTTGGCCTCGTTTTCAGAGAAAAAGCGATCCAATAACGGCATTTCTTCAATACAAGGGGGGCACCAGGTGGCCCAGAAATTCACCAGCAAGGGCTTGCCGCGCAGCGAGGCCATCACCAGGCTGCCGCCCGCGGGTTGATCGAACTGCATGCCCCACAGTGCCTCTTCGGCGCCCGCCGCCACATCGGCCGGCCGCAAGCGCCACCACGATACCCCCGCCCCGGCGACCACGGCAGCCAGCGCCGCACCCACCATCACCGAGCGCCGAGAGGCCCCCTTCATCCCTGATTTCGCGTTCATTTCTGTCGTCTACATCCGTCTTTTGCTGTCAATACGCTGTTTTTGTAGCTCATTTCTATCAGGCGCCCTGAATCGCACGCTCCAGCGCCGCCAGGTCACCCCGCGGCGTGCGCCCCCTGGCGTCTGGCCGCAAGGCACCGCGCAAGTCATCGTGATCGTAGATGCTCAGGTGCACGCCTACCGACTCGCCCAGTCCCGGGCAGGGGCACGAAAAGCTGAGCACGTCTACCGTGTGCCCCTGCAAGCCCGCCACCGAGCCCACCTCGTAGCGCACGCCCCGCTCGATCAGCGCGATCTCGGCCGACTTCGGGTCGTCGCAGAACAGCTGAAGGTGGATGTCTGACAGACGGGTGGCGGTGCCGTGCCACACCGCACCGGCCAGGTGAGGGCGAAATTCGGCCAGCTTGTGCATCCACTGCAGGGCCAGCTGGCGCAACGCCTGCAGTTCGCCGGGCTGGGTATCGGCGCAGAACACCGAGATGTATTCACGCACCGCGTCTTCCAGCAGGTCGTTGTCGGGCAGTGCGGTGCGCGCCGGCAGGCCCAGGTCGCGCAGCGCGCGGCGCTTGGCCGGCCCGTACTCCATGCCCTCTTCCACCACCAGCCGGGCGGCCGCGGCAGCAATCTCGTCGGCGACCCTGTCCATGCGGGTCATTCTGCATTGCCCGGCGGTCGCGCGCAGCCGTACAGTGGGGCCGACCCCTGGCACCCGAAGGAGACCGGATTGAAAAGCACCATGATGCAGGTGGGCCTGTCGCTCAATCACCTGCTGGACCGCGTCGGCACCCTGTTTGGCGGCAACGAGCTCGTCTCGCGCCTGCCCGATAAGTCGCTGGTCCGCCACAGCTATGCGCAGTACCACCGCCGCACCCGATCGCTGGCCTCGGCCCTGCAAAGGGCAGGCCTCAAGAAGGGCGACCGCGTCGCCACGCTGTGCTGGAACCACCATGTGCACCTGGAGGCCTACTTCGGCATCCCGGCGGCCGGCGGCGTGATGCACACCCTGAACCTGCGCCTGTCGCCCGACGAGATCGGCTGGATTGCGGGCGATGCCGACGACCGCTTCCTCATCATCGACGACGTGCTGCTGCCGCTGTACCGGCAGTTCGCGCACCTGCACAAGTTTGAGCGGGTGTTTGTGTTCCGCTTCTCCGGCGCACCTTTGCCGGCCGACCTGCCGCCCGAGTGCAGCGACTACGACGTCTTGCTGTCCACCGGCACCCCGGACGCCTTCGACTACGCGCCGCACGACGAGAACGACCCGGTGGCCATGTGCTACACCTCCGGCACCACCGGCCGGCCCAAGGGCGTGGTGTATTCGCACCGCTCGACCATCCTGCACACGCTGGTGGCAAGCCTCGGCGACTTCTGGGGCCTGCGTGGCAACGACGTGGTGATGCCGGTCACGCCGATGTTCCACGCCAACAGCTGGGGCATGCCCTACGGCGCAGTGATGATGGGCGTGAAGATGGTCTTCCCCGGGCCGCATCTGCACCCCGACGATTTGCTGGACCTGATGCAGATCGAGCCGCCGACGCTTTCGCTGGGCGTGCCCACCATCTGGATGAGCCTGATCCAGACCTACGACGCGTCGCTGGCCGAGGGCTCGCCCAACAAGGGCCGCTGGAAGCTGCCCAAGGGCATGAAGTCGCTGGTGGGCGGTGCGGCGGTGCCCGAGGCGCTGATCCGCGCGTTTGACAAGCACGGCATCTGGATCCTGCAGGGCTGGGGCATGACCGAGACCTCGCCGGTCTGCACCATCTCGTACCCGCGCGCCGAGCTGCGCGATGCCAGCATGGACGAGCGCTGCCGCCGCGCCGCGATGGCCGGCGTGCCGGTGCCGCTGGTCGATTTGCGGGTGCGCGGCGACGACGGCACCGACCAGGCGTGGGACGGCAAGGCGGTGGGAGAGATCCAGGTGCGCGGTCCGTTCATTACGGGCAGCTACCACGAGGTTCCGGTCGAACCGGAGAAATTCACCGCCGACGGCTGGCTGCGCACCGGCGACGTGGCCAGCGTGGACGCGCTGGGCTTCGTGAAGATCAGCGACCGCACCAAGGACCTGATCAAGTCGGGCGGAGAGTGGATCAGCTCGGTCGACATGGAAAACGCGCTGATGGCCCACCCCGCGGTGGCCGAGGCCGCGGTGATTGCCATCCCGGATGAGAAGTGGAGCGAGCGGCCACTGGCCTGCGTGGTGTTCAAGCCCGGCCAGAGCGCCACCGCCGCCGACCTGAACGCGCTGCTGACCTCGCGCAGCTTTGCCAAATGGCAGCTGCCCGAGCGCTATGAGTTCATCGAGGCGATTCCGCGTACCTCCACCGGCAAGTTCTGGAAGATGAAGCTGCGCGAGCGCTTTCCGAAATGAGGCCGCGCCGATAATCGCGGCCCATGCACATCCACATCCTGGGCATCTGCGGCACCTTCATGGGCGGTGTCGCGGCGCTGGCGCGCGAGGCCGGCCACACCGTCACCGGCTGCGACGCAGGCGTTTACCCGCCTATGAGCGACCAGCTGCGCGCGCTCGGCATCGACCTGATCGAAGGCTTTGGTGCCGAGCAGATGGCACTGAAGCCCGATGTGTGGGTGGTGGGCAATGTGGTCTCTCGCACACGGCTGCCCGACGGCACGCCGAAGTTCCCGCTGATGGAGGCCATCCTCGAATCAGGCCAGCGCTACAGCAGCGGGCCGCAATGGCTGGCCGAGAACGTGCTGCAAGGCCGCCATGTGCTGGCCGTCGCGGGCACGCACGGCAAGACAACGACCACGTCGATGCTGGCGTGGATTCTGGAATGCGCGGGGCTCAAGCCCGGCTTTCTGGTTGGCGGCGTGCCGATGAACTT
>JBDLRH010000161.1:0-12381 GCA_039800165.1 Pseudomonadota bacterium
GGCGGTTGTCTGAGCCGCGCAGCGGCGAGTTTCCGCCCGACCCCGCTTGGCGCGAGCACCGCAGGGCAGTCGCGCAGCGACCTGCGCACCCGGGGAAGGCGAGCGGGTGCCGCAGGCGAAAGAAATCAGCGCAGGCACACCCAAAGGCCAAGCAAAGCGACGCCCGACGCACCCCCGCGAAACAAAGGGTCAGTTGTTCTCCGCCAACTGATCCAGGATCGCCGGGTTCTCTAGCGTCGAGGTGTCTTGCGTGATCTTCTCGCCCTTGGCGATCGAGCGCAGCAAGCGGCGCATGATCTTGCCGCTGCGGGTCTTGGGCAGGTTGTCGCCGAAGCGGATGTCCTTGGGCTTGGCGATCGGGCCGATCTCCTTGGCCACCCAGTTGCGCAGCTCGTTGGCGATCTTCTTGGCCTCTTCGCCGGTGGGGCGCGAACGCTTGAGCACCACGAAGGCACAGATCGCCTCGCCGGTCAGGTCGTCCGGGCGACCCACCACCGCGGCCTCGGCCACCAGGTCGGTCTTGGCGACCAGGGCGGACTCGATCTCCATCGTGCCCATGCGGTGACCCGACACGTTCAGCACGTCGTCGATGCGGCCGGTGATGCGGAAGTAGGCGCGGTCGGCGCTGCGCACCGCGCCGTCGCCCGCCAGGTAGTAGCCCTTGAGCTCGTCCGGGAAGTAGCTCTTCTTGAAGCGCTCCGGGTCGCCCCAGATGGTGCGGATCATCGACGGCCAGGGCTTCTTCACCACCAGGATGCCGCCCGATCCATGCGGCATCTCGTTACCCGACTCGTCCACGATGGCGGCCATGATGCCCGGCAGCGGCAGCGTGCACGAGCCCGGCACCAGCGGCGTGGCGCCCGGCAGCGGCGTGATCATGTGGCCGCCGGTCTCGGTCTGCCAGAAGGTGTCGACGATCGGGCAGCGCTCGCCGCCCACATGGCGGTGGTACCACATCCACGCCTCGGGATTGATCGGCTCGCCGACCGAACCCAGGATGCGCAGCGACGACAGGTTCCAGTTCTTCGGGTGCACCTTCTCGTCGGTGTCCGACGCCTTGATCAGCGATCGGATGGCGGTGGGCGCGGTGTAGAAGATCGTGACCTTGTGGCGCTCGATCATCTGCCAGAAGCGGCCCGCATTCGGGAAGGTCGGCACACCCTCAAACACGACCTGCGTTGCGCCTGCGGCCAGCGGGCCGTAGGCCACGTAGGTGTGGCCGGTGATCCAGCCGATGTCGGCGGTGCACCAGAACACGTCGGAGGGCTGGACGTCGAACGTCCACTGCATCGTCAGGTTGGCCCACAGCAGGTAGCCGCCGGTGCTGTGCTGCACGCCCTTGGGCTTTCCGGTGGAGCCCGAGGTGTAGAGGATGAACAGCGGATGCTCGGCACCCACCGGCACCGGTGCGCACTCGGTCGACTGGCCCTTGAGCACCTCGTCGAAGGTCTTGTCGCGGCCGGCCACCATGTTGCAGGCGGTGGCGGTGCGCTGGAACACCAGCACCGTCTTGAGCGTGTCGCAGCCGCCCAGCGCAATGCCTTCGTCCACGATCGCCTTGAGCGGCAGCTCCTTGCCACCGCGCATCTGGTAGTTGGCGGTGATCACCGCCACCGCACCGGCGTCGATGATGCGCTCCTGCAGCGCCTTGGCCGAGAAGCCGCCGAACACCACGCTGTGCGTGGCACCGATGCGCGCGCAGGCCTGCATGGCCACCACGCCCTCGATCGTCATCGGCATGTAGACGATCACGCGGTCGCCCTTCTGGATGCCCTGCGCCTTCAGCGCGTTGGCGAACTGGCCCACGCGCGACAGCAGTTCCTTGTAGGTGACGGTGGTCACCGCGCCGTCGTCGGCCTCGAAGATGATCGCGGCCTTGTTCTCCACCGGGGTGCCCAGGTGCTTGTCCAGGCAATTGGCCGAGGCGTTGAGCTCACCGTCCTCGAACCACTTGTAGAAGGGCTTGTTCGATTCGTTGAGGGTCTTGGTGAACGGCTTGGTCCAGCGCACATGCTCGCGGGCCAGACGTGCCCAGAAGCCTTCGAAATCTTTCGCAGCCTCGGCGCACAGCGCCTCGTAGCCGGCCATGCCCGACACCCGGGCCGCCTTGACCGTGGCCTCCGACGGAGGGAACACGCGGTTTTCCACCAGAACCGATTCGATCGCGCTCATGCAAAGTCTCCTCTCAACCAGACAACAGCCCCGCCGACCCGACCGGGTCTCCATCGGACAAGGGCCCCTCAACCCGCCAGTGTCGGCAGACGCACTTACATCCTTCTGACTCGCTCGTGCGCCACCGGTTGCGCCGGGTCAGCCACAACCGGGGCTGCCGCAGGTACGGGCCATCTGCACCTTAGCGCCAGGCGGCCCGCACCTACAATTCCGGGTTTCCCGCAGTCCCCTGCCCTGCCGCCGCCTGCCATGTCCGACACCGACCGCTCACCCCCAGCCCGAGACCCCCACCTGCGCCCCTTGCCCGGCGTGATCTTTGCCAGCCGCTGGCTGCAGCTGCCGCTGTACCTCGGGCTGATCGCGGCGCAGGCGGTGTACGTCTGGCACTTCCTGCTGGAGCTGTGGCACCTGATCGAAGCCGCCTTCGGCAGCCAGGCCGCGCTGGACGCACTGGTCAAGAGCATTGGCTACGTGCAGGCCCCTGTGACCGGCCTGAACGAGACCATCATCATGCTGGTGGTGCTGGCGCTCATCGACGTGGTGATGATCTCCAACCTGCTGATCATGGTGATCATCGGCGGCTACGAAACCTTCGTGAGCCGCATGAACCTGGAAACGCACCCCGACCAGCCCGAGTGGCTGAGCCATGTGAATGCTTCGGTGCTGAAGGTCAAGCTGGCCACTGCCATCATCGGCATCAGCTCGATCCACCTGCTCAAGACCTTCATCAATGCAGCCAACTACACCGACAAGGTGCTGATCGCGCAGACCGCCATCCACATCACCTTCCTGCTGTCGGCCATTGCCATCGCCTACACCGACAAGCTGATGTCGGGGCCCTCGGCCAAGCACTGATCCTTTTTCATCGAGCAAGCCAAAGAAGTCCGCCATGACCGCCATCCGCCAAGACGACCTGATCGAGTCCATCGCCGCCGCGCTGCAGTACATCAGCTACTACCACCCGGCCGACTACATCGCGCATCTGGCGCGCGCCTACGAGCGCGAGCAGAGCCCCGCTGCCAAGGACGCGATCGCGCAGATCCTCACCAACAGCCGCATGAGCGCCACCGGCCACCGCCCGATGTGCCAGGACACCGGCATCGTCAACGTGTTCCTGAAGGTGGGCATGAACGTGCGCTGGGAGGGCTTCACCGGCAGCCTGGACCACGCGATCAACGAGGGCGTGCGCCGCGGCTACAACCACCCCGACAACACCCTGCGCGCCTCGGTCGTGGCCGACCCGCAGTTCGCACGCAAGAACACCAAGGACAACACACCTGCGGTGATCTTCACCGAGATCGTGCCCGGCGACACGGTGGAAGTGACGGTGGCGGCCAAGGGCGGCGGCAGCGAGAACAAGAGCAAGATGGTGATGCTCAACCCGAGCGACAGCGTGGTCGACTGGGTGCTCAAGACGGTGCCCACCATGGGCGCCGGCTGGTGCCCGCCGGGCATGCTGGGCATCGGCATCGGCGGCACGGCCGAGAAGGCCGCGCTGATGGCCAAGGAAAGCCTGATGGACGACCTGGACATGTACGGGCTGCAGGCCAAGGCCGCCAAAGGAGAAAAACTCACGCAGGTGGAAGAGCTGCGCCTGGAGCTCTACGACAAGGTCAACGCCCTGGGCATCGGCGCGCAGGGCCTCGGCGGCCTGACCACGGTGCTTGATGTGAAGATCAAGATGTACCCGACGCACGCGGCCAGCAAGCCGGTGGCGATGATTCCGAACTGCGCGGCCACGCGCCATGCGCACTTCACCCTGCGCGGCGAAGGCCCGGTGTACCTGGACCCGCCGAGCCTGGACCTGTGGCCGAAGGTCGAATGGAAGGCCGACACGCAAAAGAGCAAGCGCGTGAACCTGGACACCCTGACCAAGGCCGAGGTGGCCAGCTGGAAGCCGGGCGACACGCTGCTGCTCAACGGCAAGCTGCTGACCGGCCGCGACGCCGCGCACAAGCGAATCCAGGACATGCTGGCCAAGGGCGAGAAGCTGCCGGTGGACTTCACCAACCGCGTCATCTACTACGTCGGCCCGGTCGACCCGGTGCGCGACGAAGTGGTGGGCCCGGCCGGCCCGACCACCTCCACCCGCATGGACAAGTTCACCGAGATGATGCTGGCACAGACCGGCCTGATCGCGATGGTGGGCAAGGCCGAGCGCGGCCCCGCTGCGATCGAGGCGATCCAGAAGCACAAGAGCGCCTACCTGATGGCGGTGGGCGGCGCGGCGTACCTCGTGTCCAAGGCGATCAAGAAGGCGCGCACCGTCGCCTTCGCAGACCTCGGCATGGAAGCGATCTACGAGTTCGAGGTGGTCGACATGCCGGTGACGGTGGCGGTGGACGCCGGCGGCACCAGTGCGCACATCACCGGCCCGGCCGAATGGCAAAAGCGCATTGCCAGCGGCGAGTTCAAGGGCATCTCGGTCGCTGCTGGCTGAGGCTCTCAGCCTGCAGGCCGTGCTGCGGCCTGGCCGCGGGCCAGGTCCACGCGCCACAGCAGCGCCAGGCCTGCCGCGAAGAACACCGTCGTCCACAGGATGGCGGTGCGCTGGTCTCCCCCGGTGGCCCAGGTGATCGCGCCGTAGCTCAGCGGCCCGATCACGGCGGCAAGTCGCGTGGCAAAGCTCCACAGGCCAAAGAATTCGGCCGACTGCGCAGGCGGCGCCAGCAGGGCCGCCATCGCGCGACCAGCCGATTGGCTGGAACCCATGCACAGGCCCGCCACGCCCGCCGCCCACCAGAAGTCGGCCTTGGTCTGCGAGGCGGCGGCCAGCACACAGGTGGCGATCCAGCCCAGCAGGGTGAGCGCCAGCGCCACGCGGTGGCCGATGCGGTCCTGCAGGTGGCCAAAGACCAGCGCGCCCGTCATGGCTGCGATGTTCAGCGCGAAGATCAGGATCATGGTCTCCTGCTTCTCGAAGCCGATGACGCTTTCGGCGTAGATGGCGGCCAGCGCGATCGCCACCGCCACGCCCGCCTGGTAGCAGGTGGCGCAGGCCAGCAGCCACACAAAGTCACGGTAGTCGCTGGCGCGCCGCAGCGTCGTGCGCAGTTGCACCATCGAGGCGCGCCAGGCGCCCCATGCCGACATCAAGGCGGGCGTGGATGCAGTGACCGATGCCCGCGGCACCGCGCGCTCGCGCAGCAGCGCAAAGGTCACCAGGGCGGCGGCGCCATACAGCGCCGCGGTGATCCACAGCGTGACCGGCACAAAGTCATCGGCACTGACCTTGCGTGCCTGCGCGCTCAGCACGTAGGCCAGGCTCAGGCCCAGTGCCAGCATGCCGCCCGCATACCCAAGGCCCCAGCCCCAGCCGCTGACCTTGCCCATGGCCTTGGGCCGCGCGAGTTCGGGCAAAAACGCTGCAATCAGCGATTCGCCCACGCTGTAGAAGGTGTTTGACAGGATGATCAGCAGCACCGCCAGCGCCACATCCCCCGGCCCCACCGCGCCCAGCGCCGCCGTGGCCAGCACGCAGCCCGTGGTGGTGAAGGCCAGCAGCCGCTTCTTGGCTGCATGCAGGTCGGCATAGGCGCCAAGCGCCGGCATGCCGAACATCACGATGGCGTAGGACACGCTCAGCGCCGCGGTCCAGGCAAAGGTGGCCCACGCCGCATTGCCTGCCACGCCGCCCACAAAGTAGGCCGCGAACACCGCGGTGATGACGACGGTGGTGTAGCCCGAGTTGGCGAAGTCGTACATCGCCCAGCCGAACACCTCGCGGCGGCGTACACCGGGTTGCAGTGCAGATTCAGACAACGCCGCCACCTCAAACCCGCTTGCGGTGATGCGTCAGTGCAGGTGACGCGGGCGGCGGCCGCCGCCATGACCGGAGCCCCCCGACCCCGAGCCGCCGGGCCCGCGCTTGGGGCGGCCGATCTCCAGCGAATTGACCAGCGCATCGAAGCGCCGCGAGAACAGCTTGTCGATCTCGGCCACCACGCCGTCGAGCTCGGCGCCTTCGAAGTGGCGCTCCATCAGGTGCACCACATCCTCCACCAGCAGGTCGCGCTGCACCTGCATGATGGCCGCCGGCGTGGGGCCGACGAACAGCATCAGGAAGTCGTCGCGCGCCTCGTCCTCCGGGGCCGCCTCGTCCTCATCGAACTGCGTGTCGTAGAAGCTCACCTCGATGGCCGCACCCGACTGCGACAGCTCGTTGAGGCTCATGCACATCTCATCGAGCGAGTGGCGGAAGTCTTCGTCGCCGGCCACCGTCCAGCAGATCTGCAGCAGGTGCTGGTGCGCGTCGAACTTGATGCCCGGCTCTTCCTCGTAGGCGCTGTGCGCGCCGTCGGCCAGCGACTTGGCGCCCGCGTACTTCCACAGCGGCTTGAGGGCGTCCTGCAGCTGCGCAAAAGTGACATCCGCACGCAGCGGCACATCACCATGCACGTGGATCTCGTAGGGGGCGTCGTAACTGGACATGTGGTTCCCGGCTGGGTGGTGCCTCGAGCCGGAATCGAACCGGCACGCCGCCTTTCAGCAAGCGGCGGATTTTAAGTCCGCTGTGTCTACCGATTTCACCATCGAGGCACGCGGTCATTGTGAAGCAAAAGCGCGCCGCCACGGCAAGACAGGCAGCGCAGCGGCGTCCGGGCGGGAGGGGGAAGACTGGAGGCGCGACCCGGAGTCGAACCGGGCTAGACGGATTTGCAATCCGTTGCATAACCGCTTTGCTATCGCGCCATGGGCCCACCGGGGTGAGCCCTTCGACAAAAAAGGGAAGCGGCTGCTTCCCTTTTTGTGCGTGAACCTGGAGCGGGAAACGAGGCTCGAACTCGCGACCTCAACCTTGGCAAGGTTGCGCTCTACCAACTGAGCTATTCCCGCGCGAAGCCAAAATTATATACGAATTTTGGCGTGCCTTTTTGGGCACTTTTGCGCCCAACGGCTGCCCGTGCACCCTGGTGCAGGGGCAGCGCCAAGGTCAGTGCTTGACCGCACCCGCTTGCGCAGGTGCCGCTTCCACCGCCGCAGCGGCTGCGACCTCTTCGTCGGTCAGCGGGGTCGGGTGGCGCTCGAGAGCGATCTCCAGCACCTTGTCGATCCAGCGCACCGGCACGATCTCCAGGCCGCTCTTCACGTTGTCCGGGATCTCCTGCAGGTCCTTGGTGTTCTCTTCGGGAATCAGCACCGTCTTGATGCCGCCGCGCAGGGCGGCCAGCAGCTTTTCCTTCAGGCCGCCGATCGCGGTGACCTCGCCACGCAGGGTGATCTCGCCAGTCATCGCCACTTCGCCACGCACCGGGATGCCGGTGAGCGCCGACACCATGGCGGTGGTCATCGCGATGCCCGCGCTCGGGCCGTCCTTGGGCGTCGCGCCATCGGGCACGTGGATGTGGATGTCCTTTTTCTCGAACACCTCGTCCTTGATGCCCAGGCTGCGCGCACGGCTGCGCACCACGGTGCGCGCAGCCTCCACCGATTCCTTCATCACGTCGCCGAGCTGGCCGGTGCGGGTGACGTTGCCCTTGCCGGGCATCAGCGCCGCTTCGATCGTCAGCAGGTCGCCGCCCACCTCGGTCCACGCCAGACCGACCACCTGACCCACCTGGTTTTGCTGCTCGGCGCGGCCGTAGGTGTACTTGCGCACGCCCAGGAAGTCGTTCAGGTTGTCGGCGTTCACCACCACCTGCGGCTTCATCTTGCCCAGCTGCAGGCCCTTGACCACCTTGCGGCAGATCTTGGAGAGCTCGCGCTCGAGCGAACGCACGCCCGCCTCGCGGGTGTAGTAGCGCACGATGTCGCGGATGGCCGATTCATCGACGCTCAGCTCCTCGCCCTTCACGCCGTTGTTCTCCATCTGCTTGGGCAGCAGGTAGCGCGTGGCGATGTTCGTCTTCTCGTCTTCGGTGTAGCCCGACAGGCGGATGACTTCCATGCGGTCCAGCAGCGCCGGCGGAATGTTCATGCTGTTGGACGTGGCCACAAACATCACGTCGCTCAGGTCGAAGTCGACCTCCACGTAGTGGTCGCTGAAGGTGTGGTTCTGCTCCGGGTCCAGCACCTCGAGCAGCGCGCTCGACGGATCGCCGCGGAAGTCCATGCCCAGCTTGTCGATCTCGTCGAGCAGGAACAGCGGGTTGCGCGTGCCCACCTTCGACAGGCTTTGCAGCACCTTGCCCGGCATCGCGCCGATGTAGGTGCGCCGGTGGCCGCGGATCTCGGCCTCGTCGCGCATGCCGCCCAGCGCCATGCGCACGTACTTGCGGCCGGTGGCCTTGGCGATCGACTGGCCCAGCGAGGTCTTGCCCACACCAGGGGGGCCGACCAGGCACAGGATCGGCGCCTTGACCTTGTCCACCCGCTGCTGCACCGCGAGGTACTCGAGGATGCGGTCCTTGACCTTCTCCAGGCCCCAGTGGTCGTCGTTGAGCACCGCCTCGGCATTGGTGAGGTCGTGCTTGATCTTGGTCTTCTTGCTCCAGGGCAGGCTGGTCAGCACGTCGATGTAGTTGCGCACCACGGTGGCCTCGGCAGACATCGGCGACATCAGCTTGAGCTTCTTGAGCTCGGCCTCGGCCTTCTTGCGCGCGTCCTTGGGCATCTTGGCGAGCTTGATCTTCTTCTCGATCTCCTCGATGTCGGCGCCCTCTTCGCCCTCGCCGAGCTCTTTCTGGATGGCCTTGACCTGCTCGTTGAGGTAGAACTCGCGCTGGTTCTTCTCCATCTGGCGCTTGACGCGGCCGCGGATGCGCTTGTCCACATTCAGGATGTCGACCTCGCGCTCGAGCTGCTCGAACAGGTTCTCCAGACGCTCCTTCACGTTGTGCATGTCCAGCACCAGCTGCTTGTTCTCCAGCTTGAGCGGCAGGTGCGCGGCAATCGTGTCGGCCAGGCGGCCCGGGTCGTCGATGCTGGAGATGGAGGTCAGGATCTCCGGCGGGATCTTCTTGTTGAGCTTGACGTACTGGTCAAACTGCTGCATCACCGCGCGGCGCAGCGCCTCGACTTCGGCCGACTGCATGTCGGCGCCCGGCGGCTGCAGCGGCATCACGTTGGCGCTGAAGTGCGACTCGCCGTCGGTGATGCGGTTCACCCGCGCGCGCTGCTGGCCTTCGACCAGCACCTTCACCGTGCCGTCGGGCAGCTTGAGCATCTGCAGGATGGTGGACACGCAGCCGACCTCGAACATGTCGTCCACCGACGGCTCGTCCTTGGCTGCGGCCTTTTGCGCGACCAGCATGATGCGGCGCTCGGCCTCCATCGCGGCTTCGAGTGCCTTGATGCTCTTGGGCCGCCCCACGAACAGCGGGATGACCATGTGGGGGAAGACCACCACGTCGCGCAGCGGCAGCAGCGGCAGTTCGATGGCTTCGGGCGGGAGGGGTTCGTGTCCGGACATGCGCAATCCTAGGTCAATTCAGCAGCAGATGGCGTGCAGCGCAGGGATTTCAATGCGCCGCGCCGTAAATCCCTGAGCCGGCTCACGGCCGGCAGGCACGTGCCGCGTGAGGCGCCGGGGGGCGTGGTGTCTGGCTGCACCGTGCGCCGCTCAGGCGGTCTTGGCCGACTCGCGGTAGACCAGCAGCGGCGGCTTGTTTTCTTCGATCGTGGACTCGTCGATCACGACCTTGTCCACGTTGTCCTGGTTGGGCAGGTCGAACATGGTGTCCAGCAAGGCCTGCTCGAGGATGGAGCGCAAGCCGCGTGCGCCGGTCTTGCGCGCCAGCGCCTTGCGCGCGATCGCCCGCAGCGCGCTCGGGCGGATCTCCAGGTCCACGCCTTCCATCGCGAGCAGCTTGCCGTACTGCTTGACCAGTGCGTTCTTCGGCTCGGTGAGGATCTGCACCAGCGCCTCTTCGGTCAGCTCGGCCAGCGTGGCCACCACCGGCAGGCGCCCCACCAGCTCGGGGATCAGGCCGAACTTGATCAGGTCCTCGGGCTCCACGTCGCCAAACACTTCGGTCAGGCTGCGGCTGGCCTTGCTGCGCACCGCCGCGCCAAAGCCGATGCCCGAAGCCTCGGTACGCGCCTCGATCACCTTCTCGAGGCCGGCAAACGCGCCGCCGCAGATGAAAAGGATGTTGGTGGTGTCGATCTGCAGGAAGTCCTGGTTGGGGTGCTTGCGCCCGCCCTGCGGCGGCACGCTGGCCATGGTGCCCTCCACCAGCTTGAGCAGCGCCTGCTGCACGCCCTCGCCCGACACGTCGCGGGTGATGCTGGGGTTGTCGGACTTGCGCGAGATCTTGTCGATCTCGTCGATGTAGACGATGCCGCGCTGGGCCCGCTCGACGTCGTAGTTGCAGTTCTGCAGCAGCTTCTGGATGATGTTCTCGACGTCTTCGCCCACATAGCCGGCTTCGGTGAGCGTGGTCGCATCGGCCATCACGAACGGCACATCGAGCATGCGCGCCATGGTCTGCGCCAGCAGCGTCTTGCCCGACCCGGTGGGCCCGATCAGCAGGATGTTGCTCTTGGAGAGCTCGACCTCGTCCTTCTTGCCCTTTTCCTTGTGCTTGAGCCGCTTGTAGTGGTTGTAGACCGCCACCGCCAGCGAGCGCTTGGCCAGGTCCTGGCCGATCACGTAGTGGTCGAGGTTGCCCTTGAGTTGCGCCGGCGTGGGCAGGTCACCGCGCGCCTCGCCGCTGGCGGCGTCGGCGGGCACCTCATCGCGGATGATCTCGTTGCACAGGTCGATGCATTCATCGCAGATGAACACCGACGGGCCGGCGATGAGCTTCTTGACCTCGTGCTGGCTCTTGCCGCAAAAGGAGCAGTACAGGGTCTTCTCGCCGGTGGAGCCTTTTTTGTCGGCCATGAGCTCAGTGATGTGGCGCCCGCGTGTGCAGGCATGTCGGCCATGATACCGAAACGCAGTGCGCCTGCGGCACCGCGAAAGGCACGCGGCCCGCCCTGCGTGTACGCCGGGTGAGGGCCGCGTGGCGCGCGTGCATCAAGCGCGCTTTTCGATGACCTGATCCACCAGGCCGTAGTCCTTGGCCTCGGCAGCCGACAGGTAGTAGTCGCGCTCGGTGTCGTTCTGGATCTTCTCCAGCGGCTGGCCGGTGCGGTCGGCCAGGATCTTGTTGAGCTGCTCGCGCGTCTTGAGGATCTCGCGGGCGTGGATCTCGATCTCGGTGGCCTGGCCCTGGGTGCCGCCCAGCGGCTGGTGAATCATCACCTTCGAATTGGGCAGGCAAAAGCGCTTGCCCTTCTCGCCCGCGGCCAGCAAGAAGGCTCCCATGCTGGCGGCCATGCCGATACACAGCGTGGACACCGAGGGCTTGATGAAATTCATCGTGTCGTAGATCGCCATGCCGGCGCTGACCGAGCCGCCCGGCGAGTTGATGTACAGCGAGATGTCCTTGTCGGGGTTCTCGCTTTCAAGGAACAGCAGTTGCGCGACCACCAGGTTGGCGGTCTGGTCGTTGACCGGGCCGACAAGGAAAATCACGCGCTCCTTGAGCAGGCGCGAGTAGATGTCGTACGACCGCTCGCCGCGGCCGGACTGCTCGATGACCATCGGAATCAGGCCCAGGGCCTGGGTCTCAAGTGCGCTCATTCTTTCTCCTGGAAACGGGGGGCGTACGCTGCAAGCAAATGGGGCCTGAGCGACGCGGCTCAAGCCCCATTGTGAAGGATTTGGGCCGCCGCTTCGGGCCGCCGCGCAGTGGCCTCAGCCCTGGCCCATCAGCTCGTCGAAGCCCAGTGTCTTGTCCACGGCCTTGGCCTTGGACAGCACGAATTCGGTGACGTTGTTTTCGATCACCATCGCCTCGACCTCGGCCAGGCGGCGGTTGTCGCCGTAGTACCAGCGCACCACCTCGGCCGGCTTCTCGTAGCTCGATGCAAGCTCGTCGATGTGGGCCTTGATCTGCTCGGGCTTGGCCTGCAGTTCATTGGCGCGCACCAGCTCGGCCACCACCAGGCCCAGGCGCACGCGGCGCTCGGCTTGCGGGCGGAACAGCTCGTTCGGGATCGGCGCCTTGTCGGCGTCCTTGATGCCGCGCTGCTTGAGGTCGGCGCGGGCGCCTTCGATCATGCGGTCAAGCTCGGCCTGCACGCTGCTCTTGGGCAGGTCGAGTTCGGCGTTGGCCACCAGCGCGTCCATCACCGCGCCCTTGTTGCGCGAGATCAGGCGGAACTTGAGCTCGCGCTCCAGGTTCTTGCGGATGTCCTCGCGCAGCGCCTGCACCGTGGCGCCTTCGACGCCCAGCGTCTTGGCAAAGGCGTCGTCCACCGTCGGCAGGTGGGCGGCCT
>JBDLRH010000162.1:0-5371 GCA_039800165.1 Pseudomonadota bacterium
CCAGATCGTGGGCTCCACCTCGGCCACGCTGGGCGGGGTGACGACAGGCAACACGGTGTTTGACCTGACGGTAAACAGCAGCACCGGCAACGTGACGCTGAGCCATTACAGCGCCATCGAGCACGACGGCCCCGGAACAACCAGCAACTTCGACACCCAAGAGGCAGTGCTGGGCACCGGCCTGGCGTACCTGAACGCTACGGCCACCATCACCGACCACGACGGCGACACGCATGAGGACACCGAGAGCCTGGACCTGGGCGGCAACGTGGCCTTTGACGACGACGGCCCGGCGGTGGTGCAGGCCACACCCACGGACACGGTGGTGCTGAACACGCAGGACGATGAATCCGAGGGCGCGGCGACCGATACCGATGTGCAGTCCTTCGCCTCGTCGTTCACCCTGAGCAGCGCCGATTACGGTGGCGACGGCGCGGGCAGCGAAGTGTGGAGCTATGCCTTCAGCCTGACCACGCAGGGCGGCGACAGCGGCCTGAATGCAGAGACGGGCGACATCCGGCTGTACCTGATCGGCGGCAAGATCATCGGCTCCACCGGGCTGACCGCCGGTGACATCACCGCAGACAACACCATCTTTGACCTGGAGGTCAACGCCAGCACAGGCGCCGTGACGCTGACCCAGTACAGCGCGGTCGAGCACCCTGGCCCCGGCTGGGACAAGGACCATGTGATGCAGGAGGTGCTGCTGGCCACTGATCTTGCGTACCTGAACGCCACGGTCACGATCACCGATCAGGACGGCGATTCGCACCAGCACACCCAGAGCCTTGACCTTGGCGGCAATGTGGCCATCGACGACAACGGCCCGATCGTGGACCACTTCGACGACCTGTCGGGGCCCAACGACGGGGCACCGATGGCGGGCACCTACGCCTTTGACATCGCTGCCGACGTGGTGACCAACGACGCTGACGACGGCGTGGTGCTGATGGCCCTGAGCGGCACCACCGGTAATGGCCGCGCGATCTTTGGCACCTCGCTGAGCTGGGCTTCAGAGAGCGACACGCAGGTGACCTACAACTTCGGCTTCCAGTACTACGCCGGGCCGTTCGACACCACGGCCAACTCGGCCAGCGGTACGGTGGTGTTCAACAAGAGCAACGGCACCTTCGAGTTCGACATGAACGGGCTGATCGGCGGGGATGCGATGACCTCCACCGGCGGGCCGATCGCGCGCTACGACTACGACACCGAGGGCAACAAGTCGCCCGAGATCGTCGTGCAGGAGTACGGCTCGGGCATCTTCGGCGTACTGACGGGAGAGGCAGCGCTCAACCCCAGCAGCCCGGCCAGCCTGAAGGCGGGCAGCAACTACGCCTTTGCGCCCGGCGAGACGCTCAGCAGCGCGACGGTCGGCTACATCAACGTGGCCACCGCCACGCTGGGGGTGAACTCCGACACCATCCAGCAAGGCGAGCTGGTCAACTTTGATCTGTACACCAGCAACCCGGTGGCCGGGCCCACCAGCCCGCCCAAGCAGTCGGGTGCGGCGGTCGACACCAGCACGCAGCGCGCCACCACCGACCACCTGAACGTCGTGCTCGACCAGTGGCATGAGGGCGAAGACCTGGCCATCGTGCTCAAGCTCTACAACATGAGCACGCAGCAGATCACCACCCGGCTGCTGCTGGCCGATGCCAGCAGCGACTTTGAGGCAGTGGACAAGTACCACGTGGTGCGCATCGGCACCGGTGACTACGACAGCGCCGTCTACCAGATCTGCGGCCTGCAGGTGACCACCAGCACCGACCGGCTGACCGGTACCGGCTACCGCCTGAGCGACGGCTCGGCCAAGGCGCTGACGGCTGACGGCAAGGGCTTTGAGGACACCGCTGACAACGACGTCATCAAGCTGGTGCGCATCGATCTGGACACGCCTGTCATCACCACCTACGACGCCGACCTGAACTTCAGCGGGCGCGTGATCGATTCAGACGACGACTGGGCCATCTTTGACTTCGACGTGCACATCGAGGCCGATGCGATGGTCACGCTCACCGGCATGGCTGGCCAGGTGCCGGGCGCGGTGATCTGAGCGGCGTTGCCGCTGCAGGGCGGCAAAAAGGCGACCCGCGGGTCGCCTTTTTTTATGGGCCGGCTGGCGGCGCAGGGCCACGCAGGCCGGTGGTGCTTCGGCCTCAGCGGATCTCGATGTGCTTCATCGTGGCGGCGGCGCGCTTGGGCAGCGTCAGCTCGAGCAGGCCGTCGTGGTAGTGCGCGCTGGCCTTGGCCTGGTCGACCGGGCTGTCGAGCCAGATGCTGCGGCGAATCCAGCCATAGCGGCGCTCGGTGCGCAGCGCGCGGCCGGGCTCCTTGGTCTCGGCTTCCTTCTTCACTTCGGCGCTGATGCTGATCTGGTTGTCGTTGATGTTGACGTCCAGGTCTTCCTTGCGCACGCCGGGCACCTCAGCCTTGATGAGGTACTGGCCGTCCGATTCGCTCACGTCCACGCGGATCTGCGGGCTGCCCGCAGCCACCGGCGAGCGCCAGGGCATCACGAAGCTGAAGGGCTCGTCAAACAGCGGGTCGAGCGAGAACGGGTCGAGGGTACGAAGCGGTGTCATGAAACCTCCTTGAGGGGCGTGGTCAGTGGGGCAGGGTGATGTGGCACGCCCGGGCTGCGGAGTGCGGCGCCGGCAGGCCACATCGCATCCTCGCGTGCCGCACCACCGCCTGCAATGACCGCACTCAGGTGCCCTGCGCTGCACGGCGCAGATGCGCTGGCTCAACACGCGCGGCGCCAAGCGATGCGCCAATCGGTGTCCCCGAAAGACATCAGGAGATGAAAATGGACATTGGCTACATCTGCCAGCGCGGCGTGGTCACCATAGACCGCATGTGCAACCTGGTCGACGCTGCCGGCATGATGCGTGACCACCATGTAGGCGCGCTGGTGGTGGTGGATGACGCCACCGAGAAGGCGCTGGTGGTGGGCGTGGTGACCGACCGCGACATCGTGGTGGGCAGTCTGGCGTCGGGCTGCGACCCGGCCAGCACGCAGGTGGGTTCCCTGGTGACCGGGCAGGTGTTCAGCGTGTCCGAGGAGATGGGCGTGGACGATGCCATCGGCGTGATGCGCGGCGCGGGCGTGCGCCGCCTGCTGGTGACCGACGGCGACCAGGAGCTGGTGGGCGTGGTCTCGCTCGACGACCTGATGGATGCGCTGGCCTCCGACCTCAACGGTGTGGTCAGCGTGATCCGCACCGGCCTGAAGCTCGAGGAAGAGGCGCGCCCGCCGCTCAACGGCGCCATGCCGCGGAGCTTGCCGCTGCGCGCCGCCTACCGCGCCGAGCGCTCGCTGGGCTGAACCCGCACGCTGCACCCCGCCCACGCTGCGCCCGGAACCCGGCAACAGGGCAGGGGTGCAGTTCAGTCGCCGCTTGCGTCTGTATTGCCCGAGCCAGTGGTGCCGCGCTCCAGCCCGTAGCGGATCAGCGCTGCGGTGCTGTCCACCTGCAGCTTGTCCTGGATGCGCTTCTTGTGGGTGCTGACGGTCTTGATCGACAGGTGCAGCGCGTCGGCGATGTCGGTCAGGCGCTGCCCCGAGACGACGCGCTGGAAAATGTCGAGCTCGCGGTTGGACAGCGTGTCCAGAAGGTTGCCCGAGCGATGGCCCAGCATCTGGCTGACCACCCGCTCGGCCAGGTGGGGCGTGAGGTACACGCCGCCTTGCGTGATCAGCATGATGGCCTTGAGCAACTCGGCGCCGGCGGTGTTCTTGGTCAGATAGCCATTGGCGCCGGCTTGCAGTGCGCGCACCGCGTACTGGTCTTCCGAATGCATGGACAGCACCAGCACCGCGCAGCGCGGGTGATCACGGCGGATGCGCGAGATCAGGTCCAGCCCGCTCATGCCTGGCAACGTGATGTCGAGCACCACCACATCCACCTCTTGCTGGCGCAGCACGTCCACGGCCTGCGCCGCTGACTCGGCCTCAAAAATCGTCCACTGCCCCGGCTGTGTGTTGAGGACCTGGCGGATGCCCTCGCGCACGATGGTGTGGTCGTCCACCAGCAACACCCGCAATGCGGGGTGGGCTGGTGCAACTGCCTGCTCTGCCGACATCCGCCCCCTCTTTGTGACCTGACGAAGGCTCCCTGTGAATCAATGTAATCGTTACTACTTCCTCTTGTGATGTTGACACGTATGCGGCCTGTTCAGGGCAACAACCCTTGCGCAGTCACAGCGAAAGTTCACTTTATGGCGCGAAGTGTTGCGCTGTAGGACTTGTCTGAATCGAAGTTTCTTGATGTCTCACGATGTAACGAAGCTGTTTCCTTTTCAGTGTGGCCGGCGCTCCGATATGCAGCCGCGCCCGCGCAAGGCATGCTGATCCCCCCTTTGGAGAACTTCGGTTCCCTTTGGAAACATCGGTCCTGTTCCCCTGTCAACGATCGGGCTGTTGCGTTGTCACCGCCTGATACCGAAAGGAGTTATCGAATGCATGCCATGTTTACCCCCGAGTCCCTGACCCTGGCGCCCAGCCTCACGGTGGCGCCGCCTGCAGCCGCAGAGCCGCGCGGGCCTGCGGTGCGCACGGCGGGCCGCACGCTGCAAGGCAGCCTGGCCGAGCTGCTGCAGCTGATGGGGCTGCCGCAGGACGAGGCTGGCCGCCACGGCGAGATGCCGCTGGCAGTGCGTCGGGTGCGCACGCGCGACACGCTGTATCACGAGGGCTCGCCGGTCGAGGCGCTGTACTTCGTGCGGGGCGGCGCGTTCAAGGTGTTCCACACCGACGAAGAGGGCTACCAGCATGTGGTGTCGTTCGTGGGCCGCAGCGACGTGCTGGGCCTGGACGCCTACGGCGAAGAGCACCACCCGAGCGCGGCCACGGCGCTGGAAGAGTCCAGCGTGTTCGTGGTGCTGCGCCGCGAAGTCCAGGCGCTGTGCCAGAACGTTCCGGCCTTGAGCCGTGCGATGCATCTGGCCGCTGGCCGCGCACTGCGCTACGGCGAAGAGCTGACCGACGTGATGGCCGCGGTGGCTGCCGAGGTGCGGCTGGCGCGCTTTCTGCTGCAGCTGTCGCGCCGCATGGAGGCGGCAGGCCAGTCGCCGCGACGCTTTTATCTGCGCATGTGCCGCCGTGACCTGGCAAGCAACCTGGGTGTGGCCGCCGAGACGATCAGCCGCTCGTTTGCGGTGCTGGCCTCGTGGGGGCTGGTGAATGTGGACGACCGCGAGGTCGAGATCCTGGACATGGAAGGCCTGCGCCAGGCCGCACGCAGCACCCGCCGCCAGGTCGATGACGGCAGCCATGTGCGTCTGCGTCGCCCGCCGTCGCTGCGCAGCCTGCGTGCGGCAGGTGCGTTGCGCCCCAACGGTGGCTGAGCGGCCGGCGGCGTCTGGTCAG
>JBDLRH010000163.1:0-5023 GCA_039800165.1 Pseudomonadota bacterium
GCGCGCGAGCACAACCTGAAGAACCTGTCGGTCGACATCCCGCACAACCGCTTCAGCGTGATCACCGGCGTGTCGGGCTCGGGCAAGAGCACGCTGGCCTTCGACATCCTGTTCAACGAGGGCCAGCGCCGTTACCTCGAAAGCCTGAACGCCTATGCGCGCAGCATCGTGCAGCCCGCAGGCCGGCCCGAGGTGGATGCGGTGTACGGCATCCCGCCCACGGTGGCGATCGAGCAGCGCCTGAGCCGTGGTGGCCGCAAGAGCACGGTGGGCACCACCACCGAGGTGTGGCACTTCCTGCGGCTGCTGTACGTCAAGCTGGGCACGCAGCATTGCGTGAAGGATGGCGCCGAGGTCAAGCCGCAGACGCCCGACAGCATTGTCGCGCAGTTGATGAAGCGCTACCGCGGCCAGCACATCGGCCTGCTGGCGCCGTTGGTGGTGGCGCGCAAGGGCGTCTACACCGAGCTGGCCGACTGGGCGCGGCCGCGCGGCTACACCCACCTAAGGGTGGATGGCGAGTTTTTGCCGACCACCGGCTTTCCGCGCATCGACCGCTTCAAGGAACACACCATCGAGCTGCCGGTGGCCGACTTTCATGTGTCGCCTGCCGTCGAGGACGACTTGCGCCGCGCATTGGCCACCGCGCTGGAGCACGGCAAGGGCGTGCTGCATGTGCTGGCGCCGCTGGACGGCCTGCGCGCCGCGATGATGGCCGGCGCGTCCGCAGCAGGCCTGGGCCGCATCGAGGTGTTCTCCACCAAGCGCGCCTGCCCGGTGTGCAGCACCAGCTACGCCGAGCTCGACCCGCGCCTGTTCTCGTACAACAGCAAGCACGGCTGGTGCCCGGATTGCGTGGGCACCGGCGTGAAGCTCACGCGTGAGCAGCGCCGCGCCTTTGACGACACCCTGCGCGACGACGACAACCGCGGCCGCGAGCAGACCTTTGCCGAGCCCGAGGTGGAGGACGTGGCCGACGAGGCCTGCGCCAGCTGCGGCGGCACGCGCCTGAACCTGCATGCGCGCTCGGTCAAGTTTGCCGGGCGCGGCATCACTGACATCGCGCAACTGTCGGTGCGCGATGTGCGCCTGTGGGTCGAAAGCCTGCAGATCGACGGCGCCTTAAGCGTGCGCGAAACCGGCATTGCCCGCGACCTGATCCCCGAGATCCGCAGCCGGCTGGAGTTTCTGGAAGAGGTGGGCCTGGGCTACCTGACGCTGGACCGCGGCGCACCCACACTCAGCGGCGGCGAGGCGCAGCGCATCCGCCTGGCGGCGCAGCTGGGCAGCAACCTGCAGGGCGTGTGCTACGTGCTGGACGAGCCCACCATCGGCCTGCATGCGCGCGACAACCAGATCCTGCTGGATGCGCTGCACAAGCTGGGCGACAAGGGCAACACGCTGGTGGTGGTGGAGCACGACGAAGACACCATCCGCCGCGCCGACCACATCATCGACATCGGCCCGAGCGCCGGCAAGCGAGGTGGCCGCGTGATCGCGCAGGGCTCGGCGGCCGACGTGATGGCAAGTGATGAGTCGCTGACCGGGCGCTACCTGCGGCACGCGATCCGGCATCCGATGCAGTCGCGGAGGTTTGTCGCCGCTCGCCAACGCGCCGCGGATGGTGTGCGCCCGACCGACGATTTAGGCAAGCCTCATGAGGAGGGCGGGCGCATGCCGTCCGTGGCGAAGCCGATCAACGCAAAGGCCGATTGGCTGATCGTCCACGGCGCAAACCTCCACAACCTGGACAACGTCGACCTGCACGTTCCGCTCAAGCGCCTGGTCGCGGTGACCGGCGTGTCGGGCTCGGGCAAATCGACCCTCGCGCGCGACGTGCTGCTGGCCAATGTGCAGGCGGCGGTGTCGCAGCGCGCCACACCGCGCTGGGCGGGCTGCGTTGACGTGGAAGGCTGGCGCGCGGTCGACCGCGTGCTGGAGGTGGACCAGACGCCCATCGGCAAGACGCCGCGCAGCTGCCCGGCCACCTACATCGGCTTCTGGGACACCATCCGCAAGCTGTTCGCCGACACGCTGGAGGCCAAGGCGCGCGGCTATGGGGCGGGGCGCTTCTCGTTCAACACCGGCGAAGGCCGCTGCCCCGGTTGCGAAGGGCAGGGCATGCGCACGATTGCGATGAGCTTCCTGCCCGATGTGAAGGTGCCCTGCGAAACCTGCCGCGGCGCGCGCTTCAACCCCGAGACGCTGGCCGTCACCTGGCGCGGCAAAAGCATCGGCGACGTGCTGCAGATGGAGGTGGACGAGGCGGTCGAGTTCTTCGCCTCCATGCCCCACATCAGCCACCCGCTGCAGTTGTTGAAAGATGTGGGCCTGGGCTACCTGACGCTGGGCCAGCCCAGCCCCACGCTGAGCGGCGGCGAGGCGCAGCGCATCAAGCTGGTGACTGAACTCAGCAAGGTGCGCGACGACGTCACGCGCCGCGGGCAGAAAGCACCCCACACCCTGTACGTGCTGGACGAACCCACCGTGGGCCTGCACATGGCCGATGTGGAAAAGCTCATCCGCGTGCTGCACCGCCTGGTGGACGGTGGCCACAGCGTGGTCGTCATCGAGCACGACCTCGATGTGATCGCGGAAGCCGACTGGGTGATCGACCTCGGCCCCGAGGGCGGCACCGGTGGCGGACGCGTCGTAGCCGCGGCCACGCCCGAGGATGTGGTGGCGCTCGGCACGCACACCGGCAAGGCGCTGGCGCCAGTGCTGGCGCGGGCCTGAGTGCGCCGCCTTCTGTACGCCATCACCTGAACCCGCACCGAAGACCCGCATGCGGCGCGTTGTGATTCCGGTGATGACCGAGCAGACACTGGCGGTGCAGGTGGGTGCGCCGCCCAAGCCAGCCGTGGGCGCGCCCTGCAACGGCTGTGGGCTGTGTTGCCTGGCCGAGCCCTGCCCGCTGGGTGCAGTGGTCTCGCGCAAGCGGCGCGGTGCCTGCGATGCGCTGCGCTGGAACGAGGCCGAATCACGCTACCGCTGCGGCATGGTGAGCGATGCGGCTTCGGTGATGGGGCCGCGCTGGCGCTGGGCGGCTCCGCTGGTGCAGCGGCTGGCGCGGCGCTGGATTTCGGCAGGCAGCGGCTGCGATGCCGACCTGGAGGTGACGGGAGGTCACGCATGACTGAATCGACCCGGCTGCGCATCGTGGTGCTGGGCGCGGGCTCCATCGGCGCCTATGTGGGCGGTGCGCTGCTCGATGCAGGCAGTGCGGTCACGCTGATCGGCCGCGCACGCATGCGCGAACGCATCGCCACGCATGGCCTGCACCTGAGCGACCTGAACGGACACGAAGCGCATCTGGCCGCGAGTGCGGTGCCGTGGGTCGATGCAGCCGACGAGGTGCAGGTTACCCGGGCCTTGCAATCGGCCGCGCTGGTGCTGGTGGCGGTGAAAAGTGCCGACACGGCCGCGGTGGCCCAGACCCTCACGCGGCACCTGGGCCCCGAAGCACTCGTCTGCAGCCTGCAAAACGGTATCGGCAATGCGGATGTGCTGCGCGCTGCGCTGCCTTCGCATCGCGTGTGTGCAGGCATGGTGCCCTTCAACGTGGTGCAGTTGCCGCCGAGCCGCCTGCACCGCGGGACCTGGGGCGAACTGATGGTGCAGGCCGACCCGGCATGGACGCACTGGAGCAATGCTTTCGCTTCCGCACACCTGCCGCTGCAGCAACGCACCGACATGCGCGAGGTGCAGTGGGGCAAGCTGCTGCTCAACCTCAACAACGCGATCAATGCGCTGTCGGGCGTGCCGCTCAAGGCGCAGCTGGCGCAGCGCGGCTACCGCCGCATCCTGGCCACGCTGATCGACGAGGCGTTGTTGGCCCTGAAGGCCGCAGGCATCGCGCCCGCGCAGATCGGAAAGCTGGCGCCTGCGCGCATGCCCTTCGTGCTGCGCCTGCCCGACTGGCTGTTCACCCGCCTGGCGGCCGGCATGCTGAAGATCGACCCGCAGGCGCGCTCGTCGATGTGGGAAGACCTGCAGGCCGGCCGCCGCACCGAGGTGGACGAGTTCAACGGCGCGGTGGCACGACTGGCGCGGGAACATGGACTGCGCGCGCCGCGCAACGAAGCCATCGCCGCGCTGGTGCGGCAGGCCGAGCAGGGCGGCCGGCGCGACTGGGGCGCGCAGGCCTTGGCAACTGCGTTGCTCAGCGCACCGCCAACAGCGCCGCAGCCACCTCGTTGAACCCCGCACCGCGTTCTGAGGGCGTGATGTAGCGGGGCTTGTGCTGCAGCTGCGCCTCGAAGCGGCGGATGTTGGCCACGCCCACGCTCTGCGTGAAGCGCTCGAACATCACCTGATCGTTGGTGGAGTCGCCCACATACACCCAGCGGTCGGCCTCGGCTGGCAAATCGCGGCCCCACAGCTCGCGCACGATCCAGCAGGCGCCGTGCCACTTGTCGTGGTCGCCGTACCAGCCGTTGATGTGGATGCTGCTGACGGTGGCACTCATGCCCTCGGACTGCATCAGCCGCACCACCGCGTCGATGCCTTGCTGCGGCAGGTGGGTGAACTCGCTGTGGTCGATGGCGATGTCGGTTTCGCGGCCGGCGTGGTCGCGCGACAGCATCGCGCCCGGCACCTCGCACAGGATGCGCTGGCCCACCTGCTGCATGCGTGCGTAGTTGGCGGTACGCGCTTTCACATCCTGCTGGTAGCGCTTGCGCAGGCCGCCCATTGCAGATGCATCGGCGCTCAGCGCCACCGCGCCGTTCTCGGCCACGATCGCATCCACCGCCCAGGCACGCGCAAAAGGCTCGCTCCAGCCCACCGGCCGGCCGGTGATCGGCACCAGATGCAGACCGGCGGCGCGCAGGTCGGCCAGCGCCTGCACCGTGGCCGGTGGCACCACGCCTTCGGTGGTCAACGTGTCGTCGATGTCGGTGAAGACGCCGACGATGCGCCGGCGGTCGGCGACGGGCCAGTCTGCCAGGGGGCGCATGCGTCGGGCCCGCCTGTGCTCAGCTTGTTCCCAGCGCCAGCCCCGCGTGTTCGCGCAGCGGGTGGA
>JBDLRH010000164.1:0-11616 GCA_039800165.1 Pseudomonadota bacterium
GCCCACACCGACCACCACCACATGCGCATGGCGGATGCGCCCTGCACCCTCAACGCCATACAGGCGCACCAGCCCGCCGAAGCGGCGGGCTTCATCCACGGTCGACACTTCGGCGGCGCGCAGCGCGGGCGCCGCACTCACGCCATGCGCTCCAGGCGCCACATCTGATAGCGCAGGCCCAGCCATGCGCCGGCGATGATGGCAGGCAGCGCCACAAAGCTGTTGAGGCTGAGCGTGGAGATGCCGCTCAGACCCTGGCCGACGGTGCAGCCCAGCGCGGTCACGCCGCCCACGCCCATCAGCAAGCCGCCGACGAGGTGATTGCCCAGGTCTTCCACGCTGGCGAAGCCTTCCCAGCGGAAGGTCTTGCTTGCCAGCGCCATCACGCAGGCCCCGGCGATCACCCCCACCACCGAAGCCACACCGAAGGTCAGGACCTTGCTGCGGTCGCTGAAGAGGATCAGCCAGTCCACGGTGTGTGCCATCGGTGCGGTGAAGGTCAACGCCTCGGCGCGCCCCGAACTGGTGGCAACGAACACTTCTTCCAGCGTCTGCGGATGTTCGGCAACATGACCGAAGTGGCCGCTGAGCCACCACATCGCGACCAGGACCGCGCCGATGCCAAAGCCCGCCAGCAGATGCTCGCCCCGGCGAAAGTCGCGGCTGGCCAGGGCCCAGACCACCAGCACACCGCCCACCGCAAGGGCCGACCAGAGGGCCGCAGCCTTGGCGTCCAGCACGCCAGCCTGCGCCAGTACGCCGCCCAGCGATGCGGTGCCGCCCAGCTCCAGCGCCACGCGGTCCACGGTAGACACCCGCAGCACCGCAGTGATGCCCTTGAGCGTGGCAAAGGCGGCAATCGCCATCACCAGGAACACGACCAGCGACTTCAGGCTGCCTGCGCCAATGCGCACCAGCGTCTTGTTGCCACAGCCCGACGCCAGCACCATGCCAAATCCGAACAGGCAGCCACCGACCAGAGCCGACAGCCAGAGCCACTTGGTGCCGCCATACAGCGTCTTGGCCGGATCGATCAGGCCCATCCCGGCGAGCACGCCGAAGCCGATGACGCCCACGCCGATGGCCAAACCCCACTGGCGCATGCGGTTCCAGTCCCCCATGTTGACGATATCGCTGACGGCGCCCATCGTGCAGAAATGGGTGCGCTGGGCAATGGCGCCCAGCACGGCGGACAGGGCAAACGCGCCCCACAGCACCTGTGTGGTGAGGGTGTGCAGATCGGCTTCGGTCATGGTCGAACTTCGTGCAATGCAGGCCTGCGGCCCCACACGCCGCGGCGAGTGCCTCGCAGCGTCAGCGCAAGCGTGCCAGCCGCTCGCGCGCGGCGGTGGCGGCTTCGGCCTTGGGGTGGTCCCGCAGCAGGTCTTCCAGGGTCTTGCGGGCGGCCCGATTGTCCTTCAATTCAATCTGGCAGTTGGCAATGGCAAGCAAGGCCTCGGGCACACGCTGGTGGTTCGGGTCGCGGGCCACCAGGGCGCGAAAGGCGGCCATCGCCTCGCGGTACTCGCGTGCGGCGTAGTGCGCGCTGCCCAGCCAGTACTGCGCCGAGCCGGCATAGCCGCTGGCGGGGTAGCGCGCCAGGAAGCCGCCGAACGCGGCTGTCGCCCCGGAAAAATTGCTTTGCCGAAACAGCGCCAACGCCGCGTCGTAGTCGCGCTTTTCCGCCGGATCGACCGAGAACTCGATGCCATCGACCGTCACCTTCACCGGCTCGAACCGCTTGAAGCGGTCGTCCACCGAGGACAGCCGGTTTTCCAGGCCCGCGGCCAGGTCTTTCTGGCGCTGCTGCATGTCAGACAGCAAACGCGCCATCTGCTCGTTCTGGCCACGCAGGGTGGCTATTTCCGAGCGCAAGGCCTCGATCTGGTTTTGCAGGTCCAGCAGGCTGCGACGCAGCGGTGCGGTTTCGTCCGTCAGGCGCTGCCGCAGTTCTTCGGGCACACGCTGGCGCACCTCTTCGGCCAGACGCTGGTTGGCGGCTTCGGCAGCGGCCCGGTTGGCCTCCACGCGCTGGCGCAACTCAAGAATGGCGCGCCGCGCCTCCTCGTCATCGAACAGGCCCGCGTGTGCAGGAACAGCAGCGCAGGCACCCATCGCCAGCGCAGCAGCCCAGCGGCGCACAGCCAATGCCACCGCACTGCGGCGTGTCACGGTACTGCAGCGCGGCGCCATCAGCGGTAAACGATTTCGGCGCGGCGGTTGCGCGCAAAGGCTGCCTCGTCGCTGCCGGTGGCGGCGGGCTTCTCCTCGCCAAGGCTCACCGCCTCGACCTGCGCATCGGCCACGCCCAGCAGTGACAGCGCGCGGCGTACCGCCTCGGCGCGCTTTTGGCCCAGCGCCAGGTTGTACTCACGCCCGCCACGCTCGTCGGTGTGGCCCTCCACAGCGATGCGACGCTTGGAGTCGGCCTTCAGGTAACGGGCGTGTCCGTCGATCAGCGACTGGAACTCGGGCTTGATGACGATGCTGTCGTAATCGAAGTAGATGACACGCGCCACACCGCTCGGCCCCGCGGCCGGACCCGCTGCGGCGCCCAGGTCCACCGGTGCCACGCCGCTGCGTGCGCCAGCGTTGGCGCCCGCCCCGGCAGCACCTCCCGTACCGGGCGCCGCAGCGCCGGGTGCCTGAGCGGCCGCGCCCGTGCGGTCTTCCACCGGCACATCGTCCAGATTGACGCTGGAAGCGCAACCGGCAATCACCCCGGCCAGCAGCAGTGCGGCAAGACGGCTCAGCAGACGCAGATTCATTTCAGGACTCCAAGGGAACATGGGTGTGATTTTCGCAGGGCCGCGCAGGGCTTACTTGAGGTACGGGCCCCAATCGGGCTCGCGGATGTCGCCGCCCTGCCCGGCTAGCCGGGCCTTGATGCGGCCGTCCAGCGTGGTGGTCATCAGCGCCTCGCGCCCCTCGTGCTGGGTGGCGTACATGATGAGGCGGCTGTTGGGGGCAAAGCTCGGGCTTTCGTCTGCGCCGGTGTCGGTCAGCGAGGTCACCGTGGCGCTGGAGAGCTCCATCACCTGCAGCTTGAAGGCGCCACCGATCCGCGACACATAGGCCAGCCAGCGGCCGTCCGGGCTGAGCGCCGGCGAGATGTTGTAGCTGCCGTTGAAGGTCACCCGGTCGGCGCCGCCGCCTGCCACCGGCATGCGGTACACCTGCGGGCCGCCGCCACGGTCGCTGACAAAGTAGATCTGCTGTCCATCGGGCGAAAACACCGGCTCGGTGTCGATGCTTGCACTTTGGGTCAGCCGGCGCGGCTCGCCGCCCTCGGCATTCATCAGGTACAGCTGCGAGCCGCCATCACGGCTGAGCGTCACCGCGAGCTGTCGCCCGTCGGGTGACCAGGCCGGCGCGCTGTTGGAGCCGCGGAAGTTGGCAATCAAGCGGCGGCGGCCGGTGGCAATCTCGTGGGTGTAGACGACCGGCTTGCGCGATTCGAAGGACACATAGGCCAGCTGCCCGCCGTTGGGCGACCAGGCCGGCGAGATGATCGGCTCGGGGCTGCTGAGCGCCGCCTGCGCGTTCTCGCCATCCGAATCGGCCACCCACAGGGAGTGACGCGACGCGGTCTTGGTGACATAGGCGATGCGGGTGGAGAACACGCCCTTGAGGCCCGTCAGCTTTTCATACACATGGTCGGCAATGCGGTGCGCCACCAGCCGCAGGTCGGCTGCCACCACCACGTAGCTCTGGCCACCCAGGTCCTTGCCGCCGACCACGTCCCACAGGCGAAAGCGCACATCGAAGCGGCCGTCGGCCAGCCGGGTGGTGCTGCCGCTGACCAGGGCATCGGCGCGGCGCTGCCGCCATGCCGACAGGTCTGGCCGGGAGGTTTCATCCAGCGCCACGCCCGATGCATCCACCGGGCGCAACTGGCCGCTGCGCTCCAGGTCGGCCGTCACGATCGCGGCGAGCTTTTGCGGCGCGGACTCGTCCCCGCGGAAGGCGGTCACCGCGAACGGGACTTGCGTCATGCCGACGCCGCTGACATCGACGCGAAACTGTGCGTGCGCCCAGGGCGCCAGGCCGCTGATGCATCCCACGGCCCCGGCGCGGGCCAGCCAAAGACGTCTGCTCAAGCTCATTGGACGGAAGTATCTCCCAAACGCGCCAGTTGACTGTACAGCCCGCCTGCGGCCATCAGGGCAGCGTGGGTCCCGCTTTCCACCACCCGGCCGGCCTGCATCACCACGATGCGGTGGGCGTCCTGGATGGTGGACAGGCGGTGCGCGATGACCAGCGTGGTGCGCCCGGCCATCAGCCGCGACAACGCCTGCTTGACCGCCTGCTCCGAGGCAGCGTCCAGCGCGGAGGTGGCCTCGTCCAAAATCAGGATCGGCGCGTCCTTGTACAGCGCACGCGCAATGGCCAGGCGCTGGCGCTGCCCGCCCGAGAGTTGCGACGCGTTGTGGCCCACCGGGCTGTCGATGCCTTGCGGCAGCGAGCAGACAAAGTCCCACAGGTTGGCTGCCTCCAGCGCGCGGCGCACCCGCTCGCGGTCTATTGCCTCGCCCAGCGCCACATTGCCGGCGATGCTGTCGTTGAACATCACCACGTCCTGGCTCACGTAGGCGAACTGCCGGCGCAGCGCATCGAGCTGCCACTGTGCGATATCCACGCCGTCCAGCAGCACCCGCCCGGCAGTCGGCGTCATGAAACGCGGCAGCAAGTTGGCCGCCGTCGTCTTGCCTGAACCCGAGCCGCCCACCAGCGCCACCACCTGCCCGGGCGCGATCTCCAGCGTCAGGCCGTCGAGCGCATCGACCACGGCCTGCTCGTAGCGCACCGTCACCTGCTCAAAGTGGATGTGACCACGAGCGCGGCCCGGGTCGTGCGTGCCGCCATGTTCAGGCGGTGTGCGCTCGATCAGGTCCAGCCCGCGCTCGATCGCGGCCAGCCCGCGGGTGATGGGTGATGCGGCGTCGCTCAGATGCCGGATGGGCGCCACCAGCATCAGCATGGCGGTGACGAAGGCGGCAAACCCGCCCACGGTGATCTGCCCCCCTGCGCTTTGCCACAGTGCAATGCAGATCACCGCCGACAGCGCCGCTGCCGCCAAAAGCTGGGTCAACGGCGTGGTCGCCGCCGAAGCGGCGGTGCTCTTGATTGACAGGCGGCGCAGCACCTTGCTCAGTGCCTCGAAACGCGACTGCTGTGCCGCCTGCGCATGGTGCAGTCGCACCATGCGGTGGGCGAGCGCGTTTTCTTCGACCACATAGGCCAGCTCGTCGGTGGCCTTCTGGCTCGCCACGGTGATGCGGTACATGCGCCGCGAAAAGGCCTTCATGATCCACGCCACGCCAGGAAACACCAGCAGCACGATCAAGGTGAGCTTCCAGTTGGTCCACAGCAGGTAGCCCAGCAGCGCCAGCAAGGTGAGCGAGTCCCGCAGCACAGAAAACAGCGCGCCCACCAGCAGCTGCATGCCCGCCTGGATCTCGTACACGACCGTGTTGCTCAGGCTGCTGGCCGAGGTGCGCGAGAACAGCGACACCGGCGCGGCCTGAAGGGTGGCAAACAGGGCGCGGCGCAGGTTGAGCATGACGAGGTTGGAGGCCCACGACATGGCGTACTGGGCGGTGAACATCGCACCGCCGCGCACCGCAAACAGGCCCATCAGCGCCACGGGCACCAGCCACAGCTGCACGCCGCCGGCCTGAAACCCGTGATCCAGCAGCAACTTCATCAGCCAGGGGATGGCGGGCTCGGTGGCAGCGCCGACCAGGGTGGCCGCAAGCACGCCCCAGGCGGCCTTGCCTGTGCCGTCGGCATACGGCAGCACGCGCTTGAGGCGCTGCAGCAGCGTGCCCATGGGCTGCGGCGTGCCAGACTCGAATGCTGAAGAAGCGGACGGGGACGTCATCTGGGCAAAGCGGCTTGGCGCATCACAGCAGCACGATGTCGTACTGCTCCTGTCCCATGGCCGCCTCGCTTTGCAGCGAGATCGGCTTGCCGATGAAGTCCGACAGCCCTGCCAGATGCTGGCTTTCCTCGTCGAGGAACAGCTCGATCACCTGCGGGGCGGCCACCACGCGGAACTCGCGCGGATTGAACTGCCGCGCCTCACGCAGGATCTCGCGCAGGATGTCATAGGCCACGCTGCGCGCCGTCTTCACGCTGCCCTTGCCCTCGCACGCTGCGCATGGCTCGCACAGCATGTGGGCCAGCGACTCGCGGGTGCGCTTGCGCGTCATCTCCAGCAAGCCGAGCTGCGAGAAGCCGCCCGCCATCGTCTTGACGCGATCGCGCGCCAGATGCTTGCGCAGCTCGGCCAGCACCGCATCGCGATGGTCATCGCGCGACATGTCGATGAAGTCCACGATGACGATGCCGCCCAGGTTGCGCAAGCGCAGCTGCCGGGCGATCGCGCCTGCGGCCTCCAGGTTGGTCTTGAAGATGGTGTCGTCGAAGTTGCGTGCACCGACATAGCCGCCGGTGTTCACGTCCACCGTGGTCAGCGCCTCGGTCTGGTCGATGATGAGGTAGCCTCCCGACTTCAGGTCCACACGACGGCCGAGCGCGCGGGCGATCTCCTCGTCAATCGCGTACAGATCGAAGATCGGGCGCTCGCCCTTGTAATGCTGCAGCTTCGCGGTGGCTGCAGGCATGAACTCCTGGCCGAAGGCGGCAAGTACCTCGAACTGCTCGCGCGAATCGATGCGGATGCTTTGCGTGTGCTCGCTTGCGATGTCGCGCAGCACGCGCTGCAGCAGGCTCAAGTCCTGGTGCAGCAGCGACTTGGGCGGTTGGCGCGAAGCGGCCTCGCGCACCCGCGCCCAGGCCTTGCGCAGGTAGGCGATGTCCTCGGCCAGTTCGGCATCGCTCGCGTCTTCGCCGTTGGTGCGCAGGATGAAGCCGCCGCCCGCGTCGCCCACCAGCGCCTGCAGCCGCTGCCGCAAGGCCTCGCGTTGCTCCAGCGGGATCTTCTGCGACACGCCCAGATGGTCGTCTTGCGGCAAGAACACCAGCAGCCGCCCGGCCAGGCTGATCTGCGTGGACAGCCGTGCACCCTTGGTGCCGATCGGGTCCTTGATCACCTGCACCATCAGCGCCTGGCCCTCGAACACCTGCTTCTCGATCGGCACCTGCGGCTGGCTGCTGCGCGCGATGGCCGGTGGCTCGCCATCGGGCTGGCGCTGCCACACGTCTGCCACATGCAGGAAGGCCGCGCGCTCCAGCCCGATGTCGATGAAGGCCGACTGCATGCCGGGCAGCACCCGTGCCACCTTGCCGAGGTAGATGTTGCCCACCAGCCCGCGCTCGAGGGTCCGCTCCACGTGCAGCTCCTGCACCGCGCCGTGCTCGACCACCGCCACCCGCGTTTCCTGTGGCGACCAGTTGATCAGGATGTCCTGCTGCATGACTCAGATTGTGAAGCCTGCGCGCTCGAGCAATTGCGCCGTCTCGTGCAGCGGCAGGCCGACGATGCCCGAGTGGCTGCCGCTGATGCGCTCAATGAACGCCGCAGCCCGCCCCTGGATGGCGTATGCGCCTGCCTTGCCCATCGGCTCGCCGGTGGCCACATAGCGGCGGATGCGCGATGGCGACAGCGGTGCAAAGCGCACCTGCGACACGTTCAGCGACTGCCAGCGCTGGCGTCCCGACTGAAGCGCCAGCGCGGTCAAGACCCGGTGCGTGGTGCCCGACAGCGCCTGCAGCATGCGGCGCGCATCGGCTTCGTCCATCGGCTTGCCATACAGGGTGCGGCCGCGTGCCACCGTGGTGTCAGAGCAAAGTACCGGGGCGGCGGGCAGCCCGCGCCGCTTGAGGCGCGCCAGCGCCGCATCGAGCTTGAGCGCCGTCACGCGCTGCACATAGGCCGTAGGCGACTCGGCTTGAAGCGGCGTTTCGATCGCCTCGGCATCTTCATCGGCATCGGGCAGCAGCAGTTCGTAGGGCACGCCCAGTTGCTCCAGCAGCTGGCGCCGCCGGGGGCTTTGCGAGGCCAGGTAGACAAAGCGCGGGGCAACAGGCGGCATGGGGCCCTCACTCGCGGTGGTACGGGTGGTTGGCGTTGACCGACCACGCGCGGTAGAGCTGCTCGATCAGCAGCACCCGCACCATCGCATGCGGCAGCGTCAGGTCAGACAGGCGGATGCGCTCGTGCGCAGCGGCGCGCAGCGCCGGGTCCAGCCCGTCGGGCCCGCCGATCACCAGCGCCACATCCTCGCCACCCCGCTGCCACTGCAGCAGCCGCTGCGCAAGCGCCAGGGTGCCCAGCGCGTCGCCACGTTCATCGAGGGCGACCACGCGGCTGCCGCGCGGCACGGCCGCTTCAATCCGGCTGCGCTCGGCAGCCAGCAGGGTGTCCCGTGCGCGCGAGGCACGGGGCTCGGTCTTCACCGCCCGCAGCTCGACACCCAGTTCGGGCGGAAAGCGCTTGGCGTAGTCGTCCCAGGCCGCCTGCGCCCACGCGGGCACGCGCTGGCCAACCGCCACCACCCTGAGCTTCATGCCCCGGACGGCTTGTGGCGAGTCCTTGATGCGGGCTTGCTGGCGCGCGATGCAGCGCGCGGCGCAGCGGGCTTCGCGGAAGACGATGTCTTGCCACCCGTCGTGCGCTTTGCGGCCTTGCCGGCCTTCGCTGCCCTGGCAGCCCTCGCCGACTTGGCCGCCTTCTCGGCCTGGGCCTCGCGCTCGGCCGCACGCACAGCCACCTTGGCTGCGCTGCTTCGCTTGAGGTTCGGGCCCTGGGCCTGTTCGCGGGCAGACCGTGCCTGCGCTGCCTGCTCGCGGGCCTTTGCGGCCGCAGCAGCCGCTGCCGTGGCTGTCGGCTTGGGTGCGCCCAGGCGCAGCCGCACTGGCTTGTCGCCCCAGATCTCTTCAAGGTGGTAGTACTGCCGGATCGCCGGCTGCATGATGTGCGCCACCGCCTGCCCGCAGTCCACGATGATCCATTCGCCGTTGTCCTCGCCTTCGACGCGCGGCTTGGCAAAACCGGCGTCACGCACCGCGTCGCGCACGCTGGAGGCCAGCGCCTTGGTCTGCCGGTTGGAGGTGCCCGAAGCAACGATGACCCGCTCGAACAGCGGTGACAAGTGTTCGGTATTGAAGACCTGGATGTCCTGCGCCTTGACGTCTTCGAGGCCCTCGACGATGGCTCGCTGGAGTTTCTGGATGTCCTTTTTCGCGGCGGATTCGGTGGTCATCAGGTCTCTGAATAAAGGTGATGGTGGTCAATATAGCGCGCCACCGCGCCGGGAAGCCAATCTTCTGCCAGTTCTGCGGCGCGCATGCCGGCCACGAGGCGCTCGCGCAGGGACGTCGCACGGTGCGGCAGCGGTGGCAAAGTCAGGCGAGCCACAGGCCGCTGCGCATGGCAAAGCGATGCCGGAAGCGCCATTGCAGGGGCCGCCCCGGCTGCGGCAGAACCACCGCCCTCGGTAGCCCCGCGCGGCGCCACCGCCAGCGTCACCATCGACAGGATCTGCTGCCAGCTGTTCCAGCGCTCAAAGTCCTGCGCCTGATCGGCACCGATGACCAGAAACCAGTCGGCGCCCGGATGCTCCGCCTGCAGCTCCTTCAGGGTATCGATGGTGTAGCTCGCACCCGCGCGCCGCGTCTCGCGGTCGTCCACCTCTGCCCCGGGCAGGCCGCCAAACGCCGCCTGCGCCATCGCCACACGGTGCGCCGCCGCGCTCAGTTGCTGCGGTTTGTGCCAGGCCTGGCCGGTGGGCAGGACGATCAGCCGGTTGAGTGCCAGCTGCGCGATGGCGGCCCGGGCGACGGCCACATGCGCGGCATGGGGCGGATCGAAGGCGCCGCCATAGACGCCAATGCGCTGCCCGTGGCTCAATGCTGCCCCGGCCCTCAGGCCCAGTCCCTTGGCACCAGATAACGCGTGTACAGCGCATCCTCGGGCGAACCGGGTGCGGGCCGCTGCTGGTACGCCCAGCTCACCAGAGGCGGCATCGACAGCAGGATGGACTCGGTGCGCCCGCCCGACTGCAGGCCGAAGTGCGTGCCGCGGTCCCACACCAGGTTGAACTCCACATAGCGGCCGCGCCGGTACAACTGGAACTGGCGCTCGCGCTCGCCATAGGGCATGTCCTTGCGTCGCTGCACGATCGGCAGGTAGGCCGTAACAAACGCATCGCCCACGCTGCGCAGCAAGGAGAAGGCGCTGTCCTGTCCGCCGTCGGAGAAGTCGTCAAAGAACACGCCGCCCACGCCGCGCGGCTCGTTGCGATGCTTCAGGAAGAAGTAGTCGTCGCACCATTTCTTGAAGCGCGGGTACTTGTCCTCGCCAAACGGCGCCAACGCATCGCGGCAGGTGCGGTGGAAGTGCTGCGCATCCTCGTCAAAGCCGTAGTAAGGCGTGAGGTCCATGCCGCCGCCGAACCAGCACACCGGCGACTGACCCGGCAGCGTGGCCGCCAGCATGCGCACGTTCATGTGCACCGTGGGCACGTACGGATTGCGCGGATGAAACACCAGCGACACGCCCATGGCTTCGAACGGCGCACCGGCCAGCTCTGGCCGGTGCTGCGTGGCCGAGGGCGGCAGCTTCGGCCCGCGCACATGCGAAAAGCCGCAGCCCGCGCGCTCGAACACCGGGCCGCCTTCCAGGATCTTGGTGAGGCCATCGCCCTGCAGCATCTCGCCAGGCGGTTTGGTCCAGGCGTCGGCAACGAAGTCCGTGCCGTCGATCGCATGGATGGCCTCGGTGATGCGCGCCTGCAGGCCGAGCAGATAGTCGCGCACCGTGTGCGGGTCGGCTTTCAGGGTCGCGGCAGGCGCCGTACGCTCGGAAAGGGCTGTCATATTCATTTGACAATGGTATCCGTACGCGACACGGAACGGTCAAGCAAACGCACCGGCGACGCCTCGGCCGGATGCAGGCCTTGGGTTCCCTGCAACAGTTCGGCCAGCGCGGCCATGTCAACCGCCTCGTCGCCGCTTAGCCTCACGAAGTGATCCACCCGTACCTGCTTGCGGCCATAGTCCAGCGCCACCACCCCCAGCGGCACCTCGGCCGCGACGGCGGTGCGATAAAAGCCGGTGCGCAGGCCCGGCAGCGCCTTGCGCGTGCCCTCCGGCGCCAGCCCCAGCCAGCAATACGCGTTGCGCGCCTTGCAAACGGCAAAGTGCTCGACGGTGGTGGAAATCAGGCCCTGCGCCGAGGTCCGCGCCACCGGCAGGCCACCCAGCCAGCGCAACCAGCGGCCCAGCAGCGGCACGCGAAACAACGTGTCTTTGCCCCAGAACTGCACCTGCACCCCCACCGACCACTTGGCGAGGATCATCACCACAAAGTCCCAGTTGCTGGTGTGCGGGTACACGATCAGCACCCCCTGCGATGCGGGCAGGCCGGCAAACGAGACGCGCCAGCCGAACAGGCGCAACAGTTGCCTCGCCAGCCGGCTGCCCCGGAACTGCAAGGGGTACGGCGGCGGCAGCGGAGTCAATGTCGCACCGCGCGCCAGCCGATGTCCTTGCGGTACTGCGCGCCGTCGAAGTGGATGCCAGAAGCCACGGCATAGACGCGCTGCTGCGCCGCCTTCACCGAGTCGGCCAGCGCGGTCACGCACAGCACACGGCCACCGCTGGTGGTGACGCGGCCGCCCGCAAGCGTGGTGCCGGCATGGAACACCA
>JBDLRH010000165.1:0-26375 GCA_039800165.1 Pseudomonadota bacterium
CATCCGACCCGAGGAACCGCCATGGACATGAAGTCGTCTCCGCTGGCCCTGCTGAAAGACCCGACCCTGCTCAAGACCGATGCGCTGATCAACGGCCAGTGGGTCAAGGGCGCGGGCGCAAAACGCTTTGACGTGACCGACCCGTCCAGTGGCCTGAAGATCGCCGACGTGGCCAACCTGGGCCCGAAGGACGCCGAACTGGCGATTGCTGCCGCCAGCGCCGCATGGCCCGCCTGGCGCAACAAGACGGCCAAGGAGCGCAGCAACATCCTGCGCAAGTGGTACGACCTGCTGATGGCCAATCAGGACGACCTGGGGCGCATCCTGACCGCCGAACAGGGCAAGCCGTATGCCGAAGGCAAGGGCGAGATTGCCTACGGCGCGAGCTTCGTCGAGTGGTATGCCGAAGAGGCCAAGCGCGTCAACGGCGAGACCCTGCCCCAGTTTGACAACAACCGCCGCCTGCTGGTGCTGCGCCAGCCGATCGGCGTGTGCGCGGCCATCACGCCGTGGAACTTTCCGCTGGCGATGATCACCCGCAAGGTGGCGCCGGCACTCGCTGCGGGTTGCCCGGTGGTGATCAAGCCGGCCGAACTCACGCCGCTGACCGCACTGGCCGCCGCCGAGCTGGCGGTGCGTGCCGGAATCCCGGCCGGTGTGCTGAACGTGGTGACGGCCGACACCGACAACAGCATTGCGGTGGGCAAGGTGTTCTGCGCCAGCGACATCGTGCGCCACATCAGCTTCACCGGCAGCACCGAGGTGGGCCGCATCCTGATGGCGCAGAGCGCACCCACCGTCAAGAAGCTGAGCCTGGAGCTGGGTGGCAACGCGCCCTTCATCGTGTTCGACGATGCCGACATCGACAGCGCGGTGGAAGGGGCGATCGCCAGCAAGTACCGCAACGCCGGCCAGACCTGTGTGTGCGCCAACCGCCTGTATGTGCAGGACGGCGTGTACGACGAGTTCGTGCAGAAGTTCGCCGCGCGGGTGAAGTCGCTGAAGGTGGGCAACGGCTTTGAAGAAGGCGTGATGCAGGGCCCGCTGATCGAAGAAGCCGCGGTGGACAAGGTGCGCCGGCACGTCGCCGACGCGCTGGGCAAGGGCGGCAAGCTCGTGACCGGCGGCAAGAAGCTCGACGGGCTCTTCTTCGAGCCCACCGTAGTGGCCGAGGCCACCGCCGACATGCTGTGCGCGCGTGAAGAGACCTTCGGCCCGCTCGCGCCGGTGTTCCGCTTCAAGACCGAGCAGGAAGCCGTCGACGCGGCCAACAACACCGAATTCGGTCTGGCCAGCTACTTCTACAGCCGCGATGTGGGCCGCATCTTCCGCGTGAGCGAGGCGCTGGAGTACGGCATGGTCGGCATCAACGTCGGCATCCTGGCGACCGAGCATGTGCCATTTGGCGGCGTCAAGCAGTCGGGCCTGGGCCGCGAAGGCTCGCACCTGGGCATGGACGAGTATGTGGAGGTCAAGTACCTCTGCCTGGGCGACGTGCTCAAGTAAACTGCAACCGTCTCGCGTCGCCGGTTTCGTGCCGGTGTCGCGCCAGTCTCCTGCGGGCGTCGTTCAATGGCAGGACCTGAGCTTCCCAAGCTCAAGACGTGGGTTCGATTCCCATCGCCCGCTCCAGTGGCTTAGGCCTTCTTGCTCGGCGCGCTGCGCCCCGCCACCGCCCTCACCCTCCCCGGCGACGCCTGCCAGATCGCGACGATCGACAGCACCGCAAAACCCAGCGCCACCGCAAAGCCGATGGCGTAGCTGCCGGTCAGGTCGTGCATCCAGCCGGTGAACCAGGGGCCGACGGCGCCACCGGCGATGCCGCCGAGCATCAGCATGCCGAAGATCGCGCCGACATGCTTTCCTTCGAAGATCTCGAGCGGGATCGCGCCCATCACCGAGGTCAGGCCGTAGCCTAAAGCGCCCTGCACCAGCACCATCGCCACCAGCAGCGCCATGCTGGGTGTGGTGTCCATCACCAGCAGCAGCGCGTAGGTGATGCAAAACCCCAGGCAGCCGAGCGACCAGACGATTTCGCGGCCCACGCGGTCGGACAGCGCACCCAATGCAATCTGCCCCGGCACGCCCGCCAGGCTGACCCAGCCCAGTGCCCATGCGGCCTGCGTCGCATCAAAGCCGATCTCGACCAGGTACTTCGTCTGGTGCACCTGCACCGCGTACCAGGTCCACAGCCCGGCGAAGAACGCGACGCCCAGCCACCAGAAGCGCGCCGTGCGCGCAGCGCGTGCCAGCGTCCAGTCGACTGCGGCCCATTGCGCATCAACGATGGTGACCTTGCGCCGCGGGGCACCACCGGTGCCCGATGCGCTGGCCGAGCCCTCAGGCGCATCGCCATCGGGCAGCAGGCCCAGGTCCTGCGGGCGACGGCGCACCAGCAGGTTCAACGGCGCCAGCAGCACCAGCATCACCAGCCCCAGCGCGAAGCAGGCCGAGCGCCAGCCGCCGGTCTCGATCATGTGCTGCATCAGCGGCATCAGCACGATCGAGCCCACGCCCACGCCGGCAAACGCGATGCTGACCGCCAGGCCACGCCGGCGCGCAAACCAGTTGGGCAAAAACAGCGACTGCCCGGTGTAGCCGGTGCACACGCTGCCCGCGCCCACCAGCACGCCGAGCGTCAGATACAGGTGCCAGGGTTCGGTGGCCAGCGGCGCGAGCAGCATGCCGCCGGCGGCCATGAACACGCCCGCCTGCATCACCAGCAGCGGACCGCTCTTGTCCATGATGCGGCCCAGAATCGGGGTAATCACCGCCGACACCATGAAGCCGAATGAAAACGCGCCGGCGGTGGCCCCGCGATCCCACTTGAATTCATCGAGGATCGGCGGGAACAGGAGTGAAAACGCGGTGCGCGCATTCACCCCAAAGGCCATGGTGACAAATACCACGGCCACGATCAGCCAGCCATAGAAAAACGGCAGCCGCTGCGCCAGTCGCTGGATCATGGGTTACGCCCTGGAAATGAAAAAGCCCGCAGCAGTGGGCTTTTGTTCATGCGAATCGGCGGAAATCGGTCATTCCATTCAATCCGGTCGACGCATCACTTGATCAGGAAAGCGTCCTTGTTCTTGCCTTCCATCCATTTCGGCGTGCGGCCGCGGCCGGTCCAGGTGGCGCCAGTGGCCGGGTCGCGGTACTTGGGGGCCACCTTGCCACCGCCGCCGGCCTTGCGGCCGCGCTTTGCGCCGCCAAACACGTCGGCCGCGGTCAGGCCGTATTGGTCGATGATGGCGCGGGCACGGGCCACCGCGTCCTTGATTTCATTCTGGCGGGCATCGGCGATCTGCTTTTCGATCGCGGCTTTTTGTTCGAGCAGTTGCTGCAGGCTGGCCATGATTTGAATCTCCTTGGCAGGTTATTGCAATGAAAGCGGCCGCAATATATCAGGAAATCCTGTTAATCCGAAATCACGCTTTGCGAAAGCGTGCTTTTAACAGTGATCCTTTTGAATCAGGCCGCCCTTTCATTCAATGAAAGTCCCGGCTCGGATTGCCCAATGCGCCCAATCGCCCGAGTAATTCGGTGCGATCGGTCAATTGCCGCGCAATCAAATGTCGCACCTGCCCGGGTTGGCCCCCGGCTGCGTTGCGGTCAGCCTCCCACACGCCCTCGACCTGCAGCAGCCGCGCATGCAGCAGCGCATCGCGCTGGGCTTCGCGCACGCTCTTCCACACCACCACGTTGACGGTGCCGGTCTCGTCTTCGAGCGACACAAACACCGTGCCGCGCGCGGTGGCCGGTTGCTGGCGCAGGGTGACGATGCCGCAGGTGCGCACCAGGCGGCCGGGCGTGCAGCGCTGCAGTTGCTCGGCGCTCATCAGCCGCTCGCGCGCCAGCCGCGCACGCAGCAGCGCCAGCGGATGGCGCCGCAACGTCAGGCCGGTGGCCGCATAGTCGAACAGGATGCACTCGCCCTCGCCGGCTTCGGGCAGCGTCAGCGCAGCCTCGTGCACCGGCGCGTCGCGCAGCAGTTGCGGTGGGCGCTGCAGTGCCGCGGCCTGCCACACCTGCTGGCGGCGATGCCCGGCCAGGGATTGCAGCGCATCGGCGGCGGCCAGCGCGTCGAGGTCGCGCGCGTCCAGCGCGGCGCGACGCGCCAGGTCGTCCACGCTTTCAAAGGGCTGCTGCGAACGCGTATCGACCAGCCGCTGCGCGCCTGCATCGCTGAGGTTGGCCACCATGCGCAGGCCCAGCCGCACCGCGGGCTGCGGCGCGCCGGTGTGTGCCCCGGGTGGGCAGGGCTGCGGTGGGCAAGGCTCCAGCGTGCAATCGATACCGCTGCACATCACATCCACCGGCCGCACCTCCACGCCATGGCGCCGCGCGTCCTGCACCAGCTGCGAGGGGCTGTAAAAACCCATGGGCTGTGAGTTGAGCATGGCCGCCAGAAAGCAGGCCGGCTCGTGGCATTTGAGCCAGCAGCTCGCATAGGCCAGCAGAGCAAAGCTGTAGGCGTGGCTTTCCGGAAAGCCGTATTCGCCAAAGCCGAGGATCTGCCGGAAGATGCCTTCGGCGAATTCACGCCGGTAGCCGCGCGCCAGCATGCCGTCGATGATGGGCTGGTAGAAGCGATGCACCCCGCCCTTGCGCTTCCATGCAGCCATGGAGCGGCGCAGTGCGTCGGCCTGCGCGGCACTGAAGCCGGCAGCGATCATCGCGATCTGCATCACCTGCTCCTGGAAGATCGGCACGCCCAGAGTGCGGCCAAGTGCCGGTTCGAGCGCAGGGTTTTCGAACGCAATCGGCAGGCCCGCATCGCGCCGTGCACGCGCCTTCAGGTACGGATGCACCATGCCGCCCTGGATCGGCCCGGGCCGCACGATGGCGACCTCGATCACCAGGTCGTAGAAGGTGCGCGGCTTCAGGCGCGGCAGCATGGATTGCTGCGCGCGGCTTTCGATCTGGAAGGTGCCCACCGTGTCGGCGCGGCAGATCATGGCGTAGGTGGCGGCGTCTTCCTGCGGGATGCTGTGCAGGCCCCAGGGTACGTCGCCAGACACACAGCGGATCGCATTGCGCAAATCAAGGCAGCGGCGCAGCGCGCTCAGCATGCCGAGCGCCAGCACATCGACCTTCATGAAGCCCAGCGCCTCGATGTCGTCCTTCTCCCACTGGATGACAGTGCGCTCGGGCATGGCCGCGTTCTCGATCGGCACCAGCCGCGACAGCGGCCCATCGCTCAGCACAAAGCCGCCCACATGCTGGCTCAGGTGGCGCGGAAAACCATGCAGCTGTTGCACCAGCGCCAGCCACTGCGCGATGCGCCGGTCATCGCTCTGCAGGCCTGCCTGCTGCAGCGCCTGCGCCAGTGTGCCCTCGCCCAGGCGGTCTTTGCGCAGGCCGTCGTCAAACCACTGGTGTTCTTTCGCGAAGCGGTCCACCAGCGGCTGCGGCAAGCCGAGTGCCATACCCACGCCGCGCACCGCGCTGCGGGTGCGCCAGCCGATCACCGTGGCAGTGAGCGCGGCACGCTCGCGCCCGTACTTGGCGTAGAGGTACTGGATCACCTCTTCGCGACGCTGGTGCTCGAAGTCCACATCGATGTCGGGCGGCTCGTGGCGGCGCTCGTGGCTGATGAAGCGCTCGAGCAGCAGGCTCGAATGCATCGGGTCCACCGCGGTGATGCCCAGGCAATAGCACACCACCGAATTGGCCGCCGAGCCGCGCCCCTGGCACAGGATGCCGCGGCCGCGCGCAAAGCGCACCACGTCCAGCACCGTCAGGAAGAACATCTCGTACTCGCACTGCGCGATCAGGCGCAGCTCCTTGACCAGGCTGCGCTTGACCTTGACCGGGATGCCCTGCGGATAGCGGTCGTGCGCGCCCTCGATCGCAAAGCGGCGCAGCGCCTGCGCGGGCGTGAGGCCCGGCGGCACCGCCTCGCGCGGGTAGCGGTAGCGCAGCTCGTCCAGCGAGAAGCGGCAGCGCTGCGCGACCTGCAGCGTGGCGGCCAGCAGCTCGGGCGCGTGGATGCGCGCCAGGCGCGAGCGCAGCCGCAGGTGCCGCTCAGCGTTGGGCTGCAGCGCAAAGCCGCACTCGGCCACCGGCCGGCCCAGGCGGATGGCCGTCAGCACGTCGTGCAACGGCTTGCGCGATCGCACATGCATCTGCACGCCGCCGCAGGCCACCAGCGGCACGCGTACCTGGGCCGACAGCTCGCGCAAGGCGGCCAGCCAGGCATCGTCCAGCGGCTGGTGCAGCAGCTCCACACCCAGCCACAGGTGATCGGCCCACACAGCGCGCGCAGCGGTCAGCAGCGTGCGCCAGGCGATGCGGTCGAAGCCGGGGGGGGATGAGGGCCATGGCGCTGTTGATGGTGGCGATGTTGATGATGGATGTGACCGGGCGGCGTCGCGCTCGGGCAGCACGATCGCTTCCAGCTCGCGCAGCGGCAGCGCCATCAGGTCGCGCCAGCCCAGCCGGTACTCGCCCTTGGGCGCGGCGCGGCGTGCGTGGGTGATCAGCGCGCACAGATCACCCCAGCCCTGCAGGCTGCGCGCGATCAGCACCAGGCGCCAGCGCAACGCCAGCGCATCCGGGCCGTCGTGCAGCAGGAACTCGGCGCCGCACAGGAACGGCAGGCCCAGCGCCTTGGCGCGCAGGTGCGCGCGCACCAGCCCGGCCACCGAGCACTCGTCGGTGATGGCCAGCGCTGCGTAGCCCAGCGCATGCGCACGCTCGACCAGTTCTTCGGGCTGCGAGGCCCCGCGGCCGAAGCTGAAGTTGCTCAGGCAGTGCAGCTCGGCATAGCCGGGCAGGCCTGGAACGTCCCGGGGCTTCATGCGTACAGCCCGTGCAGGAACCAGCGGGCGCTGTGCCCAGCGTGATCACCTGCCGGCTGGCCGCTGGCCTGCGTGCCCATGCGTTCGCAGAACACCCACAACAATCCCGCCTGCTCGCTGTGCGCCACAAAGTAGTCGCGCGCCACCGCGCCTGGGCTGTGGGGCGCAGCGTCCCACCAGCCCGCTTCGACGCGCCAGGCACGGGTGAGCAATTGCAGCGGGCCCAGGTAGTGCGGCCGCTCGGCATGCACCGCCAGCGGCAGCGGCTCGGACAGCAGCCAGGTGGGCGCATGCGGCACCGGCACCGCACGCTGTGCGGTATGGACCGATGCAGGTTCGCAGGCCTGCCACCGCTGCATCTGCTCGGGCCGGTGGTCAGCCTGCAACTGCACCTGGCGCACCTGCTGCGGGCCCAGCCGCGCCTGCAGCCGCGCCAGTATCTGATGCAGCGGCTCGCCACGGCGCTGCGGATCGGTCCACAGCGTGGTGCTGGCGCCGGCGCGTGCAGCCACCTGCACGCTGCGCAGCCGCAGGTCACGCGCAGGCGCTGGCAGCCGCACGCGTTGCCAGCGTTCGTGCACCAGACGCATCAGCACCGCGAAGTCGGCGGTCGGCTCGGCGGTGCGCAGCAGCAGCTCTTGCTGCGCGGGCAGGTCCTGGCCGTGCAGGCGGCGCCAGTCCAGCGTCCATTCCAGTGCAAAGGCCAGCACACCCAGCTGCCGCGCCTGCAGCCAGGCCTGCAGGGCCTGCAGCAGATGGCGCGCGGCCGGCAGCATCTGCGGCGCGTCGCTGGTGGCCATGGCCAGTTCGATGCGCTCATTGAAGGTGTCGGGCAGGCTCAGCCAGGGCAGCGATTCGGGCCGCGTGCCCCAGGCCTCGTCCAGCGCCTGCAACAGCGCTGCACCAAAGCGCCGCGACACGCCGCCGCGCGGCAGCGCACGCACATCGCCCCAGCTGCGCAGGCCCAGCCGCGTGAGCGTGTGCAGATGCGCACGCGCCGCGCCCAGCGTGTGCAGCGGCAGCGCATCGGGCAGCGGCGACAGACGTGGCGCACCCTGCGGATGGTGCTGCGCACGCCAGCGCAGCAGGCCCAGCGCGGTCTGCGCACTGGGGGCCTGCGCGTCGATCAGCACCGGGGGCCGTGCGTCGCCGTGCGCCACACCTTGCGCCATGCCAGGCACCACATCGGCTGCAGGCGCTTGCAGGCCGGACAGCAGCCGCGCACGCAGGCGCGCCGCACCGCCCCACAGCCGCAGGCTGGTGGATACCTCCAGCACCAGCGCCTCGTCCAGCCAGGCCACGCGCGGTGTGCAGCGCAGCGCCTGCGCCACCCACAGCGGTGCCCAGCGTGCGCGCTGCGCCTCAGGCAGCCACAGGGCGATCCAGTGCATGGCGCGCTCCGGGGCGAAGGGGCATCGGCCTGACGAGGGGGGACGTGACGGGCGCAGGCAGGCGGCGCAGGCCCAGCCGCGCTTCGGTGCGCGGAAGCTCCAGCACCTGATGCGACGGCGCGCCACGGCGCTTGAGCACGCGCAGCCGCAGCGGCCAGGCCTGCAGCAACTGCACACGCAGGGGCACGGGCGACGGCTGCAGCGCCTGCGCATCGCCGCGCATCACGAACAGCGGCTTGCCGTGGCTGCTGGCGGTGCGGTGCAGGCGACGCAGGTCGTCGCTGCGCACACGCTGCAGCCAGGCCAGCACCGCCACCGTGTCGGCGCACTGCAGCGCCTGCTCGCACGCCCACAGCTGCGTCTCGGGCTGCGCCGCACCCACCCACAGCAGGCGCTGCGTCGGCAGGCCCAGCGCCTGCAGGCCAGGGGCAAAAGGCATGAGGCCTGGCACCAGGCCCGGCATCCGGCCCGGCGCGCACTCGGGCGGCTCGGGCCGCACCAGCACGCACGGGCCCTCGCGCTGCTGCAGCCACTGCGACAGCGCAGGCGCCAGCAGCGCCCACTCGGCATGCACGCGCGGCGGCTGCAGCAGCTCGATCGCGCCGGCTGCGGGCCAGCCGCCTGCGGGCAGTTCGGCATCCAGCGCCGCGTGGCCGCTGGGGCATGCCGATGCTTCGGCCAGGCGCACCGACGCATCGGCACGCCACACCAGGTGCTGAAGTTCATCGGGGAGAGACAGGGGGGAAGACATGATCTGGAACGATCCGTGAAACGACCTCAATGCGATCTTGATACTGTTTTTTTATACAGTATTCCAGAAATGTCCCCGCCCTGCCACCCCACCGTGATGTCGACGGTGATTTCAGGGCGGGCGGTCCCTAGACTGTGCGCATGCCGCCGCGCGCACCCGCCCCATCGCCTTCCCGCTGCACGCCGCCTGACGGGCCGATGCCAGACACGCTGCGTGATGCACTGCGCGACACGCTGCTGCAGATGGCGCGCGAGCGCGGCGCGCAGGCCAGCCTGTGTCCGTCCGAGGTGGCGCGCCGGGTGGCCGCGCACGCAGGCGATGACTGGCGTGCGCTGATGCCTGCCGTGCGCAGGGCGGCCAGCGAACTCGCGCGCGCCGGTGCGGTGGAGGTGCTGCAGCGCGGCCAAAAGCAAAACCCGGACGGGCCCTGGCACGGGCCGATCCGGGTTCGCTGGGTACCGAAGAAAGACTAGCGCGTCAGAGCAGCGGCACGCCGGTCTTGGACTGGATGTGCTCGCGCGTCACGCCGTCGGCCAGCTCCACCAGCTTCAGGCCCTGCGGCGTCACGTCCATCACGCCCAGGTCGGTGATGATGCGGTCGACCACGCCCACGCCGGTCAGCGGCAGGGTGCACTGGGGCAGGATCTTCAGGTCCTCGGTGCCGTCCTTCTTCTTGGCGACGTGCTCCATCAGCACCAGCACGCGCGGCACGCCGGCCACCAGGTCCATCGCGCCGCCCATGCCCTTGACCATCTTGCCCGGAATCATCCAGTTGGCCAGGTCGCCGCTGCCGCTGACCTGCATCGCGCCCAGGATGGACAGGTTGATCTTGCCGCCGCGGATCATCGCGAAGCTCTGGTCGGAGCCGAAGATCGACGAGCCCTTGATGGTGGTGACGGTCTGCTTGCCCGCGTTGATGAGGTCGGGGTCGACCTCGTCCTCGTACGGGAAGGGGCCGATGCCCAGCATGCCGTTTTCGCTTTGCAGCCAGACCTCGATGTGGTCGGGCACATGGTTGGCCACCAGCGTCGGAATGCCGATGCCGAGGTTGACGTAGAAGCCGTCTTGCAGTTCGCTGGCCGCGCGCGCGGCCATCTGGTCTTGGGTCCAGGGCATGTCGATCTCCTGATCAGTCGGGGACAGAGCTGCCGGTCTGTCCCCGGGGTCTTTCATTTCCGGTCGCGGGTGGTGCGCTTCTCGATGCGCTTCTCGGGCGTGGGGTTGTGCACGATGCGGTGCACATAGATGCCCGGCAGGTGGATGTCGTCGGGCGCGAGTTCGCCGGTGGCCACGATGCGCTCGACCTCGACGATGCAGATCTTGCCCGCGGTGGCGGCTGCCGGGTTGAAGTTGCGCGCGGTCAGGTTGAAGCGCAGGTTGCCCGAGCGGTCGGCGATGTCGGCCTTGACCAGCGACACATCGGGCACCAGCGCGCGCTCCATCACGTAGGTCTCGCCGTCAAATTCTCGCAGTTCCTTGCCCTCGGCCACCATGGTGCCGACACCGGTCTTGGTGAAGAAGGCCGGAATGCCGGCGCCGCCTGCGCGCAGCTTCTCGGCCAGCGTGCCCTGCGGGGTGAAGTCGAGCTCGAGCTCGCCGGCCAGGTACTGGCGCTCGAACTCCTTGTTCTCACCCACGTACGACGAGATCATCTTCCTGATCTGGCGCGTCTGCAGCAGCTTGCCCAGGCCGAAGTCATCGACGCCGGCGTTGTTGGAAATGGCAGTGAGGTTCTTCACGCCGCTGTCGCGCAGCGCGTCGATCAGCGCCTCGGGGATGCCGCACAGGCCGAAGCCGCCGACGGCGATCAGCTGGCCGTCGCGCACCACGCCCTGCAGCGCAGCGGCGGCCGATGGATAGACTTTGTTCACTGGGGTGCTCCGTCCTCGAAAAACACGATCGCCCGGATTCTACGAGCGGCGATTCGCGTGACCCGGCGCATTGCGGGGCCTGCAAGGGCACGCACGCATAATTTGACGGTTGCGCACCCTTGTCCCCGCGCTCAGGAGCTCCCGGTGAACCGCTACCCCATGCCCGACATCAACCAACTGCCCGACGACATCCAGGCCCGCGTGCTGGAGGTGCAGGAGAAGGCAGGCTTCGTGCCCAACGTGTTCCTGGCGCTGGCCCGCCGGCCGGCCGAGTGGCGCGCCTTCTTTGCCTACCACGATGCGCTGATGACGCCCGAGACGGTGGGCCGAGAAAGCGGCCTGACCAAGGGCGAGCGCGAGATGATCGTGACGGCCACCAGCGCCGCCAACAACTGCCTGTACTGCGTGGTGGCGCATGGCGCCATCCTGCGCATCTACGAGAAAAAGCCGATGGTGGCCGACCAGGTGGCCATCAACTACCGCAAGGCCGACATTCCGCCGCGCCAGCGCGCGATGCTGGACTTTGCGATGAAGGTCTGCCTGCATTCCGACGAGGTGTGCGAGGACGACTTCGCGCCGCTGCATGCGCACGGCTTTTCTGACGAGGACATCTGGGACATCGCGGCGATCACCGCCTTCTTCGGCATGAGCAACCGCATCGCCAGCTTCAGCAGCATGATGCCCAACCCCGAGTTCTACCTGATGGGCCGCGTGCCCAAGCAGAAGTAATCAGCCGCTCAGCTCACCAGGGCACGCATCCAGTCGGGCAGCGGCGCCGACTTCTGCTTCGGAAAATCCACCCAGATGGTGGTGGCGCCGCCGGCGGCGCAAATGACGCCGGGCGCGTCGGTGCGCTCCATCGTCACCCAGGTTTCGAAGGTGCTGCGCCCCGGGTCGCTGGCGTACATCTTCACCCGCACGTCGCCCGGAAACTCCAGCTGCCTGTAGAAATTGCAAAAGGCGTTGACGATCACCGGGCCCTCGCCTTCAGGGTTGAGCGGGCAACCCACCTGGCGGAACCAGTCCACCCGGGCGATCTCCATGTAGCGGAAGTAGTTCGCGTTGTTCAGGTGGCCCATCGCATCCATGTCACCCCAGCGGATGGGCACCACGATCTCGTAGACCAGCTTCTTGTGCTCGGGAATCTCGAGCTTCATCGCCTCACCCGCCCTGCCCTGAACGCCGGCGCCTCAGAGCGCAAAGCCATCGTCGGCCGCGATCACCGAGCCGTTGACGAAGTGGCTCTCGTTGCTGGCCAGCAGCACCAGCAGGGCATCCAGGTCCTTCGGCTCGCCCACCCGCTTGCGCGGCAGCATGTTGATGAGCTTCTGCCCGGCCTCGGTCTGCCAATGGTGGTGGTTGATTTCGGTGTCGATGTAGCCCGGGCAGATCGCGTTGGTGTTGATGCCGAAACGCCCCCACTCGAGTGCCATCGCACGCGTCATCTGGATGACCGCGGCCTTGCTCATGCAGTACGCGCCGATCTGCGGCAGCACCTTCAGGCCCGCCATGCTGGCGATGTTGATGATGCGCCCGCCTGTGTAGGTGCCCGGTGCCGCGCCCTTGGCACGCGCCAGCATGCGCTTGCCCACTTCCTGCGCGACGAAGAAGGCGCCCTTGACGTTGGTGTCGAAGATGAAGTCGAAGTCGGCCTCGGCCACATCCTGCAGGCGCTGCGTGGTGCTCACGCCCGAGTTGTTGATGAGGATGTCGATCGCGCCCATCTCGGTTTCGGCATGCGCCACCGCCGCGCGGATGCTGTCCATGCTGGTCACGTCCAGCGCCACCACATGCGCGTCGCCGCCCTCGGCCTCGATCTGCGCGCGCAGCTCCTTGAGCTTTTCCACGCGGCGGCTGGCCAGCACCACCGCCGCCCCGGCGCGCGACAGCGTCCTGGCGAACTGGGCGCCGAGCCCGCTGGAAGCGCCGGTAACGAGGGCCACGCGGCCCGATAGATCCATGCTGTAAGCCAACTGAGTCTCCTGGTGGGATGCACGCGGCAAATGCGCGTTCTGCGGGGCCTTATTCTTGCAGTGCACCCTGCTGTGCGGCCCTACAATGCAGTCCGCCCGGCGACACCACAGCGGCACGCGGTCACGGGCCTCTTTTCAGTGTCTGCGCCCCACGGGGTGCGGTTCATTATCAGTGAGACCCTCATGACGCACGACGAGCTTCTGGCGCAATTTGGCCCCCGTGAATCGATGGAGTACGACGTGGTCGTGGTCGGCGGCGGGCCCGCCGGCCTGTCCACCGCCATCCGCCTGAAGCAATTGGCCGCCGAGCGCGGCACCGACGTGTCGGTGGTGGTGATCGAGAAGGGCTCCGAGCCCGGCGCGCATATCCTCTCGGGCGCCATCATGGACCCGCGCGCACTGACCGAACTCATCCCGAACTGGAAGGAACTCGGCGCCCCGCTGAACCAGCCCGTCACCGACGACGCGATGATCTTCCTTGGCGAAAAGTCGGGCTTTCGCACGCCCAACTTTTTGCTGCCCGAATGCTTCCAGAACCACGGCAACTACATCGTGAGCCTGGGCAACGTGACGAAGTGGCTGGCGCAGCAGGCCGAGTCGCTGGGCGTGGAAATCTTCCCCGGCTTCACTGCTGCGGAGGTGCTGTACAGCGACAGCGGCGCGGTGCGCGGCGTGGCCACCGGCCACCTGGGCCTGGGCAAGGACGGCGAGCCGACCGAGAACTTCCAGCTCGGCATGGAGCTGCTGGGCAAATACACCGTGTTCGCCGAAGGCGCGCGCGGCCACCTGGGCAAGCAGCTGATCGCGAAGTTCCAGCTGGATGCGGGCCGCGACCCGCAGACCTACGGCATCGGCGTGAAGGAGGTGTGGGAGATCGACCCGCAGCGCCACCAGCCGGGCTTCGTGATGCATACCGCCGGCTGGCCGATGGACAACAGCACCTATGGCGGCGCCTTCCTGTACCACATGGAAGACAACAAGGTGTCGCTGGGCTTCATCACCGGCCTGGACTACGCCAACCCCTATCTCAGCCCGTTCGAAGAGTTCCAGCGCTGGAAGACACATCCCAACATCCGCTGGTATCTGGAGGGCGATGAGAGCAAAGGCATCAAGCCGGGCAAGCGCCTGGGCTACGGCGCGCGCGCGATTGCCGCCGGTGGACTGCTGAGCCTGCCCAAGACGGTGTTCCCGGGCGGTGCGCTGGTGGGCTGCGACGCGGGCTACCTGAACGTCAGCCGCATCAAGGGCAGCCACGCCGCGATCAAGACCGGCATGCTGTGCGCCGAAGCGGCGTACGACGCGCTGGTGGCCGGCCGCCAGCACGACGAACTCAGCGCCTACCCCGAGGCCTTCGAGAAGAGCTGGCTGTTTGACGAACTCAACAAGTCGCGCAACTTCAAGGCCTGGTTCAAGAAGGGCCTGACCACCGCCACGCTGATGAACGGCATCGAGCAGTTCGTGCTGCGCGGCCACATCCCGTGGACGCTGCATCGCGACAAGCCCGACCACGCCTACCTGAAGCCGGCGGCCGAGTGCCAGCCCATCGTGTACCCGAAGCCCGATGGCAAGCTCACCTTCGACCGGCTGTCGTCGGTGTTCATCTCGAACGCCAACCACGAAGAAAACCAGCCCGCGCACCTGACGCTGAAGGATGCGTCGGTGCCGGTGTCGATCAACCTGGCCAAGTACGCCGGCCCCGAGGGCCGCTACTGCCCGGCGGGTGTGTATGAATACGTGAAGACCGACGATGGTGCCGACCGGCTGCAGATCAACGCGCAGAACTGCGTGCACTGCAAGACCTGCGACATCAAGGACCCGACGCAAAACATCGTCTGGGTCACACCCGAAGGCGGCGGTGGCCCGAACTACGTGGGCATGTGAATCCGCGGCGGGCAGCGCCTGTGCGGGTTATCCCGTAGGTGTCTGCGAGGGTCGCAGGGGCATGGTGCTGCGTGGCAGAATCGCCGCGCTTTCCCCGCAACCCCGACAACAGGAGACCGTGAGATGAAATTCAGCAAACTGCTGCTGGCCGCTTCGCTGGCCGTGGGCTTCGTGGCTTCGGCCGCCGCGCAGACGACCATGCGCATCAACATTTCGGTGGCGCAAAACTCGCACCAGGGCGTGGGTATCGATACCTTCGCCCGCGAGGTGGAAAAGCGCACCGGCGGCCGCTACAAGATCCAGACCTTCTACAGCGGCGCGCTTGGCGCCGAGCGCGAGTCGATCGAGGCGGTGCAGCTCGGCACGCAAGAGCTCACCCTCACCTCCACCGGCCCGGTGCCCAACTTCGTGCCCGAGACCCGCATCCTCGACATCCCCTTCCTGTTCCGTGACAAGGCGCATGCGCGCGCGGTGCTCGACGGCCCGATCGGCCAGGAGATGCTGGGCAAGTTCGATTCCAAGGGCTTCAAGGCACTGGCGTGGGCCGAGAACGGCGTTCGCCACATGACCAACAGCAAGCGCCCGGTGAACTCGCCCGACGACCTCAAGGGCCTGAAGATGCGCACCATGGAGAACCCGGTGCACGTGACCGCCTACAAGGGCCTGGGCATCGTGACCACGCCGATGGCCTTCACCGAGGTGTTCACCGCGCTGCAACAGGGCACGGTGGACGGCCAGGAGAACCCGCTGTCGGTGATCATGGCGGCCAAGTTCGAGCAGGTGCAAAAGCACCTGTCGCTGACCGGCCATGTGTATTCGCCCGCCATCTTCCTGATGAACAAGGGCATGTTCGACAAGCTCAGCGCCGCTGACAAGCAGCACTTCCTGGACGCCGCCAAAGAGGCCGTGAAGGCCAACCGCGCCCGCGTGGACGAGGACGACGCCCGCGGCGTGACCGAACTGCGCAGCAAGGGCATGCAGGTGATCGAGAACGTGGACAAGTCCAAGTTCGTCGCCACGCTCGGCCCGGTCAACGCCGAGTTCGAGCGCCAGTTCGGCAAGGCCAACATCGACCGCATCCGCAACTTCAAGTGACCCTCGCGGTCGCCTGACCTACGCCCGCAGGCTTTCGCGCTTGCGGGCGTTTTTGATTCAAGGCCCTCCATGAAAGATGCCTTCCTGCGCTTCGAGCGCTGGTCTTCCAGCCTGTCGATGGCCGGCGCCTGCGCGATGATGGCGCTGGCTGCGGCGTTGGGCATCTGGCAGATCGTCACCCGCTTCATCATCCAGGAGCCGGCCGAGTGGACCGAGGTGCTGATCCGCTTCAGCCTGATCTGGATGGTGTTCCTCGGCATCCCCACCGCGTTTCGACAGGGCGCGATGGTCAGCGTGGACGTGCTATACCGCTGGAGCCCGCCGGGCCTGCGCCGCGTGCTCGACTGGGTGGTGTGTATCGCTGCGCTGTCGCTGATGGCGGTGGTGCTGTGGTGGGGCTGGGACTACGCCAACCGCGGCAAGGTGCAGTCGGTCATCGGCCTGGAGAATGTGTCGATGTTCTGGGCCTACCTGGCGCTGCCGGTGGGTGCGGTATTCAGCGCCATCGGCGTCATCGGCAATGCGCTCGATCCGCAGCGCCTTGAACTGGAGAATGCGCAATGACCGCCGCCATGCTGACCACGATGCTGGTGTGCTTTGCGCTCACCGTGTCGGTGGCCGTGTCGATCGGTCTGGCCTCGGTGCTGGGCATCCAGATCGCCAACGCCAACATGCTCATCTCCGTCAAGGAGATGTTCAACTCGATCAACAAGTTTCCGCTGGCGGCCATTCCGTTCTTCATCCTGGCAGGCAACCTGATGGAAACGGGCGGCATCTCGCGCCGCCTGGTGGAATTTGCCAAGTCCATCGTGGGCGGCGTGCAGGGCGGCCTGCCGATGACCTGCGTGCTGACCTGCATGATCTTTGCCGCCGTGTCGGGCTCGTCGGTGGCCACCACCTTTGCCATCGGCGCCATCCTGATCCCGGCGCTCATCAAGCACGGCTACCCCACGCCGTATGCGGCCGCGCTGCAGGCCACCAGCGCCGAGCTCGGCGTGATCATCCCGCCGTCGATTCCGATGATCCTGTACGGCGTGAGCGCCGAGGTATCGATCGGCGAGCTGTTCATTGCGGGCGTTGGACCGGGGCTGGTGATCGGCGGCACGCTGATGCTGTTTGTGTGGATCTACTGCAAGATCAAGGGCTGGGGCAAGGACGATGGCGACGGCCGTCTGGGCTTCGGCAAGGCCACCTGGCAGGCCGGATGGGCGCTGCTGATGCCGGTGATCATCCTGGGCGGCATCTATGGCGGCATCTTCACGCCCACCGAAGCGTCGGCCGTCGCGGTGCTGTACGCGCTGATCGTCGGCATGGTGATCTACCGCGAAATCCGCATCAAGGACCTCTACCCCATCCTGCGCAAGTCGGTCATCTCGTCGGCGGTGATCATGTTCATCATCGCCAACGCGGGCCTGTTCGCCTTCCTCATCACCCGCGCCGGCGTGCCAGACGCGATCGGCCAGTGGCTCAAGGAAGTGCTGCAGTCGCCGGCGATCTTCCTGCTGGGGGTGAATGCGGCGCTGTTCGTCATCGGCATGTTCATCGAGACCAGTGCGGCCATCATCGTGCTGGCACCGATCCTGGCGCCGGTGGCCATGCACTTCGGCGTGGACCCGGTGCACTTCGGCCTGATCATGGTGGTCAACCTGGCGCTGGGCATGATCACCCCGCCCTTCGGCGTGAACCTGTTCGCGGCCTGCACCGTGGCGCGAATATCGCTGGACCGCATCATCGGCAACCTGGTGCCCTTTGTGCTGGTGGTGCTGGCCTGCCTGATGGTCATCACCTACGTGCCGGCCATTTCGCTCACGCTGCGCGACCTGGTGTACGCCCGCTGAAGCAGCAGCGCCTGCCGGCGGCCGCCCGCGGGAGCGGCCGGTATACTGGGGGCGTCAGGAGAGAGTGGCAGGCTGCACGGCCTGCTGCCGCCGAAGGCGCAGGGGCCAGGCCGGTGTGGCCGGCCCCGAACGCTCAGGCACCCAGGACTGACGAAGCGCCGCGCAAGCGGCGTTTCCTTGCTGGAGAGAGGTCGCCCGCCGAGGCGGCCCACCGAAGGAGCAAACGCTGCGCATCGCCGCCGCGTGAATCTCTCAGGTAGAGCGGACAGCAGGGGCAACCAGCCATGGCGAAAGCCATGCCGATTGCATTGCCCCGTGGAGACCGTGTGTCTGCTGCTGCCGAAGAACTTCTGACCACCCCGCTGCATGCGCTGCACCTTGAACTGGGCGCGCGCATGGTGCCCTTTGCCGGCTACTCGATGCCGGTGCAGTACCCCGCCGGCCTGATGGCCGAGCACAAGCACACCCGCACCGCTGCCGGCCTGTTCGATGTGTCGCACATGGGCCAGTTGCTGCTGCGCGGGCCCGACGCGGCCGCTGCCTTCGAGAGCCTGATGCCTGTGGATGTGATCGGCCTGGCACCGGGCAAGCAGCGCTACGGGCTGCTGCTCACCGACGAGGGCACGATCATCGACGACCTGATGTTCGTGAACCGGGGCCCAGGCGCCGCCGGGGAGCGTGAAGGCCGCACGCCCGAGCTCTTCGTCATCGTCAACGGCGCCTGCAAGGCGGGCGACATCGCGCACATGCGCGCGCGCATCGGCAGCCGTTGCGAGATCGTGCCCCTGCCCCATCACGGCCTGCTGGCGCTGCAAGGACCGCAGGCGGTGACCGCGCTGCAGCGTCTGGTGCCCGGCGTGGAGAAGCTGGTGTTCATGACCGGCGGCGCATTCACCTGGCAGGGCGTCGAGCTGTTCATCACCCGCAGCGGCTACACCGGCGAAGACGGCTTTGAGATTTCGGTGCCGGGCCCGTCTGCCGAAGCGCTGGCGCGTGCGTTGCTGGCACAACCCGAGGTGCAGCCGATCGGCCTGGGTGCGCGCAATTCGCTGCGCCTGGAAGCGGGCCTGTGCCTGTACGGCAACGACATCGACACCACCACCACGCCAGTAGAAGCCGCACTGAATTGGGCAATGCAGAAGGTGCGCCGCACCGGCGGCGAGCGCGCGGGCGGCTTCCCGGGCGCAGACCGCGTGCTGGCCCAGCTGGGCGGCCAGGGCGTGCCGCGCCTGCGCGTGGGCCTGAAAGGTCTGGAGCGCGTGCCGGTGCGCGAGCACACGGAACTGCAGTCACCTGACGGCCAACGCGTGGGCGAGGTCACCAGCGGCCTGCTGTCGCCGATGCTCGATGTGCCGATCGCGATGGGCTATGTGGACGCAGCGCACGCAGCCGTCGGCACGCGCCTGAACGCCATGGTGCGCGGCAAGGCGGTGCCGATGGAAGTGAGCGCTCTGCCCTTTGTGCCGAACCGCTACTACCGCGGCTGAGCCGACCAATTCAATTGGCAGTTCAATTGGAATCTGACCCCGATTATTTTTGGAGAACGACATGACGACGAAATTCACACCCGATCATGAGTGGCTGCGCACCGAAGGGGGCGTGGCGGTGGTGGGCATCACGCACCATGCGCAGGACGCGCTGGGCGATGTGGTGTTCGTGGACCTGCCCGAGGTCGGCAAGACCTACGCGCAAAAAGAGGTGGCCGGCGTGGTCGAGTCGGTGAAGGCTGCGGCCGATGTGTACATGCCGGTGGATGGCGAAGTGACCGAGGTGAACGAGGCACTGCGAGCCGATCCGTCGCTGGCCAACAGCGACCCGCTGGGTGCGGGCTGGTTCTTCAAGGTCAAGCTGTCCAACGCCTCGCAGCTCGATGCGCTGATGGACGAGACCACCTACGCCAAGTTCTCGGCAGAGTCCTGATCCACCGAAGGAAGCGCCATGCTGATGCAGACCGCACGCCCGCTGGGCGAACTGGAAAACGCCAACGAGTTCGTGCCGCGCCACCTGGGCGTGGACGCCGCCGCCGAGCAGGCCATGCTCAAGGCGGTGGGCGCCCCGTCGCGGCGCGACCTGATCGAGCGCATCGTGCCGCGCTCCATCGCGCGTGCGGCGGCGATGCAGCTGCCGGCACCGGTGACCGAAGCGCAGGCGCTGGCCGAGTTGCGCGGCATCGCGCAGAAGAACAAGGTGCTCAAGAGCTTCATCGGCCAGGGCTACCACGGCACCCACACGCCGGGCGTCATCCTGCGCAACATCCTCGAGAACCCGGCCTGGTACACCGCCTATACGCCGTATCAGGCCGAGATTTCGCAGGGCCGCATGGAGGCGCTGGTGAACTTCCAGACCATGGTCTGCGACCTGACTGGCATGGCCATTGCCAATGCGTCGATGCTCGACGAGGCCACCGCCGCCGCCGAGGCGATGACGCTCGCCAAGCGCTCGGTGAAGAGCAAGAGCGACACCATCATCGTTGCCGGCGACTGCCATCCGCAGACCATCGAGGTGGTGCGCACCCGCGCCGAGCCGCTGGGCCTGCAGGTGCTGGTGGGTTTTGCGCCGCAGCTGATGGCCGAGAACGACTACTTCGCGGTGCTGGCGCAGTACCCCGCCACCGACGGTCGCATCCACGACCTGCGGCCCTTCGTTGAGCAGGCGCATGCCAAGGGTGCCGCGTTCATCGTCGCGGCCGACCTGCTGGCGCTGACGCTGCTGGTGCCCCCGGGCGAGTTCGGTGCCGACATCGTGGTGGGCAACAGCCAGCGCTTTGGCGTGCCCATGGCCAACGGCGGCCCGCATGCGGCGTACCTCGCCTGCCGCGACGAATTCAAGCGCTCGATGCCGGGCCGCCTGGTCGGCGTGAGCATCGACGCGCATGGTCAGCCGGCCTACCGCCTCGCGCTGCAGACGCGCGAGCAGCACATCCGCCGCGAAAAGGCCACCAGCAACATCTGCACCGCACAGGTGCTGCTGGCGGTGATGGCCAGCATGTACGCGGTCTACCACGGCCCGGCGGGCCTCAAGCGCATTGCGCAGCGCGTGGCCAGCTACACCGCCATCCTGGCCCAGGGCCTGAAGGCCATGGGCGTGCAGGTCACCACCCGCGAAGCCTTCGACACGCTGGCCGTCGAGCTCGGCCCGCGCGCCGACGCGGTGATGGCCGCAGCGCTGGCCGGCGGCGCCAACCTGCGCCGCCTGTCACCCGCACAGGTGGGCGTGACGCTGGACGAAACCACCACCCGCGCCGACATCGAGGTGCTGTGGCGCTGGTTCGCACCCACAGGTGCCGCGCTGCCGCAGGTGGGCGACTTCGAGCGCGGCATCGAGCCGCTGATCCCCGAGGCGCTGCGCCGCACCAGCGCCTTCCTCACGCATCCGGTGTTCAACACGCACCACAGCGAGACCTCGATGCTGCGCTACATCCGCAGCCTGTCGGACAAGGACCTTGCGCTGGACCGCACCATGATCCCGCTGGGCAGCTGCACGATGAAGCTCAATGCCACCAGCGAGATGATCCCCGTCACCTGGCCCGAGTTCGCGCAACTGCACCCCTTCGCGCCGGCCGACCAGCGGCAGGGCTATGCCGAGCTGGACGCGCAACTGCGCGCCTGGCTGACCCAGGCCACCGGCTACGCCGGCATCAGCCTGCAGCCCAACGCCGGCTCGCAGGGCGAATACGCCGGCCTGCTGGCCATCCGCGGCTGGCAGCGCGCACTCGGCCAGGGCCACCGCCACATCTGCCTGATTCCTGAAAGCGCGCACGGCACCAACCCGGCCAGCGCGCAGATGGTGGGCATGAGCGTGGTGGTGGTGAAGTGTGACGCGATGGGCAACGTCGACATCGACGACCTGCGCGCCAAGTGCGAGCAGCACAGCAACGACCTGGCGGCGGTGATGATCACCTACCCCAGTACCTATGGCGTGTTCGACGTGCGCGTCAAGGAGCTGTGCGCCATCGTGCACCAGCACGGCGGCCGGGTGTACGTGGACGGCGCCAACATGAATGCGCTGGTAGGCGTATCCGCACCGGGCGAATTCGGCGGCGACGTGAGCCACCTGAACCTGCACAAGACCTTCTGCATCCCGCACGGCGGCGGCGGCCCGGGCGTCGGGCCGGTGTGCGTGGTCGACGACCTGGTGCCGTTCCTGCCGGGCCATGCCACGGCCACCGGGCGCGAGACGCCGGTGGGCGCGGTGTCGGCGGCACCGCTGGGCAACGCCGCGGTGCTGCCGATCAGCTGGATGTACGTGCGCATGATGGGCGCCGAGGGGCTGACCCAGGCAACCGAGACGGCCATCCTGTCTGCGAACTACGTGGCTGCGCGCCTGGCAGACCATTACGAGATCCGCTACAGCGGCGGCATTGACGGCATTCGCGGCGGCGGCGTGGCGCACGAGTGCATCCTGGACATCCGCCCGCTGCAAAAGACCAGCGGCGTCGGCGCCGAGGACGTGGCCAAGCGCCTGATCGACTACGGCTTTCATGCGCCCACACTCAGCTTTCCGGTGGCAGGCACGCTGATGGTCGAGCCGACTGAGAGCGAGTCGCTCGCCGAGCTCGACCGCTTCTGCGACGCGATGATCGCCATCCGCGCCGAGATCGCGAAGGTGGAGGCCGGTCCTGACCACGGCGGATGGCCGCAGGACGACAACCCGCTGAAGAACGCGCCCCACACAGCGGCGTCACTGCTTACCGCGGACTGGTCGCACCCCTACAGCCGCGAAGAGGCCGCCTACCCGGTGCCGAGCCTGCGCCGCCAGAAGTACTGGTCGCCGGTGGGCCGCGTGGACAACGTGCACGGCGACCGCAACCTCTTTTGCAGCTGCGTGCCGATCAGCGCATATGCCTGAGGCTGCAGACGCCACACCGATCGAGGTACGCCGCGTCGACTACCGCGCCGAGCCCGACCGCTCGGCGCTGGTGGCGCTGCTCGACATGTACGCCCGCGATCCGATGGGCGGCGGCGAGGCACTCAGCGCCGACACGCGCGCACGGCTGTGCGATGACCTGGCGGTACACCCCAAGGCCATCAGCTGGATCGCTTGGCTGGGCGCGCAGCCGGTGGGCCTGATCAACTGCATCGAGGGCTATTCCACCTTCAAGGCCCGGCCGCTGCTGAATGTGCACGACATCGCGGTGTTGCCGGAACACCGCGCGCGCGGCGTGGGCCAGGCGCTGCTGGCGGCGGCCGAGGCCGAGGCGCGTACCCGCGGCTGCTGCAAGCTCACGCTGGAGGTGCTGTCGGGCAACGCACGCGCCACGCGCAGCTACCTGCGCTTTGGCTTCGAGAACTACCAGCTTGACCCGTCAGCGGGCAATGCGCTGCTGATGCAGAAGTGGCTGTGAGGCTTCGTCTGCGCTGCACGATTGGGCGCCTGAGTGGGCGCCTGAGTGTGCACCGCAGTGGGCACCTCAGTGGGCGTGCGGGGCCTCCGACAGCACGAAGCTGTCCATCGCCAGCATGCCGTACATCACCTCGCGGCTGAGGTAGTCCACCATCAGGCTGTCGTTGCCGGAGCCGAAGCCGCCGGCGCCGAGCGCGAAGAACAGCGGCAGAAAGTGCTCGTCTGTCGGGTGGGCGCGCTGCGCATGTGGCGCCTCGGTGTCCCAGGCCAGCAGCGGCGCGAGGCTGCGCGATGACACCGCCGCTTCGATCCAGCGGCTGAACTCCAGCACATAGGGCGAAGGCTCATGCTGGCCGCCGAAGAACTCGGACAGGTTGTGCGTCATGCTGCCCGAGCCGACGAGAAGGATGCCTTCGTCGCGCAAGGGCGCAAGGGCCTGCCCCATCGCGAACACCTCGCGCGCACCCCAGCGCGCCGGCAGCGCCACCTGCACCACCGGCACATCGGCCTGCGGCAGCAGGTGCATCAGCGGTACCCAGGCGCCGTGGTCCAGCGGTCGGCGCGCGTCGGGCTCAGCTGCGATGCCGGCCTGCGCGAGCAGCGCGATCACCTGCTGCCCCAGCGCCGCATGGCCCGGTGCCGGGTACTGCAGTTCATACAGCGGCTGAGGGAAGCCACCGAAGTCGTGCCAGGTCGCGGGCGCCGGGTTGGTCATCACTGCGGGCGTGCGGCTCATCCAGTGCGGCGACATCACCACCACGCCACGCAGTGCGCCGGATGCGCGCAGGCGCTCGCCGAAGGCGCGCAGCGCCGGGCCGGTGGTGCCGGGCTCCAGCGCAAACATCGGCGAGCCGTGCGAGACGAAGAGCGCAGGCACGCGCGTCGCAGTTCCGGTGGCGGTGGCGGGTACGGGAGCGGTGTCAGTGGTCATGATGCCGAAACTGTAGGCGGGCGGCGCTCGTTCAAGCGGCAGTGGCTTCGCATGCAGCGTTGCGATGCATTGAATGCCGGGCGCTGGCGCAGCACTCCATCCGTCTGCCGGATCCAGCAACGAGGGGCAGCCGCTACGCCAGACATGCCATCAGCGCCGACTCGAACGGTCGCGGCCGCTCATACTGCACCCAGTGGCCGGCTTGTGGCACCAGCGCCAAGCCCGCAAAGGCAGGCGCGCTGCGCAGGGTGGACTCGACTTCGCTCCAGGGCGTGTCGGGGTACAGCGCGTCGTGCTCGCCATAGATCGCATGAAATGGCACGCTGCAACGGCGCAGTGACTGCAGCAGCGCAGGCGTGGCGGCGAGCTTGCGCCGCTGCATTCGGTCGCGCGGCACGTTGGCGGCCTGCACATCCAGGGCGAGATCATCAATCGACATCGGGTCGTGCAGCATGATCACGCCCAGGTTGTGGCGGTGTGCCTCGCGCTGCGCCTCCAGCGTGGGCAGGTGGCGCCAGCCACGCAGGGCACGCCGCAGCCCTGTCCCCAGGCCCAACCCCGGCGCACCGATGATGACGAGCCGGCGCACGCGCTGTGGCGCATCGGCAGCAAGAAAGCCCCCCACCTGCGAGCCGAACGAGAAGCCCGCGATGTCCACCGCCTGCGGGCCGAACAGCTGCTGCAAGCCCTGGGCGAAGGGTGCCACCGAGACATCGGCATCCTGGCCGCCCTCCGGCGCGTCCGAGTCTCCGAAGCCCGGCAGATCAGGCACATACGGGCAGCGCCCGTGCGCCACCAGCGCCTCGATGTTGCGAATCCAGTGCATCCAGCTGCCGCTGCCGCCGTGCAGCAGCACCAGCGGTTCGTCCGCTGCATCGCCCCAGATGCGCCACACCATCTCGCCCTCACCGTAGGGCGTGTGCACTTCGCGGGCCCTGGCCAGCAAGCGCAGGGCCTCGGCGGGCATGGCGGCGGGCGTGGCCGCGGGCGTGCTGTGCCGGGTGCCTTCGCTGGCCGACATGGCGCGTGGCTCAGCCTGCGGTGCCGGCCGCAGTGCTGGCGGCTATCTGGCGCAGCGCCTGCTCGAACACCTCCACCGGCTGGCCGCCCGAGATCAGGTGGCGGTCGTTGATGATGACGGCAGGCACCGAATGGATGCCCGCGTCGAGATAAAAACGCTGGCGTTCGCGCACCTCGGCGGTGAATTCGTCGCAGGAAAGAATGTGCGCTGCCCGATCGCGGTTGAGTCCGGCGCGCTCCACGCAGCCGAGCAGCACCTCATGCGATTCGGGCGCTTGCCCGTGGGTGAAGTAGGCCTCGAGCAGCGCTTTCTTCAGTGCATGCTGCGGGTTGGGGGCTGCATCCGACGCCTCGCCCTCGGCCCAGTGCAGCAGGCGGTGCGCATCAAAGGTGTTGTAGATGCGGCCGCGACCTTCCTTGCGGAAGGTGAAGCCGACCTCGGCCCCGCGTTCGCGGATGCGCTCGCGGATCTGCGCCTGCTGCTCGGGCGTGGAGCCGTACTTCTGCGTCAGATGCTCACCGATGTCCTGACCACCTGCGGGCATCTGCGGGTTGAGCTCAAAGGGCTGAAAGTGCAGCTCTGCCTGCACGTCGCCCTGCAGGCGTTCCAGTGCGCGCTCCAGCGAGGACAGGCCCACGGCGCACCACGGGCACGAGACATCGGAAACGAAATCGATCTTGAGAGAGGCAGTCATGGGGCGGGCCTGTGCAAGGCCGATGGGTACCCGAGGGCGACGCCCCAAGGATAGCCGCCCGGCAAGCGCGCCAGGCCCCAGACGCAGACCCGCAGCGCTGGCGTTCAGCCTTGCCGCTCGGCCAGCATGCGGCGCAGATGCGCGTCGATGCGTGCGGCGTCGGGCTCACGCCCGGTGAAGAGCTCAAAGGCTCCGATCGCCTGGCCGGCCGCCATGGTGCCGCCATCGACGGTGGCACAGCCTGCAGCGCGTGCGGCCTTCAGCAGCGCGGTGTCGAGCGGGAAGTAGACGATCTCGGACACCCACAGGTCGCGGCGCAGCAGTGCCGCATCCAGCGGCAGCCCCGGCAGCTTGTCCATGCCGGTGGGCGTGGCGTGGATCAGGCCGTTGGCGCCAGCCAGCGCCTGCGCCACATCGGTGCTGCCGCTGATGCGCGCGGCCGGGTAATGCGCCGACAGGTCCTGCACGAGTTTCGTGGCACGCGCAGCGTCGCTGTCCACCAACACCAGCGCCTGTACGCCCAGGCGCAGCGCAGCATGGGCAATGGCCGAGCCGGCGCCTCCCGCACCCAGCAGCACCACGCGGCCCAGGCGCGCCTCGGGCAGCGTGCGCTTGAAGCCCCAGGCCCAGCCCGAGCCGTCGGTGTTGTGGCCGATGGCGCGGCCATCGCGAAACACCACGGTGTTGACCGCGCCCATGGCACGCGCCTCGTCCGACAGCTCATCGAGCAGCGGGATCACCGCCTGCTTGCACGGGTAGGTGATGTTCAGGCCGGCAAAGCCC
>JBDLRH010000166.1:0-8550 GCA_039800165.1 Pseudomonadota bacterium
CCGCAACATGGGCGGCGACACCGAAAAAGACGGCGTGCTGTATTCGAACAACGGCACCTCCGAAGTGGTGATGCGCAACCAGTTCAAAGCCTGGCGCAACTACATGAGCCGCGCCCAAACCTCCACCACGGCCTGAAAGGAGCGCACCATGTCACAAACTCAAGTAAAGCAAGCCCTGGGCAGCGGTGTCGTCATTGAAGCGGTGCAGTCCCTCACCGGCGCCGAATCGATCGCGCCCGATCACATGGGCCGCAGCCGCCAAAGCGCGGTCGGCTACGTGCCGCAAAGCGTCAACATCGACCCCGGCCTGCTGCGCCAAGTCGAGCTTTTGCTCACGCGCCAGGCCGTCTTGCTCGACGCACGGCGCTGGTCGGACTGGATGGAGACCTTCACCGAAGACGGCATCTACTGGATGCCCGCCGCGCCCGAACAGACCGACTGGGCCTCGCAGCCCTCGATATTTGCTGAAGACCGGCTGCTGATGGAGGTGCGCGCCAACCGCCTGATGCATCCCAACGCCTGGTCGCAGGCCGCGCAGTGGGCCACGCACCACCTGCTCGGTGCGGTCATCGTCGAACAGGCCAGCGCCGATGCGCTGTCGACCTACACGCCGTTTCAGATGATGGAAGTGCGGCGCGACAAGGTGCGGCATTTTGGCGGCAGCTACCGGCATCATCTGGTCAAGCAGGCCGATGGCCAGTGGAAGATCCGGCTGCAGCGGGTCGATATGTTCAACGCCCAGGCCAGTTACGATTACGTGATCCAGGCCTGGGTTTGAATCTTTCATGTGGAAACCTCCCGAACGCATCAAGTTTTTTCCGTCACATGGGCTAATCCCTGACCGCGCCCAGGCGCAAGCAGCGCGCCTCTTCAGCCCGATCCAGCTCGGGCCGCTCGAGCTGCGCCATCGCACCTGGGTGCCGGCCATGGTGCCCTGGCGCTCTAACGAAGACGGCGAAGTCACCGAAGAGGTGATCGAGTGGTATGCGCGTTTTGCGCAGGGCCAGCCCGGGGCGATCGTGATCGAGGCCACTGGCATCCGCGATGTGCCCAGCGGCCCGCTGCTGCGCATCGGGGACGACCGCTACATCGAGGGCCTGCGCCGGCTGACCCGGGCCGTACAGCAAGCCAGCGGCGGCCACACGCGGCTGCTGATCCAGCTCATCGATTTCCTGCGCATCCGAAGGCGCCCTGAGCCCGAGGTGTTTTTTCAGCGTCACCTGCAACTGACCGATGCCCTGCTCGAACGCGCGGGTCTGCGCGGATGCGCGCCCGATCAAGCCCGCCAAGCTCTGTTGGAACTCGGGCCTAAGGGCTGGCAGGCAGTGCTCGATGCACGCGACTGGCAAAGCCTGCAGTACGGCGCGCGCGAACACGTCAACGATGTGCACCTGCCCCATATTGCGCAGCTGCCGCAAGAGCTGCCGGGGCTGTTTGCCCAGGCCGCCCAAAGGGCCCAGGCAGCGGGCTTTGACGGCGTGGAGTTGCACTATGCACATGCCTACACCATGGCTTCGTTCCTGTCGACCACCAACCAGCGCGGCGACGGCTACGGCGGCTCGCGCGAGCAGCGTGTGCGCCTGCCACTGGAGGTCTACGCGGCCGTGCGCAGCGCCGTGGGTACCCGCTACGCCGTGGGCTGCCGCTTCCTGGCCGAAGAATGCATCGACGGCGGCAGCACGCTGGCCGACACCAGCTGGTACGGCCTGCAGTTTGCACGCGCCGGCATGGACTTCCTGTCGACCAGCCGCGGCGGCAAGTTCGACGACGCCAAGCAGCCGGGCATTGGCCAGGCGGCCTATCCTTATACCGGCCGCAGCGGTTATGAATGCATGCCGCAGTACCTGTCAGACGCCCAAGGCCCTTTTGGTCGCAACCGAAAGGCCACCGGCGAGATTCGGCACACCATCCGGCAAGCGGGCTTGAACACGCCCGTGGTGGGCACCGGGGGTGTGCATAACTTCGAGATGGCAGAGGCCATGCTGGCTGCCGGCGAATGCGACGTGGTCGGCACTGCCAGGCAAAGCCTGGCCGATCCGGACTGGGCGCTCAAGACCTGGCTGGGTCGCGGGCAAGAGGTGCGGCTGTGCGAATACACCAACTACTGCGAAGGGCTGGACCAAAAGCACAAGCAGGTCACCTGCCAGCTCTGGGACCGCGAGACGCTGGACGAGCCCGGCGTGCGAATGTCGCATGACGGCAAGCGCCGTCTGGTGGCGCCGCTGTGGCAGGCGTCCGGTGCAAAGTCTGGCGCACCGAGCGCTTGAACGGCCCTGCCATGACCGAGCTGCGCCCCAGCGGCCACCAAGACCTCTTTGCCCGCGAGAACTTGCCACCCTTGGCGCAATGGCCCGATCTGCTCGCGCCGCCACGCGGGCTGAGCTACCCCGACCGGCTCAACGCCGCCGACGCCCTGCTCGATGCGCATGTGCGCGCGGGTAACGGCCACCGCCTTGCGCTGCGCGGCGCGGGCATCTGCTGGACCTACGACCAATTGCGCGATCGGGTCGATCGCATCGCCCATGTGATTGCCAGCCAGTGGCAGCTGCCCACCGGCAGCCGCGTGCTGCTGCGCGGGGCCAATCACCCCATGCTGGCGGCCTGCTGGCTGGGGGTGATCAAGGCCGGCTGCATTGCGGTGACCACCATGCCCCTGCTGCGCGAGCGCGAGCTCGGCGTGATCGCCGACAAGGCCCGCATCAACGCCGCCTTGTGCGACGCCTCGCTGCTGCCCGCTTGGCAGGCCGTGGCGCAGGAGCGAAGTCAGCGCGGCCTGCCCTGCCCGACCCTGGGCTACAGCAGCGATGAACCTTCAGGCCTGGAGGCGGCCATGGCCCGGCACGACGCGCCCTTTGCCGCCGCCGACACCGCTCAGGACGACGTGGCGCTGATCGCCTTCACCTCCGGCACCACGGGCGTGCCCAAGGGCACGATGCACTTCCACCGGGATCTGCTCCTCATCGCCGATGTGCTCAGCGCGCACCTGCTTGAGCCACAGGCGCAAGACGTTTTCATCGGTACGCCGCCGCTGGCCTTTACCTTCGGCCTGGGCGGCTTGCTGGTGTTTCCGCTGCGCGTAGGCGCCTCGGCCGTGCTCGAGCCCCAGTGGAGCCCCGAATCGCTGCTGCAAGGCCTGGCCGATTACGGCGCAAGCGTCTGCTTCACCGCCCCGACCTTCTACCGCAAGATGGCACCGCTGGCCTCGGCCCACGACCTGCGCCGGCTGCGCCACGCCGTCTCTTCTGGCGAAATGCTGCCGGCCGACACGCGCGCGCAATGGCAGGCGGCCACCGGCCTGGAGCTGACCGAATGCCTGGGCTCGACCGAAATGCTGCACGCCTTCATCGGCTGCAAACCCGGCCAGGTGCGAGCCGGCTCAACCGGCCAGGTCGTGCCCGGCTACGAGGCCTGCATCGTTGACGAGGCGCTCCAACGGCTGCCAGCCGGGCAGATCGGCCGGCTGGCCGTGCGCGGGCCGACCGGCTGCCGCTACCTGAGCGACGATCGGCAGAGCCACTATGTGCAGCAGGGCTGGAACCTGACGGGCGATGCCTACTGCATGGATGAAGACGGCTACTTCTGGTACCAATCGCGCACCGACGACATGATCATCAGCGCCGGCTACAACATCGCTGGCCCGGAAGTCGAAGACATCTTGCTCACCCACCCGGCCGTGGCCGAGTGCGGCGTGGTCGGCGCGCCCGATACAGAGCGCGGGCAGGTGGTCATGGCCTTCGTGGTTTTGCGCGCGTCCAAGCAGTCCAGCGACGAGCTGGCAACTGAGTTGCAGCAGTGGGTCAAACAGAACCTCGCGCCCTACAAATACCCGCGCCGGGTGCATTTTGTGGACGCTCTGCCGCGAACCGAAAACGCCAAACTACAGCGCTTCGTGCTCCGGCAGTGGGCGCAGGCGCACACGCCGTCCTGAGCAGACGCGCACGCAGGCTCTGCGCCGCCGTGGGGCACATTGCCACAGCCCTTCGGGCCTCGCAATAACGGCCTCACCGTGTCATTGCGAGGCGTGCAGCCGCAGGCAAACGGCGAGCTGGCAAGCGAGATTGAGACAAATATTTACAAAATCAGCGACTCGGCACTAAGATGGGTTTGACCAGGGCGATCAACGGGCCAGCCTTGGCTAGAAGACTCGATCAGGCAGCGGTCCGTCACAGGGGCGACAACAGCCCCCATCAGCGGAGGGACAGGGCATGGTGTCAAAAGCGGAGTCGGCGAATCCGGCAAGCAGCGCATCGGGCAAAGCCGTCAAACCATCGGACTTCGACTACGACCTGGTGGTGATCGGCTCGGGGCCATCGGGCCAGCGCGCGGCGATCCAGGCGGCCAAGATCGGCAAGCGCGCAGCGGTGATCGAGCGCGCACGGGCGGTCGGCGGCGTGTGCGTCAACACCGGCACCATCCCCTCCAAGACCTTTCGCGAAGCGGTCATGCACCTGTCAGGCTTTCGCGAGCGCGGCATTTACGGCTCGTCTTACCGTGTCAAGCAAGACATCAGCATCGATGACCTGCTCTACCGGGTGCAGCAGGTGGTGAGGTCCGAGATCGACGTCATTCGCAACCAGATGACACGCAACCGGGTCGAGTTGATCGAATCGACCGCCCGCTTTGTGGACCCACACACCATCGAGCTGCAATCGGCCAGCGGCCACGGCAGGCGGCAGATCACGGCCGAGAAGATCGTCATCGCCTGCGGCACCGAGGCCGCCCGCGATCACCATATTCCCTTTGATGGGCAGCGCGTATTCACCAGCGACGATGTGCTCGGGCTGGAGTTCTTGCCACGCTCGCTGATCGTGGTCGGCGCCGGCGTGATCGGGGTCGAATACGCCACCATGTTTGCAGCCCTGGGCGTGCGCGTGACCATCGTCGACAAGCGGCCGGTGCTGCTGCCCTTCCTGGATCACGAGATCTCGGCGGCCCTGACCTATGTGGTGCAGCAAAGCAATGTCACGATGCGACTGGGCGAGGAAGTGGCCGAGATCCACATGCTGCAAGGCGTCTCCAAGCCGGTGGAGGTGCGCCTGAAAAGCGGCAAGGTCCTGCATGCCGAGGCGGCGCTCTACTCGATCGGCCGCGTCGGCGCCACCTCGCGTCTGGACCTCGACAAGGCCGGGGTCAAGAAGGACGACCGTGAGCGCATCCCGGTCAATGAGCACTACCAGAGCAATGTGGGGCACATCTACGCCGTCGGCGATGTGATCGGCTTTCCCTCGCTGGCCTCCACCTCCTACGAGCAGGGCCGCGCGGCCAGCCGCCACGCGTTTGGCCTGCGGATCGACCACGAGGGTGGCATCGGCCTGTTTCCCTACGGCATCTACACCGTGCCGGAGATATCGACCATCGGCAAGAACGAAGACGAGCTCACCGCTGCCGGCGTGCCTTACGAAATCGGCAAGGCCAATTACCGGGAGATTTCACGCGGGCAAATCATCGGCGATCGCACCGGCATGCTCAAGATCATCTTCAGCCCCGAGACCAAGGAGCTGCTGGGCGTGCACATCATGGGCGAAGGTGCCAGCGAGCTGATCCACATCGGCCAGACGCTCATGGCCCACAAGGGCACGATCGACTACTTTGCCGATGCGGTGTTCAACTTCCCGACCCTGGCCGAGTGCTACAAGACCGCCGCGCTCGACGGACTCAACCGCCTGTCAGTCTGAGCGCGCGCACGGCTTTACAGATCGAAGAACACCGTCTCGCGGCCCTTGGCACTGTCTTGCATGTAGATGTCAAAGCGGTACTCGATGCCGCCGGGCTTTGAGCTGCGCTTGGCGATCAGGGTGGAGCGGCGCGCGGCCGGCACGCTGGCCAGCACCTCGTCGCGGGCATTGGCGGTGGCCTCGTCGTCAAAGTAAATGCGCGTAAAGGCATGCAGCAGCAGTCCGCGTGCGCTGACGCACACGTTGATAAAGGGTGCCTGCCCCGCAGCGGCCGCACCGGGCTTGACCGTGAAGAACTCGTAGTGCTGGCCCTCGAGCGTGCCGGTGCCGCATCGGCCAAAGCCGGTAAAGCCCTGGGCTTGCACCTGCGCCGGCGTCTGCAGCAACTCGCCACGGGCGTTGCACTGCTGAATTTCAATCAATGCATCGTTGATCGTGTTGCCGGCACCGTCGAAGACCTGGCCGGTGATGCGCACATGCTCGCCCTGCGCGTGATGCTGCGCCAGCACCGGCGTGAACAGGCTCTTGAAGAAGGGGTAGCCATACTGGGTGGGCGCCAGGCCGTACGCGAAGTACGGGCCCACGGTTTGCGATGGGGTCTGATAAAGCCGGGTCATGGGGCGCCTTATTCAAAACGCGTGGCCTTGGGGCCGCGCAGCACAATGTCGAACACATAGCCCAGCGCATACTCGGGCTGGGTCACGTCCAGGCTGAATTGGGAGACCAAGCTGCCGCGCAGATGCTCGGGCATGCTCATGTACATCGGATCGAGTTCGAGCAGTGGATCGCCCGGGAAGTACATCTGCGTGACCAAGCGACTGGCAAAGTAGTCGCCAAACAGCGAGAAGTGGATGTGATTGGGGCGCCAGGCATTGTGGTGATTGCCCCAGGGGTAGGCGCCCGGCTTGATGGTCTTGAAGGTGTAGCGACCCTGCTCGTCGGTCATGCAGCGGCCCGCACCGAGAAAGTTGGGGTCGAGCGGTGCATCGTGCTGATCGACCTTGTGCACATAGCGCCCGGTGGCATTGGCCTGCCAGACCTCGACCAGGGTGTTGCGAACCGGCCGGCCGTCCTCGTCGAGCACACGGCCGGTGACGATGATGCGCTCGCCCAGCGGCTCGCCGTTGACCCGGGCGTTCATGGTCAGGTCGTTGTCGTACGGGTCCATTTGCGCAAACGCATAGACCGGCGCATTGCGGTTGGCCAGCGTGTGCTTCATCGGAACAAGCGCCTGCTTGGGCCCACGCAGCTGCGTGGACTTGTACATCGGGAACACATAGCTCGGCTGCGTGCTCCAGTCACGCGGCGCCAGCACGGCGGGTGCGGTGTCTGCTTTCATGTAAGCCTTTGATGGGGTGATGGGATCGGCTTGAGCCGTTGCGGGCGCCACTTTAACCCCCTATCTAGGTTATGTATATTGAATTTTTATCGGTATATCGATAACCCAGAGTTAACTAAAATTCAGCCATGATCGACGAGCGGATCAAATTTCGCCACTTGCAGTGTGTGCTCGCCGTGGCGCGCCTGGGCAGCTTGCAACGGGCATCCGAGGCACTGGCCATCAGCCAGCCGGCCGTCTCGAAGACGCTCAAAGAGCTCGAGTCCCTACTCGGCGTGCGCCTGCTCGAGCGCGGCCGCAAAGGGGCAGAACTGACTGCCGCAGGCGCGGCCTTCGCCCGCCATGCCCAAGCCAGCGTCGGCGCACTGCGCCAGGCGGTGGCCAGCGTGGCACCCGGTCCGGGGCGCAGCGGCCCGGTGCGTCTGGGCGCGCTGCCCACGGTGGCGCCGGCGCTCATCGCACAGCTGCTGCGCCAGCTCGAGCGGCAGACCGAGGGCAGCGCCCCCACCCACTTGCGCGTGCATGGCGGCACCAACCCCGAATTGCTCAGCCAGTTGCGCCAGGGCGAACTCGACTTGGTGGTGGGCCGCTTTGCCGAGCCGAGCCTGATGCTGGGGCTGAGCTTCGAGCATCTCTACACCGATCCGCTGGTGCTGGCGGTGCGGCCCGGTCATCGCCTGCTCGGGCGCGGTCCAGCCGAGATCATGGCGCGGCTGCTGGAGCACTGCCTGATCCTGCCCCTGCCCGAGACCGCCATCCGCCATGCGGCCGACAACTTTTTAAGTCAGCGGGGCCTGAGCCGGCCCGCCCGTCTGCTCGAGACGCTGTCGGTCTCACTGGCGCGCCAGCACACCCTGGCCAGCGAGGCGGTCTGGTTCACACCCCTGGGCACCGTGCAAACCGAGCTGCAAACAGGCCAGCTTGGCAGGCTGAGCGTCGACACCAAAGGCACCGAAGAAATGGTGGGCCTGATCCTGCGCGCCGATCAGCGGCCCGGCCCCGCTCAGCAGCAGGTGATCGACGCCCTGCACGAGCTGGGCAGCCCGCAACCTCAACCCGCACGCCGCAAGCGCTGAGCCTGCCCCAAGAATCGCCGCGCAAGCATCGGGCGCCGCATGACCGCGAGCGTCAGATCGCCGGCACCGCAAAGCGCTCGCGCAGATCGGCCAGCCCGAACTCGCCGAGCAAGGTCTGCAAGCGCTCGGCGGCCGCACGGGCCTTGCCCGGCTGAGGCTGGGCGGGTCGGCTGGCCAAAATCAACTCGTTTTTCAGCGAGTGTTCCCAGCCCACCAGTTCCGTGACGGTTACGTCGTAACCGTGGGCCTGCAGCCGCAGGCAACGCAGCACATTGGTGATCTGGCTGCCAAACTCGCGCGTGTGCAAAGGGTGGCGCCACAGCTCAGCCAGAGGCGTTCGGCCGATGGCCAGCGCCTTGGACTGGCGCAGCACGCCAGCCACCTCGGCCTGGCAGCATGGCACCAGCACCATGTGGCGCGCCTGATGGGCCAAACCAAAAGCCAGCGCATCATCGGTGGC
>JBDLRH010000167.1:0-3515 GCA_039800165.1 Pseudomonadota bacterium
TGCTCGTCGACACCATCGCCTGGCAGGCGGAAATCCTGCCTGAAGCGCCCCATCCCAGCCGGGCCTCGGGCATGCAGTTCGTGCAGACGCTCATCTCCCACATCGGGGCGTCGGCACGTCAGGACGCGTCGCTGTACCAGTGGGCCCTCGACAGCCTGCGCCAAGCCGAGCATCAGCGACTGGAGCAGACCCGTACCCGACTCGCACGTGTCATCGAGGACATGGGCCTCACTGACTTCCGCAGTACCTTGCCTGATCGGCTGGGTGACACCACGGTGTCGGTGCTCGACACCACGCAGATGCATACGGTTCCATCCCAGTTGTTGGACTTGCCGGCGCAGCAGGGGTCGGGCAGCGTGGCTCCCTCACGCTGGCTGGCATCCCTGGTCGTCGGGGCCTTCGCCAGGCTCTATCTGGAGGGCCGTTGGGTCCACGCGCGCCTGGCCTGGGTCGACCCTGCGCGTGAGGGCTTCTTGTGGGCCGACTGCCGCACCGAGCAGGCGTGGCCTATCGTGTCGCGCGCCCTGCAGGTGCTGCACGGCGAGGGCCTTGCCATGACGATGGAGCCGCGCTCGCTGGTGCGCGCAGCCGCCCGACTGCTGGCTACCCAGCTGCAGCGCTGATTCCGGCGACCTGCAGGCCTTGATCAAGCGCCGGTTCAAGGCCCGTCTCGGGCCATGCGCTGACCATGGCTGGTGATCAGGGATGCGGCATCACGCGTTGAGCAATCGGCGAATGTGCCGCTGCACCAGCTCGGGTTGCTCGTGGATGATCCAGTGGCTGGCATCCGCCACGGTAATCACCTCCAGGGGCGCCACCCAATCCTCCAGGCCGTCCAGCAGTGATGGCAGCAGCGCCGTGTCCCGCAGGCCCCACAGCACCGTGGTCGGCACGGTCACCCGCATCATGGCGGGCGGCAGGTTCAGCTTGGCCAGGCTTTCATCCGGCATCTCGTTCGGTGTGGTGTCGGCGGGCTGGTCGCCACTCGGTGCGCGCCCGGCCCTCGCCGTGGAACCTGGTGGTCGCAGCGGCGAGGCGCGGTAGTAGTTCAGCGGCCCATCCAGGCCTTGCAGCCAGGTCTGCCGATAGCGCTCGCGCAGGGCAGGCGTGAGCCACCGCGTGCCGCCCATGTTCTCGAAGAAGGGCCACAGTCGGGCGAAGTCGCCTTCAGCCAGCAGGGCCTGTGCGTCGGGGCGGCACAGGAAGTTCATGTAGGCGCTGGCCTGCTGCTGCGCGGGGTTGTCGCGCAGTTCACGCAGGAAGGTCGCCGGATGCGGTGCGTTGATGATCAGCAGGCGTCGCATCAGATCCGGGCGCAGTGCCGCCAGGTTCCAGGCCAGCGCACCGCCCCAGTCGTGCGCGACTACCAGGTCCATCGGCGCGCCCAGTTGCGTGATCAAGGCCTCGAGATCGGCCACCAGATGCTTCGCGCGGTAATCCTCCAGCGGCGCCGGTGCCGATGACGGTGCGTAACCGCGCAGGCTGGGGGCCATGCCGTGGGCTGCATCGGCCAGCGCCAGCAGCGTCTCGTCCCACACCCACGCCGCTTCCGGAAATCCGTGCAGCAGCAACACCCGGGGCTTGCCCTTGGCGCCTGTGGCCGACCGGCAGCTCAGGGTGATGCCTTGGGGAAGCCGCGCATCGAACGTGCTGATCATGCGGCGCTCCCATCGGCTGTTGTTGCGGTCGGTTCTTGGATGCCCGCGTGGATCCACCCGTGCAGCGCCTGCGCGGCGTCCGCAACGCCCTGGCGCGACAGCGCCGAAAAAAGCGTCAGGCCGATGTCCGAGGCTTCGGTGGCCATCTCGCCGAGCACCACCCCGGCATCGGCCAGCGCGCGGTCGGCGTCGCGCCGGTTGAGCTTGTCGGCCTTGGTCAGCAGCGTCAGCAGCCGGGTCTCGCCGCTGGCCACCCGCGGCTCGATCCATTCCAGCAACCGCCGGTCCAGCGCGGTGAAGCCGTGCCGCGAATCGATCATCAGCACCACGCCGGTGAGCGCTTCGCGCTGCCGCAGGTAATCGGCCATCACCGCCTGCCAACGCAGCTTGGCCGTGCGGTCCACCGCTGCATAGCCATAGCCGGGCAGATCCGCCAGCCGCGCGTCGGGCGTCAGTTTGGGGCCGACGTCGAACAGGTTGATGTGTTGCGTACGCCCCGGCGTGCGCGAGGCGAATGCCAGGCGGCGCTGTTGCGCCAGGGTGTTGATGGCGGTGGACTTGCCGGCGTTGGATCGGCCGACGAAAGCGATTTCAGGCAGGTCGGGTTCGGGCAGTTCGCTCAGGCGGCTGGCGGTGGTGAGAAAGCGTGCCGAGTGCATCCAGGCCACTGCCTGCCGCTGCGCACCCGCGTCATCCGCGGCTTGTCTGCCGGCCGCGGCCTGGGCTGTTGCGAACGGCGCGCCGGCCGGCAGACGCCCTTGGGCGGTGGGGGTGTCGGGAAAGGTTGCTGTCATGGGCCATTGTAAAATTACAGAGTTTTTCGCCCGCCGATGCGGCAGGCTCCAAGCCCAAGGCCCCCGACATGAAGCCGCTTTTCGCTCTGCTCCTCGCCGCTGCTGCATGCAGCCCGGTCCTTGCTGCCGGTGCGCCGCCAGCTTTCAAGCCCGACCTCGCGCGCGGCCAGGCGGTGGCGGCGGTGTGCTCGGCCTGCCATGCCGCTGACGGCAACCGCGGCGCACCCACCTTCCCCATCATCGCCGGCCAGCACCCGGAGTACCTGGTCAAGCAACTCAAGGAATACAAGTCCGGCAAGCGCAAGAACGCCGTCATGGCCGGCTTCGTGGCCGCGTTGAGCGAAGACGACATGCGCCACGTGGCGGCCTTCTACGCCAGCAAAACAGCCAAGCCGGGAGCTGCCAAGAACAAGGACACCATCCGCCTGGGCGAAAGCATTTACCGCGGTGGCATCACCGCCAAGGCCGTGCCTGCCTGCGCGGCTTGCCACGGCCCCAGCGGCGCCGGCATCCCCGCCCAGTACCCGCGTCTGGGCGGCCAGCACGCTGACTACACCGAAGCCCAGTTGGTGGCCTTCCGCTCTGGCGCCCGCGCCAACAACGCGCAGATGACCACGATCGCCGCGAAGATGAGCGATCTGGAAATCAAGGCAGTCTCCGACTACATCGCCGGCCTGCGCTGATCGGCGCGCTGCCTGCGGGCCTGCAGCTCGCAGCGGGGCGCGGCTGCGGGTCGATCTCCTGAACCGGCCGGCTGTTCGGCAGCGCGGCCGGTTTCTTTTTGTATGGTGCGGCCGAGGGTGATCAACCCAGGCCAAGTCGTCATGACACATCCTCGGGGCATGGGATGCGCGGCATCCCTCTTTCGAGGAGTCTGTCATGCGGGAAGCTTCCACTGTGGGTGATATCTGCGTGCGCAATGTGGCTGTCGCCCCGTCCAGTCTGTCCGTTGACGAGGCCGCGCGCTTGATGCGCGAGCGCCACGTCGGCTGCGTGGTCGTCGTCGAGCTGGGCGACGGTGGCCGGCTGCCCTGCGGCGTGCTCACCGATCGCGACATCGTCA
>JBDLRH010000168.1:0-17501 GCA_039800165.1 Pseudomonadota bacterium
TGACCGAAGCCGATCTGCACACCCTCACCACACAGGTGCTGTGGGGCGCGTTTGCCCTGTCCGCCGTGCTGGGCGCCATTGCCCAGCGCACGCACTTCTGCACGATGGGCGCCGTCAGCGATGTCGTCAACATGGGGGACTGGAACCGCATGCGTCAGTGGGGCCTGGCCATCGGCGTGGGCGTCATCGGCTTCGGCGTGCTCGCCGGGATGGGCCTGATCGATCCGGCCAAGACGCTGTACGGTGGTACCAAGTGGCTGTGGCTATCGGCGCTGCTCGGCGGCGGCCTGTTCGGCTTTGGCATGGTGCTGGCGTCGGGCTGCGGCAACAAGACGCTGGTGCGCATCGGCGCGGGCAGCCTGAAGTCGCTGGTCGTGTTCCTGGTGATGGCGATCGCCGCCTTTGCCACGCTCAAGGGCATCACTGCGGTGCTGCGGGTGTCTACCGTGGACCGCGTGGCGCTGGAGCTGGGCGGCACCGCGTCGCTGGGCGGCGTACTGGCGCAGGCCGGCGTGCTGGACGCCAGGGCCGCGGCCCTGTGGTCGGCCCTTGTGGTGGGCGGTGTCCTGGTGGTCTGGGCGCTGGCCAGTCGCGACTTTCGCCGGGGCGAGCATTTGCTTGGGGGCTTTGGCATCGGCGCGGTCCTGGTCGCGATGTGGTGGCTCAGCGGCCACTTCGGTCATGTTGCCGAGCATCCGCAGACGCTGGAAGAGGTGTTCGTTGCCACCAGTTCGGGGCGCGCCGAGGCGTTGACCTTCACCGCACCGATGGCGCACACCGTGGACTGGCTGATCCTCTTCAGCGACCGCAGCAAGGTCCTGACGTTCGGTGTGGCTTCGGTGCTGGGCGTGATCGCCGGGGCCTGCGTGATGGCGCTGGCAAGCAAGACCTTCCGCTGGGAAGGCTTCGCCAGCGTGGAAGACCTGGGCAATCACCTTGTCGGCGGCCTGCTGATGGGCGTGGGCGGCGTGACCGCAATGGGCTGCACCGTCGGCCAGGGCCTGAGCGGCATCTCCACGCTCAGCCTCAACAGCTTTGTGGCGCTGCCTGCCATCGTCGCCGGCGCGTGGCTGGGCCTGCGCTACCAGATGTGGCGCCTGGAGCGCATGGCGTGAGTGCGGCGCCCGCGCTGCGCGCCGCCGATGTGTCGACCGTGGATGAAGCCCGCCGCTTCGGCGGGCTGGCGCGCCTGTATGGCGTTGAGGGTGCAGGGCGCATCCGCCATGCGCATGTGGTGGTGGTCGGTGTGGGCGGCGTCGGCTCGTGGACGGCAGAGGCGCTGGCGCGCAGCGGCGTCGCACGGCTCACGCTGATTGACCTGGACCATGTGGCTGAATCCAACATCAACCGCCAGGTGCATGCGCTGGATGCCACGGTGGGCCAGGCGAAGGTGCTGGCCATGCGCGATCGCATCGCGCAGATCCATCCACGGTGCGTGGTGGACGCGGTGGAGGCCTTCATCGAGCCGGACACCCTGGGCGGCCTGCTGCCGTCTGCCGCACACGCAGTAGTCGATGCCTGCGACAACGTGGCGGCCAAGACAGCCATGGCGGCATGGGCGCGCGCCCATGCGGCATGCTTCATCAGTGTGGGCGCTGCCGGTGGCAAGCGGCACGCCGAGAAAGTGGACATTGCCGACCTCGCGCTGACCACGCACGACCCGCTGCTGGCGCAGGTGCGCTACCGCCTGCGCAAGCACCATGGCGCGCCGCGCGAGGGCAAGCCGATCGGCGTGGCGTGCGTGTTCAGCCGTGAGGCGGTCGCGCCCCCTGACGCCTCATGCGAAGTGCAAGGGCAGGGCGATGGCACCCTCAGCTGTCATGGCTACGGCTCGGTGGTGGGCGTGACGGCCACCTTCGGCATGTGCGCTGCCGGCTGGGTGCTCGAGCGCATTGCCGGCAGCCAGAAGGCGCCGAAAACCGCGCTATAATTTGAGGCTTTGCAGCACCGCGCATGTCGCACGTGAAGCAGATGGTTCGGGACGTTAGCTCAGTTGGTAGAGCAGCGGACTTTTAATCCGTTGGTCACAAGTTCGAATCTTGTACGTCCTACCACCCCCATTCGAAGGCCGGCGCCTCCCAGCGCTGGCCTTTTTGTTTGGCGGGCGCGCCGCAGACCCGCTTGCTGGCGCTGGCATGATGCGGCCCTCATGTTGATCTTCGCCACCACCGTCTTCCTCTCCGCCTTCCTGCTGTTCCAGGTGCAGCCCATCGTCGCCAAGATGATCCTGCCGTGGTTCGGCGGCAGCTCCTCGGTGTGGAGCGTCTGCATGGTGTTCTTCCAGGCCGAGTTGCTGCTGGGCTACGGCTATGTGCACTGGCTGCACGCGCGACTCGCGCTGCGGCGGCAGTTGCAGGTGCATGCCGGGCTCTTGCTGGCCAGCCTCGCCACGCTGCCGGTGATTGCAGACCCGTCGTGGAAGTCGATGGCGGCCGACACGCCGAGCCTGGGTGTGTTGATGGTGCTGGCGGCGACGGTCGGCGCGCCTTACCTGATGCTGTCGACCACCGGCCCGCTGATGCAGGCCTGGTATGCGCGGCGCTCGCTCGGCTACACCAACGCGCAGCCCTACCGGCTGTATGCGCTGTCGAACCTGGCATCGATGTTGGCGCTGCTGAGCTACCCGGTGGTTGTGGAGCCCTTCATGGCCGTGGCCGCGCAGGGCTGGGCGTGGTCCATGCTGTACGCCGGTTTCGTGGCCTGCTGTGTCGCCACCGCATGGTCGATGCGGGGCGTGCCGGGCGCCGCCACCGCATCGCCCGCGAACGAAGCGGCACGCGCTGGCGCCACCCGGGCGCCTGGATGGGGTGACCGGCTGCTGTGGGTGGGCCTGGCGGCCACGGCATCGATCCTGCTGCTGGCGATCACCCGCCACCTCACGCAGGATGTGGCGCCTGTGCCCTTCCTGTGGGTGGTGCCGCTCAGCCTGTACCTGTTGAGCTTCATCCTGTGCTTCGACGCGCCGCGCTACTACGCACGGCGCTGGTTCCTTGTGGCGCTGGTACCCGCCTTCGTGGCGGTGGACCATGTGCTGCGCAACGGTGCCGGCGTGCCGGTGATGGTCGCGCTGCTGTGCTCTGCGCTGTTTGTCTTTTGCATGGTCTGCCACGGCGAGCTGGTGCGCCGCAAGCCCGATGTGCAGCACCTCACGCTGTTCTACCTGATGCTGTCGGTGGGCGGTGCACTGGGCGGCATGCTGGTGGGCCTCGCGGCGCCCGCCCTGTTCAACGGCTATCACGAACTGCCAATCGGCCTGCTGTTGTGCGCCGCACTGGTGTGCATCGTCGTGTGGAACGAGCTGCGCCGGGCCTGGCGCTGGCTGATGCTGGCGGCGGTGGTGGCCTATGGCGGCTGGCTGGCTTACCAGGCCGTGTCACAGCTTCAGGACTATCGCGTGGTGATGCGCAACTTCTACAGCCAGCTGCGTGTGCAGGATGTGCACCGCGAAGGATTCGGCACCGTGCGCCAGCTGGTGCATGGGCGCATCAATCACGGCGAGCAGGCGCTGGATGCTGCACACCGCGGCCGCGCCACCTCGTACTACTGCGAGCGCTCAGGCGTCGGGCAAATCCTCAAATCGCTGCCGCAGGACAGGCCGCGTCACATCGGCATCGTGGGGCTGGGCACCGGCACGCTGCTGACCTACGGGCGCGCGGGCGACCGGATTCGCGCGTACGAGATCAACGACCAGGTGCTCGACCTCGCGCGCCGCGAGTTCAGCTTCCTTGGCGACACCCGGGCGGCCGTGACCTCCGTGCTGGGCGATGGGCGGCTGATGCTCGAGGCCGAGCCGCCGCAGGGCTTTGATGTGCTGGTGATGGACGCGTTTTCTGGCGACTCCATCCCGACGCACCTGATCACGCTGCAGGCGATGCGCGGCTACCTGCGCCACCTGGGCTCCGATGGCGTGTTGGCGGTGCACATCTCGAACAAGTATCTGGACTTGAAGCCGGTGATGGCGGCCGCAGCGCAGCAACTCGGCCTGGTGGCGCTGCTGCGCGACATTGACGAGGAAGCGGGCGACCCCTACTGCTTCGGCTCGACCTGGGTGCTGCTGATGTCGCCCGGTCGTGCACAGGCTTTGCCCCCGGAGATCCGCGAAGCGAAGCAGCTCGAGCCCCGAGCGGGCTTTCGCGCGTGGACGGATGATTTCTCCAACCTGCTGACCATCCTGAAGTGACTGCGCCAAGTGGCGCGCAAGGAGTCCTGATGAGCACACATGCCGCCAACCCGCGCTGGAAGCAGCGCCCGCCGGGCTCCACCTGGGGTGACTTCGGGCCCGATGACCAGTACGGCCGGATGAATCTGCTGACCCCCGAGAAGGTGAAGCAGGGCATGGCCGAGGTGAAGGAGGGGCTGACCTTCAACCTGAGCCTGCCGCTGGACTACCCGGGTGGCAACGTGCTCAATCCGCGCCGCATGCCGCCGGTGCTGCGGCCCACGGTGCGCAACGGCCAGCCGAACCTGAACTACCGCATGAGCTGCATCGATCCGAACTGCACCGATGTGGTCAGCGACGACCTGGTCATCATGCACCTGCAGTACAGCACCCAGTGGGACAGCTTTGCGCATGTGGGCTCGATGTTCGATGCCGACGGCGATGGCGTGCCCGAGCCGCTGTACTACAACGGCTTTCGGGCAGGCATCGACGTGGTGGGCCCTGAGCGTGCCGAGGACGCGGGCATCTTCGATATCGAGCGCCTCACACGCGCGTCGCTCCCGCGCGAGTCCACCTCGGGCGCCAAGGCGCTGGGCATCGAGAAGATGTCCGAGCGCTGCGTGCAGGGACGTGCGGTGATGATCGACCTGCATGCCCACCTCGGCCGCGAACGCGTCAAGGTGGACTACGACATCCTGTCAGACATCCTGCGCAAGGACGGCGTGACGGTGGAGCCGGGCGACATGGTCTGCCTGCACACCGGCTTTGCCGAACTGCTGCTGGAACTGGACAAACAACCCACTGCCGAGGTGGTGGAACACAGCTGCGCGGTGCTCGAAGGCCGCGACACCAGGCTGCTGCAGTGGATCACCGACAGCGGGCTGGTGGCGCTGATCGCCGATAACTATGCGGTGGAAGGCCTGCCGCCCACCGAGAAGGCCGGGCCCTGCGCTGCGCTTCCGCTGCATGAGCACTGCTTGTTCAAGCTGGGGGTGCACCTCGGCGAGATCTGGCACCTGACGCCGCTGGCCAACTGGCTGCGCGCACACGGGCGCCACCGCTTCTTGCTGACAGCGCCGCCGCTGCGGTTGCCCGGCGCGATCGGCTCTCCGGCCACGCCGATCGCGACGGTGTAGCGCGGCTTACAGCCGGGCCAGGCGCTGCAGCGCGGACTGCAGCGTTTCGTCTTTCTTGGCGAAGCAAAACCGCACCACATGCTGGTCGAAACCATCGCCGTAGAAGGCCGACAGCGGAATGGCTGCCACGCCGATCTCGCTGGTGAGCCACTTGCAGAAGTCGGCTTCGGGCAGGCTGCGCTCGGGCACGCCCAGGCCTGAGATGTCCACGCACTGGAAGTAGCTGCCTTCGCTGGGCAGCAGGCGGAACTTGGTGGACCTGAGCCCTTCGCGGAACAGGTCGCGCTTGCGCTGGTAGAAGGCCGGCAGTTCAAGGTAGGGCTTGGCGTCGGCCATGTAGGTGGCCAGACCATGCTGCACCGGCGTGTTGACGGTGAACACGTTGAACTGGTGCACCTTGCGGAACTCGGCGCTCATCGATGCGGGGGCGGCCACGTAGCCCACCTTCCAGCCGGTCACGTGGTAGGTCTTGCCGAAGCTCGAGACGATGAAGGCGCGCGCCGCCAGCCCAGGGAAGCGCGCCGCGCTTTGATGCTCCTGGCCATCGAACACCATGTGCTCGTACACCTCGTCGCTGATCAGCAGCACGTCGGTGGGTGCCAGGATGTCCTGCAAGCGCAGCATGTCTTCGCGCGTCCAGACGGTGGCGCTCGGGTTGTGCGGCGTGTTGATCAGGATGGCGCGGGTGCGCGGCGTGATGGCGGCTGCAATCTTGTCGAAGTCAGGCCGGAACGTGCCGGGAATCAGCGGCACGCGCACCGTGGTGCCGCCGGCCAGATCGATGTTGGGGATGTAGCTGTCGTAGCACGGCTCGAGCACGATCACTTCGTCGCCCGGACGCACCACGGCAAGGATGGCGGTGATGATCGCCTGGGTGGCGCCCGCGGTGATGGTGATCTCGGTGTTCGGGTCGTAGCGTTTGCCGTACAGCGCCTCGACCTTGCGGCTGACCGCCTCGCGCAGCACCGGCACGCCGGTCATCGGCGGGTACTGGTTCAGGCCCTTGAGCATGGCGTCGGTGACGGCGTTGATCAGGCGCGGATCGCACTCGAAGTCGGGGAAGCCCTGCCCGAGGTTGACCGCGTTCTTCTCGGTGGCCAGAGCCGACATCACGGTGAAGATGGTGGTGCCCACGGCGGGCAGCTTGGTCTGAAGCACGGGGGTGGCGAAGCTCATGGTGTTCACAGGTCGTAGTCGTTGGCGTGGCCGCTCATGGCCTTGGCGATCAGGTGGCGGTCGAGGCGGTCGCTCAGCAGTTCGGCGAAACGGTACACAAAGTTGCGCAGGTAGGTGCCGCGCTTGAACGCGACGCGGGCGAGGTTCTGGCCGAACAGGTGGCCCAGCGGGCGCACGGTCAAGTCCTTGTTGCTGCCGGCATCGTCGTCGCGCACGGCCATCTCGGCCACGATGCCGGCCCCCATGCCCAGACGCACATAGGTCTTGATCACGTCGGAGTCGATCGCCTCGAGCACGATGCGTGGTTCGAGCTTGCGCTGCGCAAAGCCCGCATCGATGCGGTTGCGGCCGGTGAACGACGGGTGGTAGGTGATGATCGGTTGCGCCGCCAGGTCTTCCAGCGAGATGCGCTCCTTGTCGGCCAGCGGATGCCCGTGCGGCAGCACCAGCATGTGCTGCCACTCGTAGCACGGCAGGGTGACCAGCTCGGGGTAGTGCACCAGCGATTCGGTGGCCATGCCGATTTCGGCCACTTCATCCAGCAGCATGCGCGCTACCTGGTCGGGTGAGCCCTGATGCAGGCTGATGTTCACCTTGGGGTAGGCCTCGCGCAGCCGCGCCACCGGCACGGGCAGCACGTAGCGGGCCTGGGTATGGGTGGTGGCAATCGACAGGGTGCCGCTGTCCTGCGCGCTGTACTGCTCGCCGATGCGCTTGAGGTTGCCGATCTCGCGCAGGATCAGTTCGATGCTGCGCAGCACATGCTGACCGGGCTCGGTCACGCGTCGCAGGCGTTTGCCGTGGCGCGCGAAGATTTCGATGCCCAGCTCTTCCTCGAGCTCGATGATGGCCTTGGACACCCCGGGCTGCGAGGTGTGCAGGGCCTTGGCTGCCTCGGTCAGGTTCAGGTTGCGGCGCACCGCCTCCTGAACGAAGCGGAACTGATGCAGGTTCATGCGAATGCGGTACTAAAGAAGCCCCGCATTATGCTGCGCACGGATAAGGCGAGCTCAGTCGAGGGCGATGCGGGCAATGAGGTCCAGCAAGCGCGCATCCTCACCCACCGCCGCACGCAGATCGAAGCGGATGCCGGGGTGCTCGGCATGCAACTGCGCCATCAGCACCGGCAGGTCTTCGCGGGCGTGCTTGCCGGTGCCAAGGAACATCGGCAGCACGCGGATGGCGTGCACCCCCAGCGCCGCCAGCTCGCGCGCCGCGCTGGGCAGGTCGGGCTCGGTCAGCTCCAGGTAGGCGCAGCGCACCGGGGTGGCGGGCGACAGGGCCGCCACCCGCGCGGCCACGGCCTCGATGGGGGCGCGCCACAGCGGGTCGCGCGAGCCATGGGCAAACAGGACGATGCCGGTGGAGGGAGAGGTCATGGCCGCTCCGTCAACGCCGCAGCACCAGCCAGCCGAAGGCGCCCAGCGACAGCAGCGAATACAGAAGCCCCGGCACCGCAGCGGCCAGCCAGGGTTGCCAGTTGCGCAGGTTGCCGATGTAGCCGAACACGTTGTTGAGCAGGAAGAAGCTGATGCCCATCAGCACGCCGCCGAACACCAGCGTGGCGATGGTGGTGCTGCGAAAGTGCAGGTAGGCAAAGGGCAGTGCCATCACCACCATCACCAGGCAGCTCAGCGGGTAGAACACCTTGCGCCAGAACTCGATTTCGTAGCGCTGTGAGGTCTGGCCGTTGGCCTGCAGGTGGCGGATGTACTGGAACAGGTCGATCGTGCCCATGCGCTGGGGCTTGAGCAGGGCCACCGAGACCATCTCTGCGGTCACCGAGGTGGCCCACCGGTACTGGGCAAGCTGTTCCTGTGCCAGGCCGTCGCGTGGGGTGGGTACGGTGGCGGCAGTGGCGGCAGTGGCGGCGGGAGTGGTGGCGGGCATGGTGGCCGGTGCCGAGCTGTCGCGAGCGGGAAAGCGGCGGATGTGTGCGTCCTCGAGCAGCCAGGCGTCGCTGCCCTCGAATCGGCCGCGTGCCGCGTGGATCTGGGCCACCAGCGCGCCTTGCGCATTGAATTCGAACACCCGCACCCCGCGCATGCTGCCGTCGGGCGCGAGCGCGGCCACATTGACGGTGACGCTGCGCTCGCCTTGACGCTCCTTGATCCACGCGCCGGTCTGGCCCACGGTGATGCCGCCGACCTGGCGCGACTTGAGCAATTGCGCACTGCGGTCTGCCCAGGGCGCCAGGTAGTCACCGATGGCAAAGGTCAGCAGGGTGAAGCCCAGCCCCAGCGTCAGCAGCACGCGCAGCGCCCGCGCCGGCCCGAGGCCGCTGGTGCGAAGGATGGTGTATTCGGAGTTCTGCGCCAGCCGCGCCATCACGAAGATGGTGCCGATCAGCACGGTGATGGGCAGCAGCTCGTACAGATGGTTCGGAACCAGCAGCGCCACCGCGGCGAGGGCATGGGCCAGGGTGTAGGCACCCGGCACGCCCCGGCCGATGTCGGGCAGCTCCTCGACAAAGTCAAAGAAGAAGAACAGCGCCAGAAAGCCGAGGGTGACAAACGCCACCGAGGCGATCACGTCGCTGTAGATCAGCCGGCGCAGTGTCTTCATGGTCTCGGTCAGGCCGCGGCACGCCGCGGCAGCAGGTCGCGCCACGACCAGTTGAGGTGCCTGCGCGCAAGCCACATCAGCGTGAGTGCCAGCACGCCGCCATGCAGCCCCAGCAGGTGTGCTGCAAAGCCGCTCTGTCCGTTGGCAATCCACGCCTGCCCCAGGTTGAGCAGGTTGTAGTACACGATGAACGAAAACAGCGCCAGCAGCAGGTTGCCGCTGCGCCCCATGCGCGGGTTGGCATGGGCAATGGCCACGGCGATCAGCACGAAGTTGAAGGCGGCCACCGCCATGCCGATGCGCCAGGCCAGCTCGCCGAGGTGCTGCGGCGTCGGTTCGCGTGCCAGATCAAGCGTGCTGCGGAACTTGGCGGGCGTGCGGTCTGCGCCCGCGAAGCCCTTGTCGCCGATGCGCACGCTGTAGCGCTCGAACTCGCTGATGCGCACCGTGCCCTCGCTGCGGCGCTCCATGCGTTGCCCGTCAAACAGCAGCAGCGTCTGCCCGTCGTCAGAGGGCACCACCTCGCCGCTGCGCGCTGAGGTCACCGTCTCGATGCCGCGGTCCTGCGTGGCGATGAAGATGTTGCGCCCCGAGCGGTTGTCGGGCGTGTCCTTGTCAAGAAAGAACACCCGGCTGCCGCTGGCCGATTCCATGAACTGCCCCGGTGCCACACGCTCCAGGTCGCCGCGGCGCCCGTAGCGTTCGCGCAGGTCCTGCGTCTGCTGGTTGGACCACGGCCACACCACCAGCGACAGCAGCGCGATCACCACCAGCACCGGCCAGGCAAAGCGCAGCAGCGGGCCCACCAGCGAGGCCAGGCCACGGCCGCTGGCAAACCAGATCACCATCTCCGAGTCTCGGTACATGCGCGACAGCATGCTCACGCAGGCCACGAACAGGCTGAGCGCCAGCGTCAGCGGCAGGGTGCCGATGACCAGGTAACCAAGCACCAGCGCCACTTCCGACGGGTTGATGCTGCCGCGTGCCGCCTGGTTCAGGGTACGGATCAGCGTCATCGTCATCACCACGGTCACAAGCACGACCAAGGTGGCGCCGAAGCTGCGCGCGAGTTCCTTGCGGACGGATGAATGGAATAACATGGAAGCAACGCTGCACGGCATGCAGCAGGCGATGGATTATGAACTTTGAACTCAAGACGATGAGCGCCGCCACGGCGGCCTCCAGCCGCAGCGACGCGCTGGTGGTACTGGTACCGGATGCCTTCAAGCCGGCTGCTGACGGGCTGTCGCGGCTGGTGGCGCTGGCGCGCAAGCACGGCGACCTGGATGGCAAGGGCGGCAAGCTGCTGCAAAGCTTTGCGCCTGCCGGCCTGTCGGCGCAGCGCGTGGTGCTGGCCGCTTGCGGTGACGGCACGCCCCGGCAGGTGCGTAGCGCCACCGCGGGCGCCCTGCAGTCTTTGAAGTCGGCCAAGGTGGCCGCAGCGACGGTATGCATGCTGGGTGACCCGGCGCCGGGCGCTGTCAGTGCAGCGCTTGCCGCCTGCGCCGATGCGACCTATGCCTACACCCTGACCAAGAGCAAGGCCGAAGGCCGAAAGCTCAAGGCAGTGACGCTGGGCGTGCCGCGTGCAGCGGCCTGCAAGGCCGAATTCGAGCGCGCGGTGGCGCTGGTGCGCGGTGTCGAGGTGGCCAAGGAGTGGGGCAACCGGCCTGGCAACCATGCCACGCCCACCCATCTGGGCGAAGCCGCGCGCAGCATTGCCAAGGGCGCACGCTTCAAGTGCGAGGTGCTCGGCCCGCGCGAAGTGGCGCGACTGGGCATGGGCTCGTTCATGGCGGTGGCTCAGGGGTCCACCCAGCCGCTGCGCTTCATCGTGATGCAGTACCACGGTGCACCGCGTTCGCAGGCGCCCGTGGTGCTGGTGGGCAAGGGAATCACCTTTGACACCGGCGGCATCTCGATCAAGCCCGCACCCGAGATGGACGAGATGAAGTTCGACATGTGCGGCGCCGCCAGCGTGCTGGGCGTGTTCGCCGCGCTGCGCGAACTCAAGCCCGCCATCAACGTGGTGGGTCTGATTCCGAGCTGCGAGAACATGCCCGATGGCTCGGCGGTCAAGCCCGGCGACGTGGTCACCAGCATGAGCGGCCAGACCATCGAGATCCTCAACACCGATGCCGAGGGACGGCTGATCCTGTGCGATGCACTCACCTATGCCGAGCGCTTCAAGCCGCGCGCGGTGGTCGACATCGCCACCCTCACCGGCGCCTGCGTGATTGCGCTGGGCGCGGTACGCAGCGGCATGTACGCGACGCAGGACGATCTGGCGCAGGCGCTGTCGCAGGCCGGCGACCGGGCCCTCGACCCATGCTGGCGCATGCCGCTGGACGACGAATACGCCGAGGGGCTGAAGACCCACTTTGCCGATGTGGCCAACGTGGCGGGCCGCGCCGGCGGCTCGATCACCGCGGCCAAGTTCCTGCAGCGCTTTGCAGGCAAGTACCCGTGGGCGCATCTGGACATTGCCGGCACGGCGTGGAAGGGTGGGGCAGCCAAGGGCGCCACCGGGCGTCCGGTCGGGCTGCTGCTCGAGTACCTGCTGGGCCCGCTCGGTGGCGCGCGCGGCCGCTGACCCGTGACCGAGATCGCGTTTCACTTCAACGCGCCGGACCGCCAGGCGTATCTGTGCCGGCTGCTGCGCAAGGCCACCGCGCTCGGCTCGCGGGCGGTGGTGGTCGCGCCGCCCGGCGAACTGGCCGCGCTGGACCAGGCCTTGTGGACGTTTTCCGCGCTCGATTTCGTTGCCCACTGCCGCGCCGATGCGACGCCCGACATGCTGGCGTCCTCGCCGGTGGTGCTGACAGAGCGCCTGACGGATGCGCACAACCCGGCGCTGGCAGAGGCACTGGCCAAGGCGCCGGTGCTCATCAACCTGTGCGACGAGCCGCCGCCCGGCTTTGAGCAGTTCGAGCGACTCATCGAGGTGGTGACAGCAGACCCGGCACAGCGGCAGCAAGCCCGCGAGCGCTGGCGGCATTACGCCCAGCGCGGCTACCCGCTCACCTCACACGATCTGGCCGCCGCCACAGCACCCGAACAACCATCGACTGCGTCGGCCAGCTGAGCGCCAGGCATCGACGCACCTGCATCCCCCGGCTCGTCTGACCCATCGAAAGCACCGAGATGTCTGCCCGCGTGCCGCCACCGCATGTGCCGACCCTGACCGAGGTGGTGCACGAGCCGCCACAGGGCGCCGGTGGCCTGGATGGGCAGGCCGCCAAACCACTGGCCAAACCACGATCTGCGTCGATGGCTGGCGGGAGTGCGGACGCTGAAGCGGCAGACGCCGAGGCAGTGCAGCGTGTGGTGGCCGAGGTGCTGGAGGCGCTGCGTCCGCAGGTGGAGCAGGCGGTGCGCGCGGCACTGGCGCAGCGGCCGGGTGACGCGCCACCGGCATCCCGTTTGTAACAGCGCGGGCGGGCCTGACCGCCCCGGCCGGGCGCGGGCGTGAAGGCCCCGGCTGACGACGCAGCCCCTTGAAAACCCTGTGGATGGGGGGATGGTTTTTCGGTTATCTTCCGCGTCCGTTGAGGCGTTCTCTCAACCCAACATCCTTACAACTGGAGAATTTTCATGCAGATGAAGCTCAAACTCACCGCGCTCGCCGCGCTGGCCGCTGTCACCGGCCTGGCGTCGGCCCAGGACATGGTCGTGCGCATTGGCCATGTCGCCCCGCTGTCCGGCCCGCAGGCCCACTACGGCAAGGACAACGAAAACGGCGTGCGCATGGCCATTGAAGACCTCAATGCCCAAGGCGTCACCATTGGCGGCCGCAAGGTGCGTTTTGAACTGGCTGCTGAAGACGATGCGGCTGACCCGAAGCAGGGCACCGCTGCAGCGCAAAAGCTGTGCGACGCCAAGGTCGCCGGCGTGGTCGGCCACCTCAACTCGGGCACCACCATTCCCGCTTCGAAGGTCTACAACGACTGCGGCATCCCGCACATCACCGGCGCGGCCACCAACCCCAACCTGACCCGCCCGGGCTACAAGACCACCTACCGCATCATCGCCAACGACAACGCGCTGGGCGCGGGCCTTGCCTTCTATGCCGCCGATGCACTCAAGCTCAAGCGCGTGGCCGTGATCGACGACCGCACGGCCTACGGCCAGGGCGTGGCCGAGGTGTTCAAGCGCACCGCCCAGCAAAAGGGCATGCAGATCGTCGATGAGCAGTTCACCACCGACAAGGCCACCGACTTCATGGCCATCCTGACGGCCATCAAGGGCAAGAACCCCGACGCGATCTTCTACGGCGGCATGGACCCGCAGGCAGGCCCGATGCTGCGCCAGATGGAGCAGCTGGGCTTGGGCAACGTCAAGTTCTTCGGCGGCGACGGCATCTGCACCAGCGAGATCATCAAGCTGGCCGCGGGCGCCAAGACGCTGAACAACGTGGTGTGCGCAGAAGGCGGCGCCTCGCTGGACAAGATGCCTGGCGGCAAGGCCTGGAAGGCCAAGTACGACGGCAAGTACCCCAACCAGTTCCAGGTCTACAGCCCGTACACCTATGACGCGACCTTCGTGCTGGTCGACGCGATGAAGCGCGCCAACTCGGTGGACCCGAAGGTCTACACCCCGGAGCTGATCAAGACCAACTTCCGCGGCGTGACCTCGACCATCGCGTTCGAGCCCAACGGCGAGCTGAAGAACCCCGCCATCACCCTGTACGTGTACAAGGACGGCAAGAAGGTTCCGCTGAACTGATCAGCTGCTGCCACAAGCAAGAAAGCCACCCTGCGGGGTGGCTTTTTTCATGGGGCCGGTACGGCAAATGCTGGCGGAGCAGGCGTCCGCGGGGATCGAACTCTAAGACGTACCATGGCACACCCTTAGGCTACGGATTCCCCTATGTAGATTGATATTCCTTGCATCAAGGCGTATCCGTGCATATCATGCAAAAACGCACTCGATGATGGGTGTGATGATGGATCAAAGCAGAGATGCCCAAGAAAGCCAAGGAACTGAGTGCGCTGGAGGTCAAGCGGCTGACCGATCCGGGGCTGCATTTCGTTGGCGGCGCTACCGGATTGGCGCTGCAAGTGCTGCCGACGGGAGGCCGCACATGGGTACTGCGCACGATGATCGGCACCCGCCGCCGCGACATGGGGCTGGGCAGCTTTGACGATGTGTCACTGGCGGTGGCCAGGGAGAAGGCCCGGGAAGCCCGTGAACTGATCCGGGCAGGAATCGACCCCATAGAACAGCAGAAGGCGGCAAGGTCGGCGCTACAGGCTGCGACCGCTGCAATCCTGACCTTCGATGAGGCTGCTGGCAAATTCATCGATGCGCACCGGGCTGGCTGGCGCAACCCCAAGCATGTGCAGCAGTGGGAAAACACCCTGTTCCAGTACGCGAGCCCCATCATCGGCACCCTGAACGTGGCCGACATTCGGATGCCGCACATCCTGCAAGTGCTCGAACAGCCTGTGGATGGAAAGCGGCTGTGGGAGGCCCGTACCGAGACTGCCACCCGACTGCGCGGTCGGATGGAGCTGATCTTGGACTGGTGCAAGGGACGCGGTCACCGCACGGGCGACAACCCGGCAGCATGGCGCGGGAACCTTGATGCCCAACTGCCCAAACCCGGGAAGATCAAGAAAGAAACCCACCATGCAGCGGTGTCGCTTGATGAGATGGGCGACTTCATGAGGGAACTTAGGCAGCGGGAAGGTATTGCTGCCCGTGCGCTGGAATTCGTGATCCTGACCGCTGCCCGTTCCGGCGAGGTGCGGGGCATGACCTGGGCTGAAGTCGACATGGATGCTGGTGTCTGGACTGTGCCAGCCTCCCGCATGAAGGCCGGTAAGGAACACCGCGTCCCGCTGAGTGCCGCCGCTATCAAGCTCCTGCATTCGCTGCCTCGCTTTGAGGGTGTGGACTACGTTTTCCCCGCACCGCGTGGTGGGATGCTTTCAGATATGACCCTGACCGCTGTCATGCGCAGGATGGAGCGCGAGGAAGTGCCGCACGGGTTCCGCAGCACCTTCCGCGACTGGGCCGCAGAGCGAACAAGTTACCCGGCTGAGATGGCTGAGATGGCGCTGGCGCACACGATCAGCGATAAGGTGGAAGCCGCATATCGGCGTGGCGACATGATGGAAAAGCGCCGCCAGATGATGACCGCATGGGCACGGTTTTGTGCTGCACCAAGCGTCAAAGCCACGGTGGTCGGTATCAGGCAAAGCCGAGCCGCATGACAATCGAATCGTCGCGCCTAGGCTGATCCCCGAAAACCGGTTCCCTCACCGGCTGGCGCGGCATCTTTCATGAGGGTGTGCATCGAGGGGTGCGCGTTGCTAAACAACGAAGAATTCGAACGCGAGATGATTCGTCTCGCGCGGGAGCGCGGCGGTGACTACGGCCGCGACGCGCTCAAACACTGCGCTAGTGCACTGCGCAATCAAACGATCTCGCCAGCGCTGATGCACTTTTTGGCTGAGCGGTTGGAGCAGGTGGAGGCCGCACAAGCCCAGGCCGATGAGATTCGATCAAGCGGGACTCGCACACCGGGATGGATTCTGGAAAACATGCAAGCGGCCATACGCGAGGCGCTATGCATCGATCGACCGGTTGGAAAACCCCCCGATCCCTTTCCGGCGTGGGAACTGCCCCTTGCTGCACTTGCAGCGATCCTCGCTCGCGCCGGTTGGAGGGCTGAGGCCATCAACAGCAAGATGGATGAGGTGCGTCGCGATCTCGATGGGAAGGATCAGGGGTTAGATCGCCGCACCGCGCAGAGCATCCGCAAGAAATACAAGCCGATGCTGAACTTGGACACGGAAATCCTTGAGCACCTCGCTGGAGAACAGATGCGGGACATTCTCCGGAAGTTACTGCCGCAGCCATAAAGAACTCGCGCCGACACGATAGCCCCGTACCGCACTAGCGGCAACTTTGGAGGCTCATCGTGTCCCAACAAACGTTCATCCGGCTGGCCCAGTTAGCTAGCTTCCCCGGAAAGTCCGGGCGCATTCCGGTAGGCCCGAACACGATCTGGCGCTGGGTCCGGGAGGGGAAATTCCCCGCACCTGTGTCGCTGGGTGCCAATGTCACGGCATGGCGACTTTCCGATGTTGAGGCCTGGGAAGCCAGCCGAGAGGTGGCGGCATGAACGGGCCCCAGAAAGACCAAACCCCGCTGGCGGGCGGGGCTGGAGGACTAGGTAAGGCAACCGAATCCGTCGCACGTATTGTGCCGCTGAACGCGACGGGTCGCAAGATCAAAAGCATCATCGTCGCCCTGGCGGTTCGCGGCGTGATCCCGGCAAAGTTGGCGACAAAACTGATTCAGCGTGGAGGTCTCATCCATGCTTGATTGGAAAAGCCTACCGGTTGGGGATCACCGTACCGCATGCCCTGTGTGCAGCAAAGGTACGCGAGACAGTGCCGCCAGCGTGACCATCGATACGGATGGGCGTGTTGTGCTGCATTGCTTCCGTTGCGGCACTGTGCTGACACATCGCGGCGAGGCCAGAAGTGCGATGCACCGTCCTGTGTCGCGTAAGCCTCGGCGTGAATCGCTTGGCGCATGGGGCATGGCGCTGTGGGATGAGTGCGAGCCCATCGCCGGGGTGGCAATGTCTTACCTGCGGTCCAGGAGGTGCCGCATCCCACCTGAGGACGGCGATCTGCGGTGGCACCCGCGGGTCAAGCATCCAAGTGGACACATCGGTCCTGCGCTGGTGGGGCTGATCACGCATGTGGAAACCCGTGCGCCACTGAGCCTGCACAGGACATGGATCACATCAACCGGCAAGGCGCATGTGAGCCCCACCCGTATGCCTCTCGCGGGGCACTCAACAGCAGGAGGCTGCATTCGCCTCTGGCCTGATGAAGCGGTGACTTACGGGCTTGCAATCGCTGAAGGCGTTGAGACTGCGCTGTCGATTGCTTGGGCGTATGCCCCCGCGTGGTCAACGATTGACGCGGGACACCTGGCGAAGTTTCCCGTACTGCCCGGTGTGCAGACATTGGTGATCGGGCAGGACCGTGACCCAGCAGGCGAAAACGCTGCACAGGCGTGTGCCCAGCGGTGGGCCGATGCGGACCGCGAGGTGCTGGTAACCCGTCAAGCGGCGAATGACCTCAACGATGTGTTGCAGGAGGCCGTATGAGTGCCGAAGTCGCATTGATGGCGGATGTGCTGGCTCACGCTCAACGTGTGGTCAAGCGTCCTGCGGATGGTGTGGTGCTGACGAACGGGGCGGACCTCAACCCCGAGCCTGTCCGCTGGCTATGGCATGAGTGGCTTGCGCTCGGAAAGATGGCGCTATTGGCAGGCGCACCAGGACAAGGAAAGACTACGATCTGCATGTCGCTGGTGGCCACGGTCACCGCAGGAGGGTGCTGGCCAGACGGATCACGTTGCGAACCGGGCAATGTGCTGATCTGGTCAGGTGAGGACGATGCTGCCGACACCTTGCTGCCGCGCATCCTGGCCTCTGG
>JBDLRH010000169.1:0-4424 GCA_039800165.1 Pseudomonadota bacterium
GTGTGGCTGCCCGATTCGATGGAAGGCCCCACGCCGATTTCGGCGCTGATCCACGCAGCGACCATGGTGACCGCCGGCATCTTCATGGTGGCGCGCATGTCGCCGCTGTACGAGCTGTCGGATGCGGCGCTGAACTTCGTGCTGGTGATCGGCGCGATCACCGCGCTGTTCATGGGCTTCCTCGGCATCATCCAGAACGACATCAAGCGCGTGGTGGCCTATTCCACGCTGTCGCAGCTGGGCTACATGACGGTGGCGCTGGGCGCCAGCGCCTACAGCGTGGCGGTGTTCCACCTGATGACGCATGCCTTCTTCAAGGCGCTGCTGTTCCTGGCAGCCGGCTCGGTGATCATGGGCATGCACCACAACCAGGACATCCGCTGGATGGGCGGCGTGCGCAAGTACATGCCCATCACCTGGATCACCTCGCTGCTGGGCTCGCTGGCGCTGATCGGCACGCCGCTGTTCGCCGGCTTCTATTCCAAGGACGCGATCATCGAGGCCGCGCACTTCAGCCGGCTGCCGGCCGCGGGCTTTGCGCACTTTGCGGTGCTGGCCGGCGTGTTCGTGACCGCGTTCTACTCGTTCCGCATGTACTTCCTGGTGTTCCACGGCAAGGAGCGCTTCGACCAGAACCCCGATGCGCACCACGACGACCACGGCCACCACGATGACCACCACGGCGGCCACCAGCCGCACGAGTCACCCTGGGTAGTGACCGCGCCGCTGCTGCTGCTGGCCGTGCCCTCGGTGGTGATCGGCTTCATGACGGTGATGCCGATGCTGTTTGGCGACTTCCTGAAGGACGCGATCGTGGTCGATGCCGCGCGCCACCCGGCGATGGCCGAGCTGGCCAAAATCATCCACGGCCCGCTGGAGATGGCCGCGCACGCGTTCAGCACGCCGGCGCTGTGGCTGGCGGTGGCCGGTGTGGCGCTGGCCTACTACATGTACATGGTCAACCCGGCCCTGCCGGCGGCCATCCAGAAGCGGGTGCAGCCGCTGCACACCTTGCTTGAGAACAAGTACTACATGGACTGGATCAACGAGAACATCCTGGCGCGCGGTGCGCGTGCGCTCGGGGTGGGGCTGTGGAAGGGCGGTGACCAGGCAGTGATCGACGGCACGCTGGTCAACGGCTCGTGGCGCGTGATCGGCTGGGTGTCGGCCATCGTGCGCCGTGCCCAGTCGGGCTTCCTGTACCACTACGCGCTGGTGATGATCGTCGGCGTGTTCGCGCTGATGACGTACTTCGTCTGGCTCAACAAGTGAAGGGTTGAGGAGAAATGGGATTGTTGAGCCTGGCCATCTGGACGCCGATCTTCTTCGGCGTGGCCCTGCTGGCCTTTGGCCGCGACGAACACGCGCGTGCGGTGCGCTGGATCGCGCTGATCGGCGCGATCGCCGGCCTGCTGGTCACGCTGCCCCTGTACGACGCCTTCCAGCTCGGCACCTCGGCGATGCAGTTCGTCGAGAAGGCGCACTGGATCGAGCGCTTCAACGTGCACTACCACCTGGGCGTCGACGGCATCTCGTTCTGGTTCGTGCTGCTCACGGCCTTCATCACGGTGGTGGTGGTGATCGCCGGCTGGGAGGCCATCACCGAGCGCGTCAACCAGTACTACGGCGCCTTCCTGATCCTCTCGGGCCTGATGATCGGCGTGTTCTGCGCGCTCGACGGCATCCTGTTCTACGTGTTCTTCGAAGCCACGCTGATCCCGATGTACCTGATCATCGGCATCTGGGGCGGCCCCAACCGCATCTACGCGGCCTTCAAGTTCTTCCTGTACACGCTGCTCGGCTCGCTTCTGATGCTGGTGGCGCTGATCTACCTGTATGCCAAGTCGGGCGGCAGCTTCGACATCCTCACCTGGCACAAGCTGCCGCTGGGCGGCACGGTGCAGACGCTGCTGTTCTTTGCCTTCTTTGCTGCCTTCGCGGTCAAGGTGCCGATGTGGCCGGTGCACACCTGGCTGCCCGACGTGCACGTCGAGGCGCCCACTGGCGGCTCGGCGGTGCTGGCGGCCATCATGCTCAAGCTGGGTGCCTACGGCTTCCTGCGCTTCTCGATGCCGATTGCCCCCGACGCCGCGCGTGAATGGGCCTGGCTGATGATCGCGCTGTCGCTGGTGGCGGTCATCTACGTGGGCCTGGTGGCGATGGTGCAGCAGGACATGAAGAAGCTGGTGGCCTACTCGTCGGTGGCGCACATGGGCTTCGTCACGCTCGGCTTCTTCATCTTCAATGACCTGGGCGTGGCCGGCGGCCTGGTGCAGATGATTGCGCACGGCTTCGTGTCGGGTGCGATGTTCCTGTGCATCGGCGTGCTGTACGACCGGGTGCATTCGCGCGAGATCGCAAGTTATGGCGGCGTGGTCAACACCATGCCCACGTTCGCCGCCTTCGCGCTGCTGTTTGCCATGGCCAACTGCGGCCTGCCGGGCACGGCCGGCTTCGTGGGCGAGTGGATGGTCATCCTCGGGGCGGTCAAGGCCAACTTCTGGCTGGGGCTGGCGGCGGCCACCGCGCTGATCTTCGGCGCCGCCTACACCCTGTGGATGTTCAAGCGGGTGTACCTCGGGGCGGTGACCAACGACGATGTCCGCACGCTTTCCGACATCAACGCCCGCGAGTTCCTGATGCTCACGCTGCTGGCCGCGGCGGTGCTCTACATGGGCGTCTATCCCTTCCCGTTCACCCAGATCATGGATCACACGGTGGCCGACTTCCTCAAGCATGTGGCCCAGTCCAAGCTGAACTGAACGAACGAAAGCACTCTCGCCATGCTCAAAGCTACGGACTGGATTGCCGTCTACCCCGAGATCGTGCTGCTGGTGATGGCCTGCGTGATCGCGCTGGCCGACCTGCGCGTCACCAGCCCGCGCCGCACCAGCACCTATGTACTCACGCTGCTGACGCTGGGAGTGGTGGCCGTGATGCAGGCACTCTACGCGCACAGCGGCGAAACCCTGTACGCCTTTGGCGGCATGGTGGTCAGCGACCCGATGGGCAACTGGCTCAAGTGCTTTGCCGCCATCGCGATGATGGCCACGCTGGTCTACGGCCGGCCCTATGCCGGTGACCGCGACATGCTGCGCGGCGGCGAGCTGTTCACGCTGTCGATGTTTGCGCTCATCGGCATCTTCGTGATGATCTCGGGCAGCAACTTCCTGGTGATCTACCTCGGCCTGGAACTGCTGACGCTGTCGAGCTACGCGCTGGTGGCCCTGCGGCGCGACCACACCGTGGCCACCGAGGCGGCGATGAAGTACTTCGTGCTCGGTGCAATGGCCAGCGGCTTCCTGCTGTACGGCCTGTCGATGCTGTACGGCGCCACCGGCTCGCTGGATGTGGGCACGGTGTTCAAGGCGGTCAACTCGGGCCAGCTCAAGCACCAGGTGCTGGTGTTCGGCCTGGTGTTCATCGTCGCGGGCCTGGCGTTCAAGCTGGGTGCAGCGCCGTTCCACATGTGGATTCCGGATGTGTACCAGGGGGCACCCACCGCCGCCACGCTGGTGATTGCCGGCGCGCCCAAGCTCGCGGCCTTCGCCATCTGCATCCGCTTGCTGGTGGAGGGCCTGCTGCCGCTGGCGATCGACTGGCAGCAGATGCTGGCGGTGCTGGCGGTTGCCTCGCTGCTGGTCGGCAACCTCGCGGCCATTGCGCAGACCAACCTCAAGCGCATGCTGGCGTACTCCACCATCGCGCAAATGGGCTTTGTGCTGCTGGGCCTGATGGCCGGGGTGGTGAACGGCAACACGCTGTCGGCCGCCAACGCCTACAGCTCGGCCATGTTCTACATCGTCACCTACGTGCTCACCACGCTGGCCAGCTTCGGCGTGATCATGCTGCTGGCGCGCGAGGGCTTCGAGAGCGAAGAGATCGCCGACTTCGCCGGCCTGAACCAGCGCAGCCCGCTGTATGCCGGCGTGATGGCGGTCTGCCTGTTCTCGCTGGCAGGCATTCCGCCGCTGGTGGGCTTCCATGCCAAGCTGTCGGTGCTGCAGGCGCTCATCGCCACCGGGCAAGACACGTACCTGTGGCTGGCCATCTTCGCGGTGGTGATGTCGCTGATCGGCGCCTTCTACTACCTGCGGGTGGTCAAGGTGATGTACTTCGACGCCCCGATCACCGCCACCTCGGTGGTGGCACCGACCGATGTGCGCGCGGTGCTGTCGATCAACGGGCTGCTGATCCTGGTGCTGGGCATCCTGCCCGGCGGCCTGATGGCCCTGTGCGCGCAGGCGATCGTGCGCACGCTGGGCACCTGATCCATTTCCGGCACACGGGGGCGAGATGTCGCAGGCGGCTTCGATCTGGGCGCTGATCCTTCTGGCGCTGGTGGCGGCGAACCTGCCGTTCTTCACCCGCCGCCTGCTCGGCGTGGTGGCGCTGCGCCAGCCCAAGGGCCTGGCCCTGCGCCT
>JBDLRH010000170.1:0-6595 GCA_039800165.1 Pseudomonadota bacterium
GTCTCCACCGGGTAGCGGCCAGCCGCCGTCTCGGCGCTGAGCATCACCGCATCGGTGCCGTCGAGCACGGCGTTGGCCACATCGCTGACCTCCGCGCGCGTGGGCACCGGCGCCTGGATCATGCTCTCCATCATCTGCGTGGCGGTGATGACAACCTTGTCCATCTCGAGCGCGAGGCGGATCATGCGCTTCTGCAGCGCCGGCACAGCGGCGTTGCCGACCTCGACTGCCAGATCACCGCGCGCGACCATGATGCCGTCGCTGGCGCGCAGGATGGCCTCGAGCTGGGGGATCGCCTCGCTGCGCTCGATCTTGGCAATCATCGCCGGCTTGTGGCGCTGCGACTCGCCGGCCACGTTGGCGAGCTGGCGCGCCATCTCCATGTCGGTGGCGCTTTTGGGAAAGCTCACCGCCAGGTACTCGCACTGGAAGGACATCGCGGTCTTGATGTCCTCCATATCCTTGGCCGTCAGCGCCGGGGCCGTCAGGCCACCGCCTTGCTTGTTGATGCCCTTGTTGTTCGACAGCTCGCCGCCGAGCTTCACGGTGGTGTGCACCGCTTCGCCGCGCACGTCGTCGACCGTCAGCACGATCAGCCCGTCGTTGAGCAGCAGCACGTCACCGGGCTTCACGTCGCGCGGCAGCTCCTTGTAGTCCAGCCCCACGCCATGGACGTCACCGGGCGCGGTACGCGATGCATCCAGCACGAACTTCGCACCGGGCTCGAGCATCACCTTGCCCTCGGCAAACTTGCCCACGCGGATCTTCGGGCCCTGCAGGTCGGCCATGATGGCCACCTCGCGGCCGGCGCGCTGCGCGGCCTCGCGCACCAGCTTCGCGCGGTCGATGTGGTCCTGCGCCTTGCCGTGGCTGAAGTTCAGCCGCACCACATTCACGCCTGCTGCAATCATCTTCTGCAGCAGGTCGAGGTCGCTCGAGGCGGGGCCGAGGGTGGCAACGATCTTGGTGGCGCGGCGGGCCATGTCAACTCCTGTGTGGGTGCAACGATTGTCCCACGCGAACGTGACCACGCCGCACGGCTGCGCTGCTCTCGCGCAGCCAGGCAGGACGGGCTCAGCCCGCAGCGCGCTTTTGCAGGATCTCGAAGGCCGGCAGCGTCTTGCCCTCCAGCACCTCGAGGAAGGCACCACCGCCGGTGGAGATGTAGCCCACATCCTTCTCGATGCCGTACTTGGCAATCGCAGCCAGCGTGTCGCCACCGCCGGCGATGCTGAAGGCCGAGGAATGGGCGATGGCCGCCGCCAGCGTGCGGGTGCCACCGGCAAACTGGTCGTACTCGAACACGCCCATCGGGCCGTTCCAGACGATGGTGCCGGCGCTGGCAATGATGCCGGCCAGTTGCGCCGCGGTGCGCGGGCCGATGTCCAGGATCATGTCGCCCGGCTGCACCGCGTCCACCGCCACCTTGTTGGCACGTGCGAGCGACGAGAACTCGTCGGCCACCACCACGTCAACCGGAATGGGCACCGCGGCGCCGCGCTGTCGCATCATGGCAATGACCTCGCGCGCCGCGCCCACCAGATCGGGCTCGGCCAGGCTCTTGCCAATCGGGTGCCCTTCGGCCAGCAGAAAGGTATTGGCAATGCCGCCGCCGACGATCAGCTGGTCCACATTGGCGGCCAGCGACTTGAGGATGGACAGCTTGGTCGAGACCTTGCTGCCCGCCACGATCGCCACCAGCGGCCGCTTCGGGTGGGCCAGCGCCTTGGTGATGGCATCGATCTCGGCGGCCAGCAGCGGGCCGGCGCACGCCACCTTGGCGTACTGCGCAATGCCGTAGGTGCTGGCCTCGGCGCGATGCGCGGTACCGAAGGCGTCGTGCACGAAGATGTCGCACAGCGCCGCCATCTTCTGCGCGAGCTCGGGGCTGTTCTTCTTTTCGCCCTTGTTGACGCGGCAGTTCTCCAGCAGCACCACGTCGCCTGGCGCCACGCTCACGCCGTCGACCCAGTTCGCGATCAGCTTGACCTCGCGGCCTAACAGCTCACCGAGTCGCCTGGCCACCGGCGCCAGCGAATCCTCGGGCTTGAACTCGCCTTCGGTCGGGCGGCCCAGGTGGCTGGTGACCATCACCGCGGCGCCGGCTTGCAGCGCCATCTCGATGCAGGGCACCGACGCACGGATGCGCGTGTCTTCGGTGATCTGACCGGCATCGTCCTGCGGCACATTGAGGTCAGCACGGATGAAGACCCGCTGGCCGCGTACGCGACCCTGGGCACACAAATCGGAAAAGCGCAGAACGTTCATGGCCGGAATTCTACGAAGCGGCTACCAGCCCAGCCCCAGGTGCAGCGGCAGGTACACCGCCATGCCCGCCACGATGGTGATGAGCACGTCGCGCCGCCAGAAGTAGGCCGCCGCGCCTGCGGCTGCGGCATACAGGCGCGCGTCGTGCAGGGTCTGCACCAGCTGGCCTTGTGCCATCACCACCTCGGGCACCACCACCGCCGCCAGTGCAGCGATCGGCGCGTATTGCAGGCCGCGCTGCGCCCAGTGCGGCAGCGTCCAGTCGCGGTCCAGGATGAAGAAGAAGCAGCGCGCAAGCACCGTGACGCAGGCCAGGCCCGCGATCACCGCCACCGTCCACAGGTCGGTGCTGCCTGCGCCCGTCATGCTGCGCCCTTGCGCTGCGCCGGCGCACCAGGGCCGCGGCCTTCGAGTGACATGCACAGCACCACCGCCACCGCAATCGCCACCACGATGTTGAGCTTGAGCGGCAGCGACCACGCCACCACGGCCGCGGCCGCAGCCACCGTACCGGCCAGCAGCCGCATGCGCGTGGTGGCCAGCGAGCACAGGATGCCGATCAGGCACAGCGTGCCGGCAAAGCCCAGGCCCCAGTGGGTGGGAATGAAATTCGCCAGCGCGATGCCCACCAGGCTGGAGCCCACCCAGCTGCCCCAGTTGACCAGGCAGTTGCCCGCAAGGTAGGCGCTTTGCTCCCGCAGCACCGCCGTATCGGTGGACGGATGCACGAAGCGCCGCGTGAACAGCACGTAGCTGATGTCGGCGGTGAGGTAGCCGTGCGTCATGCGCTGCCAGCGCGGCAGGTGCATCAGGAAGGGCCGCAGGTGCAGGCTGAAGACCACAAAGCGCAGGTTCACGCAGAACGCGGTGGCCAGGATCACCCACGCCGGCGCGCCTGCAATCAGCAGCGGGATGGCCGCCAGCTGCGCGCTGCCGGCGAACACCAGCACCGTCATCAGCACCGACTCGAGCACGCTCATGCCCGACTTCACCATCGCCACGCCAGTCATCAGGCCCCACGCGCCGATGCCCGGGGCCTGCGGCCACATGTCGCGCGCGCCGTCGCGAAACGCCGGGTGCCGGTAGTTGCTGGGCAGGAAGAACATCGCTTCAGCGCGGAGCGGGCCCCGTACCCAGCACCGTGCCGGGGGCGACCGGGAAGCCGCGCAGGAACTCGGCCGCACCGAGCCGTCGGCCGCCCGCGCGCTGCAGCTCGGTCAGGCGCAGCGCGCCGCGCCCGCATGCAACGACGATGCCCTCGGCAGCCGCATCGGCGTCGGCGCGCAGCACGGTGCCGGCTTGCGTTGCTGGCGCAGCAAGCCCCGGACCATCGGCCACGGGCTCGGCACGCCAGACCTTGACCGCTTCGCCGCCGGCGTGGGTGCTTGCGCCCGGAAACGGATCGAAGGCCCGCACGCGTCGCGCGATTTGCGCCGCGTCCTGCGACCAGTCGATCTGCGCCTCGGCCTTCTCGATCTTGTGCGCGTAGGTCACGCCATCGGCCGGTTGCGCCGTGCGCTGCAGGCTGCCGGCCTTGGCCGCGTGCAACGCGTCGACAATGAGGCGCGCGCCCAGCTCCGCCAGCCGGTCGTGCAGCGTGGCGGTGGTGTCGTGCGCCGAAATCGGCAAGGGCTCGACGAGCAGCATGTCGCCGGTGTCCAGGCCGGCGTCCATCTGCATGATGGTCACGCCGGTCTGCGCATCCCCGGCCTCGATCGCGCGGTGGATCGGCGCGGCGCCGCGCCAGCGCGGCAGCAGCGAGGCGTGGATGTTCAGGCAGCCCCGCCGCGGCGCGTCCAGCACCCACTGCGGCAGGATCAGGCCGTAGGCGGCCACCACCATCGCGTCGGCCTGTGCCGCCGTGATGGCATCGCGCGCCTGTGCAGCGTCTTCGGGGTACTTGCCATCCAGCCGCAGGCTGCGCGGCTGCGCCACCGCGATGCCGCGCTCCAGCGCCAGCTGCTTGACCGGCGAGGCCTGCAGCTTCATGCCGCGGCCCGCCGGCCGGTCGGGCTGGGTCAGCACCAGAGGGATGTCAAAACCCGCATCGATCAGCCGCGCCAGCGCCGCGCGCGCGAACTCGGGGGTGCCTGCAAAGATGATGCGCACGATGTACTTGCAGCAGGGGCCGCGTGGATGGCGATGACAGCGGGCGGGGACAGGGCGGGGACGAGACGGGGCGGCGGGGTTCAGCCGCGCGCCATTTCGCGCTGCAGCTTGAGCATCTTGGTCTTGATGCGGTTGCGCTTGAGCGGAGACAGGTACTCGACGAACACCTTGCCCATCAGGTGGTCCATCTCGTGCTGGATGCACACCGCCAGCAGCCCCTCGCAGCGCAGGGTGCGGCTGGTGCCGTCGCGGTCGAGTGCGCGCACCTCCACCTGCAGCGGCCGCTCCACGCCGTCATAGATGCCGGGCACCGACAGGCAGCCCTCTTCATTGACCGTCTTCTCGGCGCTGGCCCAGGTGACTTCGGGGTTGATGAAGACCAGCGGTTCGTTGCGGCCCTCGGAGACGTCGGCCACGATCACCCGCTCGTACACGTCCACCTGGGTGGCGGCCAGGCCCACGCCCTGCGCGTCGTACATGGTCTCGAGCATGTCGGACACCAGCGCGCGGATGCGGTCGTCCACCTGCGGCACCGGCCGGGCGACGGTGTGCAGGCGCGGGTCGGGGAAGCACAGGATGGGAAGCAGGGCCATGGGAACGCAGTTGGGGGGCCGGCCAGAGGGTGCAAGGCCGCGATGTCGGTATTTTCGCCACTTTTTGCAGTGATTTGCCGCCGCGGCGGCCCGGGCGGCGGCGGCCGCATTGCCGCTGGGCGCACGGCGGCGCACAATGCCGTGACCACAGCCGCGCGGAGGGCGGCGCGTCGGCGTGAGCGCCGGCGTCACAGGCATACACAGGAAGCATCAGATGGACAGGACATCGATCGGCAAGGCAGGCGCAGGCATCCGCTGGGCGGTGCTGATGGCCGCAGCAGGCATGGCAGCCACCGCGGCGCAGGCACAGAACCTCCCCATCACCCCCGGCCAGCGCGCCACCGCCGAGCAGGTGGCGCAGGCCGGCGTGGCCCTGTCCGACCTGGCGCCCGACGCGCCCGATGGCTACACCGTCAAGTCCGGCGACACCCTGTGGGCGATTTCCAAGCTGTTCCTCAAGAGCCCGTGGCGCTGGCCCGAGCTCTGGGGCATGAACCTGCAGGACATCCGCAATCCGCATCGCATCTACCCTGGCCAGCAGCTGGTGCTCGACAAGAGCGGCGGCCGCGCGCGGCTGCGGCTGGCACAGGCCGGGGGCGCCACCGCGCAGCCGGGTGCGGCCCCCAGCGAGGCACCGATTCCCACCGTGCGGCTGTCGCCGCGCATCCGCGCCGAAGGCCTGCCCGACACGGTGATTCCGCCGATCAAGTCGTCGCTGATCGACCCGTTCCTCGACGAGCCGCTGATCGTCGACGCCGCCACGCTGGAGCAGGCGGCGCGCCTGGTGGCCGCGCCCGAGGGCCGGGTGCTGCTGAGCCGCGGCGACCGCGCCTACGCGCGCGGCACCAAGCAGGCTCTGGAGCTGAAGAACACCACGGGCGGCAACGACTTCCGCGTGTTCCGCAACGCCCGCGCACTGCGCGACCCGGTCACCCGCGCGGTGCTGGGCTACGAGGCACAGTTCGTCGGCAAGGTGCGACTGGTGCGCAGCGAATCGTCTCGCCCGGTGGAAGGCAGCAAGGACCCGATGGCCGTCCCCGCCACGGTGGACGTGGTGATGGCCAAGGAAGAAATGCGTGCCGGCGACCGCCTGCTGCCCGAACCGGCCAGTTCCTCGCGCAACTATGTGCCGCATGCACCGAAGTCGCCGGTCGAAGGCGCGATCGTGTCGGTCTACGGCAGCGCGGTCAGCAACGCGGCGCAGAACCAGATCGTGGTGATCAACCGCGGCACCGCCGACGGCATCGAAAGCGGCCATGTGCTGGCGATCCAGAAGGCAGGGGCACGGGTGAAAGACGCCACCAGCGCCGACCGCCGCACCATCCAGCTGCCCGACGAGCGCAATGGCCTGCTGATGGTGTTCCGGCCGTTCGAGCGGCTGAGCTACGCGCTGGTGCTCGAGACCGCCGACGGCGTCGAGGTCGGCGACCGCCTCACGCAGCCGCGCTGAGCGGCGCGGCACACGCCTTCATCGGCGCACATCGGGCACCCACTGAACCGGACGCGCCTGCGTGGCACCGGAGGAACTGCACGGCTGGCTTCGGCTGACCCTGGCCGACGGGGTGGGCCCGACGGCTGCGCGCAAGCTGCTGGCGACGTTCGGTCCACCCGAGGCGATCTTTCGC
>JBDLRH010000171.1:0-4440 GCA_039800165.1 Pseudomonadota bacterium
AGCGCGTCGCAGCGCACCCAGGGCAGCACCAGGTTCTGCTCGTGCGTGACGCGCGCCTCGCCGGCGCTGAAGCGCTCGGCCAGATCCGCTGCCACTTCAAGTTGCTCTGCCGTGGCGTCGCCCGGTGCCTGACCCACGCGCTTGAACGACAGCGTGACCGCGCGCAGCGCCGGGTTGCGGTGCGGAGCCACATTGCGCTGCAGCCAGCGGCCAAATTCGAGGTCGTCCTCGGCGGCGGCGCGCAGGATCTGCGCGATCTTCTCGTCGGCGCTCTTGCGGTCGCAGCTCAGGTCGGGCGGCACGAACGAAGCGCTGACGCGGTCGAGCTCGGCCTGGGTGATGGTGTGCGGTGCGCCGTCGCGCTCGACGATCTCGCGGTACTCGGCCTCGACCTCGTCGATGTAGCGCTGGCCCTCGGCCTTCACCAGGATCTTGATGCGCGCCTTGTAGGCATTGTCGCGGCGGCCCCAGCGGTTGTACACGCGCACCACCGCCTCCAGGTAGTTCAGGATCTGGTGCCAGGGCAGGAATTCGCGCAGGGGGGTGGCGATCACCGGTGTGCGGCCCATGCCACCGCCGGCCAGCACCTTGAAGCCGATCTCGCCCTCGTCGTTGGCCACCAGCTGCAGGCCGACGTCGTGCCATGGCGTGGCGGCGCGGTCTTCGCGGGCACCCGTGATGGCAATCTTGAACTTGCGCGGCAGGAAGGCGAATTCGGGGTGCAGCGTGCTCCACTGGCGCAGGATTTCGGCGAAGGGCCGCGGGTCGGCCACTTCGTCCACCGCGATGCCGGCCAGCGCATCGGTGGTGATGTTGCGGATGCAGTTGCCGCTGGTCTGGATGCCGTGCATGTTCACGCTGGCCAGCAGGTCCATCACGTCGGCCGACTTCTCCAGCGGGATCCAGTTGAACTGCACGTTCTGGCGCGTGGTGAAGTGGCCGCAGCCGACCGCCAGGCGCGGTGCCGGCGCAGCCGAAATGCCGTCTTGCGCGGCCTGTGCGCGGGCCAGCAGTTCCGCCGAGGGGCGGTCGTACTCGCGGGCGATGCGCGCCAGCACCCGCAGCTGTGCGGCCGACAGCTCGCCGTAGGGCACCGCCACCCGCAGCATCGGCGCGTAGCGCTGCACATACCAGCCGTTTTGCAGGCGCAGCGGGCGGAATTCATCATCGGCCAGCAGGCCGGCCTGGTTGCGCTCGAGCTGGTCGCGGTACTGCTGCGCGCGCAGGCGGATGAACTGCTTGTCGAATTCGGTGTACTGGTACATCGCGTCCTCAGGCGGAAATCAGCTTCAGGCCCGCCCATGCCAGCAACAGCGACAGCAGGGCGCGGATCAGTCGTTCGGGGGTGCGCGACACCAGCCGCGTGCCCAGCCAGATGCCGGGGATGGAGCCGGCCAGCAGCAGCCCGAGCAGCGACCAGTCCACCGAGCCCAGCGAGGCATGGCCCAGCCCCGCCACCAGCGTGAGCGGCACCGCGTAGGCGATGTCTGCAGCGACGATGCGCGCCAGCGGCAGCCGCGGGTAGAGCAGCATCAGGGCCGACACGCCGATCGCGCCGGCGCCCACCGAGGTGAGGGTGACCAGCGCGCCGATGGCCGCACCAAACAGCACCGGCAGCGCGGCATGACGCGGGCGGGTGGCGTCGGCCAGCTCGTTGGCTGACACGGCGCGCGGCCGGGCGCCGCCGCGCAGGGCCTTGTACAGGGTGGCCGCAGCCGTCAGCAGCAGCGCCAGGCCAAGCGTGCTGGTCATCACGCGCTGCACCGCCTCGTCGGCCGGGCCCAGGCGGTGCAGGGCGTACAGGGTGAGCAGCGCGGCAGGGATGCTGCCCAGAGAGAGCAGTCCCACCACCGGCCAGTCGATCAGGCGCGAGCGCGCCAGCGAAACCGAGCCGCTGGCCTTGGTGGCGGCGGCGAACAGCAGGTCGGTGCCCACCGCCATGAAGGGCTTGATGCCAAAGCCGAAGATCAGCAGCGGCGTCATCAGCGAGCCGCCGCCCACGCCGGTCAGCCCGACGATGGCGCCGACCACGAAGCCGCTGAGAATGAATGCCAGTTCCTGCATGGGCCGGAACTGTAAAAATCAGCACTCATTTCTCAAAATACTTTTTTCTTCGGCAAATATATCTATTGGAAATAAAGAAAACCGTGGCGCGGACGATGCACTTGGCGGCCGCAACGGGCGCAAAGTGAGGCGCGGCGCAGGTCGCTCGGCATAATGCGCAGGAACGCACTCCAGGCGTAAGAAACCGCAACAAAGCAGGCAAAAAGCATGGCAATCGCGATCATCGTTCAGGCCATCGGCTTCAGCGCCTCCGAGCGCAACGCGTTTTCCACGGTGCTCGACCTCTCGCCGTCGCGCCTGTGCACCTACCGGCTGTGGCAGCCGACCATGACGCGCGAGGCCGACATCTACGTGCTCGACGGCGAGTCATCGGTCAACTGGCAAGAGGTGTCGCAGCTCTCCAAGACCACCACCAAACCTTTCCTGTGGGTGGGCCACAACCCGCCGCGCAGTGCCGCGCACTCCTTCCTGCGGCCGGTGCGCTGGATGTCGGTGATGGATGCGCTGGAGGTGGTGGCCTCCAGCATCGACCTCGGCGCGCTGCCCGGTGCGCAGGGGGTCGGCTTGGAGGTGACCGAGGGCGAGGTGGATCTCGACCTCAACTTCGACGAACTCGACATCGATCTGGACCTGAGCGGCCCGGCCGATGCGGCACCCGCCGGCTTGACCCTGGCCACCGCCACCTCGGGCGGCCTGCCGTCGCTGGAACTCGGCGGCGAATCCTTTGCCACCAGCACCGCATCCCTGCCGGCAGACGGCGCGGGCCCGGTGCCCAAGGCGCCGCCGCTGCGCACCCTGATGACGAGCATGCTTGCGGCGCCCGGTGCTGCCACTGCGGTGGCAGCCTCGCGCGACAACCCGGACACCGGCTTTGACCAGACCCTGGCCGGCGCTGGCGGCCGTCGCGCGCTGGTGCTCAACCCCAGCCTGTACGAGGGGCTGTTCCTGCGTCAGCGCCTGATGATGAAGAACATCGCCTCGGTGGACGAGGCCGCATCGCCCAAGGAGGCGATGGCCTGTGCGCAGGCGCGCGCCTACGACGTGGCCATCATCGACATCGATGCGCCCGGCGGCGATGGCTGGGCCCTGGCGGAAGAACTGCGCCATGCGCAAAACCCGGTGGGCCAGGTGATCATGCTGTCAGCCAAGGCGTCAGCGCTGAAGATGGCCAAGGCCCGCATGGCCGGCATGGCCCTGGTGGGCGCCAAGCCCATCGACACCGCCCAACTCGACCGCCTGCTGACCAAGGCCGCGGCCTGACAGCTGCAGGCGCAACGATTCAGCGCGCAAAGCGCTGAGCGGCGAGCCGCGCGGCCAGCGCATCGTCCAGCGGCATCGGTTCGCGGTGCAGCCAGGCGCACATCACTTCGGCGGCCAGCGGCGCCAGCGTGAGTCCGCGCGAACCAAAGCCTGCGGCCACCCACAGCCCGGCTTGCAGCGGCCCGAGGGCCGGCAGGCGATCGGGCAGCGTGGCACGCACCCCGGCCCAACCGTGCAGGGCATCGACGGCAGCCTCTGCATCGGTGGCCGCCTCGCCATGGCGCGCCGCCAGGCCAGGCGCCAGGCCAGGCGCCAGCGCGTGCAGGCGCTGCAGGTTGGCGCGGTGGCCCGCCGCCTCGACTGCCGTGTCGGTGCGCCCGCGATCGAAGGTGGAGCCGACCAGCCAGCCCGGCCCGTCAATGCCCGGCAGCGGGATGCCCGCGAGCAAGCTGCCCTGACCATTGACCGGCATCTCGGGCCACGCAGCATCGAGACCACCGGAAGCCGATGCAGCCTGCGCTGCGGCGTCGCCGTGGCGTGGCATCGCGCCCATCGTGACCTGACCGCGCAGGGGCTGCAGCGGCAGTGACGGCGCGCCGCTGGCGCTGGCGCACAAGGCCTGGGTGGCATGCGCCGCTGCCACCACCACCTGCTCGGCCTCGGCCAGCACCGAGCCGTGTACATCCAGCGCCTGCCACAGGCCGCTGGGGGTGGCTTGCAGTCGCGCCACCGGCGTGCCAGCGCGCCAGTGAACGCCAGGCTGCGCCAGCAGGGCGCGCACCAGCAGCGCCGGCTGCAGCCAGCCGCCCGAGCCATGCCACAGCGCGCCGTCTTCGGCTGCGCGCAGGGCATCGTCGTGCAGCCTCGCATAGTCATCAGGGTTGGCTTCGCGCGAGAAGTCGCGCCAGGCCTCGGCTTCGGTATCGCCATGAGAGTCACCGTCTGCCGTCGCGTTGCGCGGCAATTGACGCACGCGATCGATCGGTCGCTCCAGTACGCCGCTGGCCGCCCACGCGGTACCGCGCAAGTGCGGCAGGTGCTGCGCCAGCGCTTGCCGCGTGGCACGCACGCCCGCGCGCGTCAGCCGCGACAGCGGTGCATCGTCGGGCGACACAT
>JBDLRH010000172.1:0-5317 GCA_039800165.1 Pseudomonadota bacterium
GAGGCGCCGCGCGGCATGGTGCAGACCATCAGCACCAAGTGCGACTGGCGCGAAGCCACCGACGAGCTGGGCCAGCGCTTCGAGATATCGTTCAACAGCTACAAGCCCTTTGCCTGCGGCATCGTCATCCACCCCAGCATCGACGCCTGCGCGCAGCTGCGCGAGCAGGGCGTGAAGGCCGAGGACGTGGAGCGCATCGAGCTGCGGGTGCACTCGCTGGTGCTCGAGCTCACCGGCAAGAAGGAGCCGGCCGACGGCCTGCAGGCCAAGTTCAGCGTGTACCACGGCTGCGCCGCGGGCCTGATCTTCGGCCGCGCGGGCGAGACCGAATACGACGACCACATCGTCAACCGCGAGGACATGCTGGCGCTGCGCCGCAAGGTGGTGGCCACGGTGGACAACGCCATCAACGAAGAAAGCGCCGACGTCACCGCCATCCTGAAGGACGGCCGCCAGGTGCACGTGTTTGTCGAGCACGCGATCGGCTCGTTGCAGCGGCCGATGAGCGATGCGCAGCTCGAGGCCAAGTTCCACAACCTGTCTGACCCGGTGCTGGGCGCCGCCGCCACGCAGCGGCTGATCGACGCGGCCTGGAAGGTGGGCGCAGCCGCGGACCTGCGCGCGCTGGCAGCGCTGGCCGTGCCGAGCGTGCCGACCGTACCGGCCGTACCGGCCTGAGGCCCACCGGCGACAACGCAGACCGGTGTGCTGATGGCCTTGCCCGAACTGCAGCTCGCCGTCATCGACGTCAAGCCCGGCGCGGCCCACGAAAGCCAGTCGGGCCTGCAGATGCTGCGCCCGCGCATCTACGGCGCGTGGCGGCAGCCCGCTGGCCCGAAGAGGGTGGCGGCCATCGTGATGCACCCCACCAGCAACTTCATGGGGCATTACCTGATCGCGCCGCTCGCGGCGCGCGGGGTGGCCTGCATGGGGCTGAACTCGCGCTACGCGGGCAACGACACGCTGCTGCTGATGGAGCGCGTGATTCAGGACCTGGGTGCCGGGGTGCAGTACCTGCGGGCGCAGGGCTACGACAAGGTGGTGCTGATCGGCAACTCGGGGGGCGGTTCGCTCGCGGCCTTCTACCAGGCGCAAGCCGAGCAGCTGACCATCACCCACATGCTGGACGGTGACCCGGCGCATCTGTCGCCGCAGGACCTGCCGCCGGTGGACGGCATCGCGCTGTGCGCGGCGCACGAAGGCCGCTCGCATCTGATGCGGCGCTGGATCGACCCCTCGGTGACGGACGAGCACGACCCGCTGAGCGTGGATGCGTCGCTCGACATGTACGACCCGCGCAACCAGCCCTTCACGCCGGAATTCCTCGCGCGGTTTGATGCGGCGCAGGCGGCGCGGCTGGATCGCATCGAGCGCTGGGTGGATGAGCGGCTGGCCCGCCTGCGTGCGCAGACCACGTCCAGTGCATCGGCAGCCGCCGCAGGCGGCGGGCCCCGCGACGAAGTCTTCGTCATCCACCGCACCCACGCCGACCCGCGCTGCATTGATCTCAGCATCGATGCCAACGACCGGCCGGTGGGCAGCGTGTGGGGCGCCGGCGCCGACGGTGCTCGCGCCGTCAATTACGCGGCCAGCCAGATGGGCCGCATCACCTCGCTCACCGCCTTTTTGTCGCAGTGGTCGCAGCGCAGCCGCGCGGATGGGCCGTCCAATCTGGCGAGCACCTCGGTACCGGCGCTGCTGTGTACCTACACCGCCGATTCATCCACCTTCCCCAGCACCCGCGACGCCTGGCTGCAGGCGGGCGGCCCGCGCATCCGCAACATCGACATCACCGGCGGCAACCATTACCTGGCGGGGCAACCCGCACTGGTGGAGCAAGTCGCCGACGCGATGGCCGCCTGGATGCACGCGCTGTAGCTGCGGTAGCCTTCGCGACGCGGCATGGAAGTGTCGCAAGCACCGCCCTTTCACCGGAGAACCCCGTCCATGCTCGCTGCCTACTACGAACAGACCGGCCCTGCCGCACAGGTGCTGCACCTGGCCGAGGTGCCCACGCCCGAGCCTGCGGCCGGCGAGGTGCGCGTGCGGCTGCAGTGGTCGGGCGTGAACCCGTCGGACGTGAAGTCGCGCGCGGGGCTGCGCAGCAAGGTGCTGGCCTTCCCGCGCATCATTCCGCACAGCGACGGCATGGGTGTCATCGATGCGGTGGGTGCCGGGGTGGATGCATCACGCACCGGCCAGCGGGTGTGGGTGTGGAATGCTGCGTGGGGCCGGCCGTTTGGCACCGCGGCGCAGTTCATCACCGTGCCGCAGGCGCAGGCGGTGCCGCTGCCCGACAACGTGAGTGCTGAGGCGGCGGCCTGCTTCGGCATTCCCGCCATGACCGCGCTGCATGCGGTGCGCTGCAACGGCGGCGTGCAGGGGCAGGATGTGCTGGTGACGGGCGGCGCCGGCGCGGTGGGCCACTACGCCATCCAGATGGCCAAGCTGCTGGGCGCGCGGCGCGTGATCAGCACCGTCAGCAGCGATGCCAAGGCGCAGGTGGCGCGCGCGGCGGGTGCCGACATCACCATCAACTACCGCACCGAGGATGTGCTGGCGCGTGTGCGCGAAGCCACCAGTGGCGCGGGCGTGCAACGCATCATCGATATGGATGCCGGCGCCAACGGCGCAATCGATGCCGAGGCGGTGATGCCCAACGGCACGGTGGTGATTTACGGCAGCAGCCAGCCGCAGGTGAGCTTTCCGTTCTTTGCGCTGCTGGCGAAGAACGTGGCGCTGCAGTTCTTCATCGTCTACCACCTGCAGCCGGCCGATCGCGCCGCGGCGCAGGCGCAACTGGATACCTGGTTGCGTGCCGGGGCGCTGAAGCACAACATCGCGCAGCGCATGCCGCTGGCCGACATCGTGAAGGCGCACGAGCTGCAGGAAAGCGGTGCCTTGGTGGGCAACCTGGTGCTGCAGGTGCCCTGAACGCGCCTATTTCGGCGCGCTGATTGAAGCGAGATTACTTCGGCGCGGTTTCGCGCTGGGCGATCAGCTGCACCATGCGGGCCAGCAGCACCGCGGCTGTCACCGGCTTGCTGATGAAGTCGTTGCAGCCGGCGGCCGTGGCGCCTTCGATCTCGGAGGGCATCGTGCCGGCGGTCACGGCAATGATGGGCAGCGACAGCTCGTTCAATTCCTGCCGGATCCAGCGCGTGGCTTCCAGCCCGTCCATCATCGGCATGTGCAGGTCCATCAGCACCAGGTCGTAGGGCCGGCCCTCCTGGCGCGACATCGACACCGAGCGCACCGCCTGCGTGCCGTCAGACACCGCATCGACATGCGCGCCCCAGCGCTCGAGCATCAGCGTCATGCTGGCGGTGCCCAGCTCGTCGTCATCGGCCAGCAGCAGCCGCACGCCCTTGAGCGGCGCGTCGTAGCCGCTGGCGCCGGTGCCCGGCGCAGCGGCGGGCGGCAGCGTGAGTTCGGCCCAGAAGGTCGAGCCGCGGCCCGGCGCAGACACCACGCCGGTGCTGCCGTCCATGGCCTGTGCCAGCCGGCGCGCGATGGCCAGCCCCAGGCCCACGCCGCCGCGCTGGCGCGAGCGCACCGATGCCGACATCAGCGCGAACGGCTCGAACAGCTGGCGCTGGTCTTCCTCGGTGATGCCCGGGCCTTCGTCCTGCACCTCGAAGCGGTAGCGCTCACCGGGCAGCGGCAGCACGCGCAGATCGATGCGGCCGCTTTCGCTGTAGCGCACTGCGTTGCTGAGAAAGTGGCCCAGCAGCTGGCGCACGCGCTGGTCGTCGCCATGCACCCAGCGGTCGGCGCCGGGCGCCAGCGTCACCGCCAGGCGCAGCCCGCGCGCAGCGGCTTGCACCGCATGCACCGAGCGCAGGCTGTCGGCCAGCGCGCCCAGATCGAAGTCCTTGCGGTTGAGCGGCAGCTCGCCGTCTTCGATGAGCTGCAGGTCGAGGATGTCGCTGAGCATCTGCGCCAGCGTCTGCGCGGTATCTGCGATGTGGTGCACCAGATGCTGGCGCTGCGTGGGTTCGGTGTCGGCCGCACGTGCCAGCTCGGCGAGGTTCAGCACCGCATTGAGCGGCGTGCGCAGCTGGTGGCTGGTGTTGACCAGAAAGCGCGTCTTAGCCTGCGCTGCAGCCTGCGCATCCAGCCGCGCCCGCTCCAGCAGCCGGCTGCGCTCCACTTCATCGGATACGTCTTGCACCGTCCACACCACGCCGCTGCGCGATGCCGGGTTGGCGGTGTCGATCAAGCGCCCCGAAAAGCGCGCGGTGATCGGCGAGCCGTCGGCACGGAACAGCGGCCACTCGAAGCTGGCCATCTCGCCGCGCAACAGCGCCGGGTTGGTCTGCTCGACCAGCTGCTGCAGTGCGGCCTCGCCACCCATCAAATCGGCCGCGGTGCGGCCGACGCCGCTGCCCACAGGCCAGCCGGCCATCTCTTCGAGGCTGCGGCTGCACAAGGTGATGGTGCCCCGTCGCACCACAAAGATGCCCACCGGCGCGGTGTCGAGCACCGCCTTGCGCTCCAGCTGTTGCAGCGCTTCTTGCGTCACGTCGCGCATCACGCCCAGCAGGTAGCGACGCTCGCCGAGCGAGAACACCGCGGCCGAGCCGAACAGCCGGCGAGTTTCGCCGCTGCGAGTCACCAGCTCGAACGCCTGGTCATGCAGCACGCCAGAATCTACGGTGGCCTGCATCAGTGCCTTGATGCGGGCGCGGTCTTTCCACAGGCCGAGCCCGCCGGGTGAGCGGCCGACCAGTGCTTCGCGGCTGTAGCCGGTGATGCGCTCGAGCTCCGGGTTGACCAGCGCCAGATGATCCGTGTCCAGGTCAAACAGCGCAATGCCATAAGGGCTGACGGCGATGATGCGGGCCATGAGCGACTGCGCGTCGTGGCGCGCGCGTTCAGCCGCCAGTTGCGCCGTGTCGTCGATGCAGGTGGCCAGCACTGCCCGTGCGCCGTCGATCTCGATCGGCGCGGCGGTGGAGCGCACCTCATGCAGCGTGCCATGCCGCGAGCGAAAGCGCCATGCCGCCATGCCCAGCGGCGCGGCGCCTGCGGGCAGCTTGCTCAGCTCCTGCAGCCGCTCGTCGAACCGCGCACGGTCGACCGGGTCTGCAAAGTGGTCGGGGATCGCAGAACCCACCATGTCGTCTGCATCGGCGTAGCCGAACAGCGCTGCGGCAGCGGCATTGGCCTCAAGCACCACGCCGTCGCGGTGCAGCACCTGCGGCACGGGTGACAGGGCAAAGAGTTCGTGCGAGCGCTCGGCCTGGGCCTGCGCGCGCTGGCGAAGCAGCATGGCACGCAGGGTGCGCGCCAGCATCAGGCCGCAGATCGCTGC
>JBDLRH010000173.1:0-11437 GCA_039800165.1 Pseudomonadota bacterium
TCGGTGCCCATGGCCATGCCGTCGCTGATGGTGGGCGTGCCGAAGATCTGCGGATTGCCGCCGGCCTGGATCACTGCCTCGACGGCGGCGTCGGCCAGCTTCTGCAGGCCCGAGTTGCAGGGCGTGATGGTGCTGTGGCCGTTGGCGATGCCCACCATCGGCTTGCCGAAGTCGCCCTCCTTGTAGCCCATGCCGTAGTACATGGATCGGTTGGGCGCGCGCGACTTGCCCTCGGTGATGTTGGCCGAGCGGCGGTTGATCTTGATCGGGGAGGTTGCCATGGTCGGAAAGGGTAAGCGGGTCGGAAAACCCTGCATTGTGGCAGGGGCGCGCCGGCGCCCGGCAGGCATCGGCCACAATCCGCCCCCATGCTGATGTATCCCCAGATCGACCCGGTGGCGCTGCAGCTCGGGCCGGTGGCCATCCACTGGTACGGGCTGACCTACCTGGCCGCCTTCGGTCTGTTCTTCTGGCTGGCCACGCTGCGGCTGCGCCACCTGCCGTTCGCCGCGGTGCAAGGTGCGGCGGCGTGGACGCGTCGCGACGTCGAAGACCTGCTGTTCCTCGGCGTGCTGGGCGTGGTGGCCGGCGGCCGCATCGGCTACTGCCTGTTCTACAAGCCGGGCTACTACGCGCAGCATCCGCTGGAGATCTTCGCCATCTGGCAGGGCGGCATGAGCTTTCATGGCGGCATGCTCGGCGTGATCGTCTCGCAGTGGTGGTTTGCCCGCAGCCGCGGCAAGCCGTTCTGGCAGGTGATGGACTTCATTGCGCCGTGCGTGCCCACCGGCCTTGCGGCCGGGCGCATCGGCAACTTCATCAACGGCGAGCTGTGGGGACGCCTGGCGCCGCCCGAACTGCCCTGGGGCATGGTGTTCCCGCACAGCGGCTCGATGCAGCCGCGCCACCCGTCGCAGCTGTACCAGTTCCTGCTGGAAGGGCTGCTGCTGTTCGTGCTGCTGTGGCTGTATGCGCGAAAACCCCGCAAGCCCGCACAGGTTGCTGCCGCATTCCTGTTCGGCTATGGTGTGCTGCGTTTTGCAGCCGAGTTCTTCCGCGAGCCCGACGGCTTTCTGGGCCTGCTGGCCCTGCAGATGAGCATGGGCCAGTGGCTTAGCATTCCGATGGTGGCTGCCGGCGTGCTGCTGTGGCTGTGGGCCGGGCGCCAGACCAACAACACAAGGAGACCGACATGACATTCCAGATGCAACGCCGTGCCCTGATGGGCGCCCTGGGTTCTGCCGCGCTGCTGGGCGCGCCTGCGCTGCGTGCGCAATCTGCCTGGCCGACCAAGCCGGTCACGCTGATCGTGCCGTTCCCGGCCGGTGGCGGCACCGACGCCTTTGCCCGCCCGATGTCGGCGCAGTTCGCGCGCCTGACCGGCCGGCAGATGATCATCGACAACAAGGGCGGTGCCGGCGGCACGCTGGGCGCGGGCCTGGCGGCCAAGGCGGCACCGGACGGCTACACCCTGTTCATGGGCGCGGTGCACCACACGATTGCGCCCAGCATGTACCCCAAGCTCGATTACGACATCGAGAAAGACCTGGTTCCGCTGATCCTGGTGGCCAGCGTGCCGCAGGTGGTGGTGGTCAACCCGCGCAAGGTGCCGGTGGCCAACTTCAAGGAGTTCCTCGAGTTCGCGCGCAAGAATCCGGGCAAGCTGAACTATGGCTCGGCCGGCAGCGGTACCTCGCATCACCTGGCCGGCGAGCTGTTCAAGCAGCAGACCAAGACCTTCATCACCCACATTCCGTACCGCGGCGCCGGCCCGTCGCTGCAGGGCCTGATCGCGGGTGACGTGGACATGATGTTCGACGGCCTGGGCTCGTCGGCGGCGCACATCACCGGCGGGCGCATCAAGGCGCTGATGATGGCCGGCAGCAAGCGCAGCCCCGCCTTCCCGGATGTGCCCAGCGCCGCCGAGGTGGGCCTGCCCAACTACAACGTGACCACCTGGTATGGCGTGTGGGCCCCCAAAGGCACCCCCGCCGATGCGCAGGCGCGCGCGATCGAGGAGATCCGCAAGGCCTGCAGCACCGACGAGGCCAAGCAGGTCTGGGCGCGCCAGGGCGCCGAATTCACCGCCACCACCGGCGCCCAGTTCGGCAGCTTCATCAACACCGAGATCAAGAAGTGGACCGAGGTGGTGAAGGTCTCGGGCGCCACGCTTGACTGAGGCCGTCACCCGGCGGCCGCCTGCGGGCCTGCGCATCGAGCGCGCAGGCACGGTGGCGCACCTGGTGCTGAGCCGCCCGGACAAGCTCAACGCCATGACCCGCGCCATGTGGCGCGACCTGCGAGAAGCGGCAAACGGCCTGCAGCGCGATGCGGCGGCTGGTGCCCTGCGCTGCGTGGTGGTGCGCGGCGAGGGCGGTGCCTTCTGTGCCGGTGGCGACATCGCCGAATACCCCGACTTCCGCTTTGACGAAGCGGCGCTGCGTGCCTTCCACGAAGACGATGTGTGGGGCGGCCTGCAGGCGCTGCTGGACTGCGACGTGCCGCTGGTGGCGCAGATCGACGGCGCCTGCATGGGCGCGGGCATGGAAATCGCCAGCTGCTGCGACCTGCGCATCGCTGCGTCGTCGGCGCGCTTTGGTGCGCCGATTGCGAAGCTCGGTTTTCCGATGGCACCTCGCGAAGCGCAGCTGGTGGCGCGCGCCGCCGGCGAGCTGACCGCGCGCGAGATGCTGCTGTCGGCGGCGGTGCTCGACGCCGGCGTGATGCTGCAGCGCGGCTTTCTCAATGCAGTGTGGCCCGACGCCGAGCTGCCTGTGCAGGTGCAGGCGGTGGTGCAACGCATCGCGGCGCTGTCGCCGCAGGCCGCGCGGCTGAACAAGGCGATGCTGCGCGAGATCGGCGCCGGCGGCTGGCCCGAGCGACCCTATGCCTACGCCGACAGCGCCGAACACCGCGAAGGCGTGCAGGCCTTCCTGGACAAGCGCCCCGCGCGCTTTGGCTGAGCCCGCGCCTCAGCCCAGCAGCTTGTCGAGCCGCTTGCTGTAGACCACCTGGCGGTTGACGAAGGCCTCGTGGTGGTCTTCCACCTTGTCGAGCTCGTACAGGTAGTTGACCATCATGCCGGCCGACTGCTGGCGCCCCTTGCCCGAGCGGTCGGCGTCCCAGTGGATGCCGTGCAGCGTTGCGCCGTTGGAGAGGTGAAAGCGCGCCACCGGGTCGCCGTGGCGCTGGTGCACCACCTGCGTCAGGTAGATCAAGCACAGGGCCAGCCAGTCGTCGCGCTGTGCTTCGGCAGGCGGCGTGGCGGGTGCATGTGCGGGCATCGGTGAATCGCCCACGCCCAGCCGCTCGCGCACCGCATCGATCTTGCGGCGCCGCGCCGGGCTCACTTCGGCATCGACCGGCGCACCGGTGGCCACCCAGCGCATGAAACCCGGAATCGGCGACAGCGTGCAGAAGGTCTTGACCGTGGGGATCTCGTCGGCAATGCGGTCGGCCACGCGCTTGATCAGGAAGTTGCCCATCGACACGCCGCGCAGCCCGGGCTGGCAGTTGCTGATGGAATAGAAGATGGCGGCCTTGAACTGCTTGGCGTCCAGCGGCTGCGATCGCTTGTCCAGCAGCGGGCCCACCGCGGCGGGGATGGCGGGCAGCAGCGCCACCTCGACAAAGATCAGCGGCTCGTTGGGCAGCTGCGGGTGGAAGAACGCAAAGCAGCGGCGGTCGGGCTGCAGGCGGCGGCGCAGGTCGTCCCAGCCGTCAATCGCATGCACCGACTCGTGCGCAATGATCTTCTCCAGCAGCAGCGCCGGCGACGACCAGGTGATCTCGTGCAGCTCGAGGAACCCGGGGTTGAACCACGAGCTCAACAGGTGTTCCAGGTCGGCATCCACTGCCTGCAGCTGCGGCCGGGCCGACAGGTGCTTGAGCAGCCGCTCGCGCATGCGCACGATGGCCTCGGTGCCGCCCGGGGCGCGGTTGATGCGGCGAAACAGCTCCTGGCGCGCCGGCTCGACCGTGCGAAACAGCGCCAGCAGGCGGTCGGCATCGGGGTGGTCCTGGTAGTTGCGCGCGGCTTCCATCACCAGTGCGGGGTCGGGGCTCAGCAGCGACGCCCAGCGATCGAACACCTGCAGTTGCCCCTCGGCGTCGAGGCCCTCGAACTGCGCGATCAGCTTCATCGCCATGCTGCGCGCGTTGGACTCGCCCTTCTCGGACAGCAGGCTTTCGGTGGTGCGCACCACGCGCTCGGCGGTGCTGCCGTTGCGCCAGCGGGTCCAGAGGTTCATGCGTCGAGTCTAGGGCGGCGTCGCCAGCCACGCCAGCGCCTGCTCAAACGCCTGTTGCGGCTTGCGCACATCCAGCTGCACCGCGTGCCAGCCACAGGCCCGCGCGCCCAGCACGTTGCGCATCTGGTCGTCGACCAGCACGCAGGCGGCGGCAGGCAACTGCAGCGCGACTTCCACCGCCTGGTAGGCGTGAGGGTGGGGCTTGAGAAGGCCGCTGTAGGTGGCGTCGACGATCGCGTCGAATTCCTTCAGGAAGGGCAGGCGCTCGCGGAAATCGGCGCCGTAGAACAGGTCGAGCTCGTTGGACAGGACGGCCAGCCGGTAGCCTGCAGCGCGCGCCTGCGCGATCGCGTGCAGCGCTTCGGGGCGGATGATCTCCATCGGGTCTCGCGTGCCGCGCGCGCGGATCACGAAGTCGCGCATTTCGTGCCAGTCCTCGCCCAGCAGCTGGCCGACCTCGCGCGTGCGAAAGCGCCAGTAGTCGCGCTCGCTCATCTCGTCGCGCTGCATCGCGCGCCACATCGCATCCGTGTTGGGGTCGAAGGGCCCGCGCCACTTCAAGCTGCCTGCGGGCAGGCCCAGCGCGAGTTCGGTCAGGGCATGGGTCTCAAACAGCGAGCGACTGATCACGCTGCCAAAGTCGAGCACGAGCGCGCGCATGCCGGGTTCGCTCCTGCCAGCTGCACGCTTACCGGTCTGCACCGTCGGGCGGGTCACGGCCGCCCCGGCGCGACGTGGCCGCTGCGCACCCAGGCATCCAGCACCTCAAGCGCGGACTGCGCGAAGGCAGCGTCATTGATGTGTGTATCCAGCGGCCTCACCTCCACCGGCCCACAAGGAAGGGCTTGCATCTCGTCCATGAAGGCACCCAGGCCCTCGGGGTCGTTCAGCGGCTGGCCCGGGCGATCCCACTCCTCGATACCGGCCAGCGGCAGCAGCAGCGCGGTGGGGCCGGTGGCGACGCGCAGGCGCTGCATCACTTCGCGCGCAACCGCGCGCCGCATCGGCGGGTCGATGGTGACCGAGGCGATCAGGCGGTTGTGTGCATGCGCAGGCCGCCCGGCAAAGCGCGCGGGCATCTCGCCCCAGGCGGGGTAGTCGACCATGTCGGTGGCGCCCGGTGCGACGATCTGCGGCACGCCGGCGCGGCCGGCACCGAGCAGCCGGTCGGCACCGGCGCTCACGATCGAGCCGCCGAGGTGGTTGACGAGCTCCTGCATGCTGAAGTCCATCACGCAGGCAAAGCGCCCCTGAGATGCCAGCGCCTCGAAGGCGCGGCCGCCCATGCCGGTGGTGTGGAACACCGCCAGCTCGTAGCCGCGCTGCTCCAGCGCGGGCTTCAGGTGCACCATGTACTTGAGCGCGCTCGAGCCCAGCGAGGTCATGCCGATCACCGGCCGCTCGAAGCGCGGGGCATGCGCCACGCGGCAGCCGCCGACCACCGCACCCGCGGCCTGCGCCAGCGCCGAGCGACACAGGCTGTTGAGGCCGTACAGGCCGCCGGCCCACAGCACCATCATCAAGTCGGGTGGCAGGCGCTCGGGCGGCAGCAGCGGCGAAAAGCTCACTGTGGAGAGCACCACCTTGGGCACACCCAGCGGCAGGGCGCTGGCCACATCGAGCGCCAAGTCGGTGCCCATGGTGCCGCCGAGCACCAGCAGGCCGTCGATGCGGCCTTGCGCGTGCATGCGCGCCGCCAGCGCGCTCGCCCCGGTGGCCATGCGCTGCATCGCGCTGTTCTCGTCGCCGCTGTCGATCACCTGCTGCAGCGTGCAGCCTGCAGCCGCCGCAACCTCCGTGTTACCCACATCGGGCGTGATGCGGCCACTGCCGAGCACGCCGACGTCCATCACCAGTGCCTGGCCGCCGGCTGCCCGCACCTGCTCGCAGAGGAAGGCGATCTCGTCGCTCTTGGTGTCGACGGTACCGACCACCAGGACGCGCGGTGCGCGTTCGGGCGATGGTGCGCTGGCGGTCATGTTGCCTGCCCTGCAACCTCGTCGAAGGCCGCCGTCAGCGTCGCGACAAGAAAGTCGATCTCGGACTCGCTGATGGTCAGCGGCGGCGAGAGGATCAGGTTGGGGCCGGAGACGCGCACCATCAGGCCACGCTCGTAGGCGGCGCGTGCCACCCGCGCCGGGATGTCGCTGCTGCGGGTCATGGGTGTGCGCTTCGCCTTGTCGGTCACCATCTCAATGCCGGTCATCAGACCGACGCCGCGCACATCGCCGACGAAGCGGCAGCGTTCGCGCAAGCCAGCCAGCCCCGCCTGCATGCGTTCGCCGACGCGTGCGGCGTTTTCCACCACGCCAAGTGCCTGCACCTGCTCCAGCGTGGCCAGCGCGGCGGCGGCCGCCACCGGATGCGCGCTGTAGGTGTAGCCGTGTGCCAGCGAGGCATTGCCGGTGGTGTCGTCGTCAAACACCTTCGACACCTTGCGCGAGATGGCGGTGGCACCCATCGGGATGTAGCCCGAGGTAATGCCCTTGGCCAGGCACCAGAGGTCGGCGTTGACGCCCCACAGGCGCGTGCCGAACATCTGCCCGGTTCGGCCGAATCCGGTGACCACCTCGTCGGCAATCAGCAGCACGCCGTGCTTGTCGCAGATCTTTCGCACCAGCGGCCAGTAATTGGGTGGCGGCACGATCACGCCGCCTGCGCCCTGCACCGGCTCGGCGATGAAGGCAGCCACCGTATCGGGGCCCTGGAAGGTGATCTCACGGTCCAGCAGCTCGGCACAGATCTCGCCCAGGCGCTGCGGGTCTTCGGTGTAGGGGTTGTGGTAAGCCCAGGGTGTATCGATGTGGAAGCAGCCGGGCAGCAGCGGCTCGTAGGCGCGGCGGAAGTTGGTGTTGCCGTTCACGCTGGCACCACCGAAGTGGACACCGTGGTAGCCCTGGCGCAGGCTGATGAACTTGGTGCGGTCGCCCTGACCCTTGAGCTTGAAGTACTGGCGCGCGATCTTCAGCGCGCCTTCCACCGCGTCGGAGCCGCCGTTGGAAAACGTGATCGCGGCCACGTCCTCGGGCGCCATCAGGTCGGCCAGCCGGCGCGACAGCTCAATCGCGCGCGGGTGGGTGGTGCCGCGAAACACGTTGTAGAAGGGCAGCTCATCGAGCTGCGCCATGATCGCGTCGCGCACCACGCGGTTGCTGTGGCCGAGGTTGCTGCTCCACAGGCCGCCCACGCCATCGAGCAGCTTGTGCCCGCTCACGTCCCAGACCCAGCAGCCTTGGCCGCGCTGGATGATGTCGGGCTTGTTCTTGCGCATCGCCTGCGGATGCGCCATCGGGTGCCACAGGTATTGCGCGTTGTCGTCGTGCAGTTGTTGCAGGTTCATAGCTGTATCCAGGCGGTCTTGAGGTCGAGGTACTTGTCCAGCGCGTGCATGGATTTGTCGTGGCCGTTGCCCGACTGCCGCACGCCGCCCAGCGGCACGGTGATGTCAGGGCCGCCGTAGGTGTTGACATGCACCACGCCGGCGCGGATACGGCGCACCATGCGGTGCGCGCGCGAAAGCTGGCCGGTCCAAACGCCGGCGGCCAGGCCGTACACGGTGCCATTGGCCAGCGCCACCGCTTCGTCTTCGGTGTCAAACGGCGTGACCGCCAGCACCGGGCCGAAGACTTCCTGCTGTGCGATCTGCATCCGGGCTTGCACGCCGGTCAGCACCGCAGGCCGCATGTAGGTGCCGCCCGGCACGGGGCGGATCACCTCGCCCCCGCAGACACATTGCGCTCCCTCGTCCAGCGCCTGCGCCAGCATCTGCTGGCTGCGGTGCAGCTGCCGGACGCTGCTGACCGCGCCGATCTCGGTGCGTACATCCAGCGGGTCGTCCACGCGCAATGCTTGCGCCACCTGCGCGATGCGCTCGACCACGGCATCGTGGATGGAGCGCTGCACCAGCAAGCGCGAACCCGCCACACACACCTGACCGCTGTTGCGGAAGATGCCCATGGCCGAGACCTTGGCGGCCTGGGCCAGGTCTGGCGCGTCGTCGAACACGATGTTGGGCGACTTGCCGCCGAGCTCCAGGTACACCCGCTTGAGGTTCGATTCGGCCGACGCCTGCAGCAGGCGCCTTCCGGTGCCGCCCGAGCCGGTGAAGGTGATCAGGTCCACATCGGGGTGGCGCGCGAGTGCGTCGCCGGCGCCCGCGCCCGTTCCCGTGATGACATTCAGCACGCCCTCGGGCAGGCCAGCGTCCAGGCAGATCTGTGCCAGCGCCAGCAGCGACAGCGATGCGTCTTCTGAGGGCTTGAGCACCACCGAGTTGCCGGCGGCGAGTGCCGGCGCGATCTTCCAGGCGCCGATCATCAGCGGGAAGTTCCACGGCACGATGGCGCCGACCACACCCACCGGCTCGCGGTGCACCAGGCCCAGCGTTCCCTCGGGCGTGGGCGCAATCTCGCCCATGATCTTGTCCACGCACTCGGCGTAGAAGCGGAAGCTGCCGGCGGCGCTGCCCGGCTCGGCACGCCAGGCCATCGAAATCTCGGTGCCGTTGTCGCGCACGCCCAGCACGGCCAGTTCGGCCTGCTGCGCCTCAATGCGGTCCGCAATGCGGTGCAGCACCTTCTTGCGCTCCGCAGGGGCCATGCGCGACCAGCGGCCGCCGTCGAACGCTGCGCGTGCTGCGGCCACTGCGCGGTCGACGTCGGCAGCACCGGCGTCGGCGATGGTGCACAGCGTTGAGCCGTCGATCGGCGATGTGGCTGCCAGCGTACGGCCGTCAGTGGCCGGTTGCCACTGCCCGCCAACCAGCAACTGCTGTGGCGGCAGGGCCAGGTGACGCAGGGCGTCGATGCGGTCTTGTTGCATGCGGCTTTTCCGGACTGCTGTCGTCAGGCCTCAGGCTTGCGGTACATGCAGCACCAGCCCGTCCAGCGCTGCGGTCGCCACGATCTGGCAGCTCAGGCGGCTGTGCGCCTGCGCCGGGCTGGGGGCGGCTTCGAGCAGCATGCGCTCTTCTTCCCCGGCTGGGCCCACGCGCTCGGCCCACGCCGAATCCACCACCACATGACAGGTCGCGCAGCTCATGCAGCCACCGCATTCGCCGTCAATGCCGGGCACGCCGGCAAACTGCGCGGCGTCCATCAGGTGGGTGCCGTCAGCCACGTTGTCGCTGATGGCGCGGCCATCGCTCAGGGACCAGTGAATCAGGGGCATGGCGCTTGGTGTCTTGATGCGTGCAGCTTCAGATGAAGCGGATGTAGTGGTCGCGCAGGGCCTCGCCTTCCAGCGCAGCGGTGCGGGTGATCTCGTGGCGCTTGATGCCCACGTGGTTGGCCACCAAGCCTTCCCCCACGGCCTGCACCAGCGCGGTGTCGGCTTCCAGCGCGTCGAGGGCGCCGCCCAGGTCGGGCGAGACGCTCTCGGTGGCGTCCTTGTTCTCGAGGCAGTCGCCGGTTTCGTGCGGCTGCAACGCATAGCGGTTGACGAAGCCCAGGCGAGCGGCCTGCAGCACCGCCGCGGTGTGCGTGTAGGGGTTGGCACAGGCATCGCCCATGCGGTGCTCGATGCGGGCGGCCGGGCCAGCCTCGGCCGACAGGCGCACCGTAACGCCGCGGTGATCGACCGCCCAGTTCTGCCAGAAACCCGACAGGCTGGCGGGTTGCAGCCGGTGGTACGAATTGGCACTCGGCGCCAGCAAGCCGGCCAGCGCCTTGTGGTGGTGCATCAGGCCGGCGGTGCAGGCGAGCGTGAGTTCATTGAACTTCGACGCATCGGGCCCGCCCGAGATCGCGTTACGGCCTTGCGCGTCATTCAGGCTGAAGTTCACGTGCACGCCGCTGCCGCCTTGCGTAAGGATGGGCTTGGGCAGGAAGGTCAGCAGCAATCCGTGCTCAAAAGCCACCTCGCGCGCCAGCAGGCGGAACAGGAAGATATCGTCCACCGCGCGCACCGCGTTGTCGTAGGTCAGCGTCAACTCGAACTGCGGCGAGTCGTACTCGGTGTTCAGGCTGTCGATGCGAAAGTCTGCAGCGCCCGCGCGTTCCCACAGTGCGTCGGTGAAGCCGCGCGGGTCGGCAAACGGCCCTGTGGCGTAGACATGGGCCGAGGGCGTGTCGTAGGGCTTGAGGCTTCCGTCGGCGCCGATCTGAAACACATAGGCCTCGAGCTCGATGCCCACCATCGGCGTGTAACCCAGCGCCTGCCAGTTGGCCACCGCGCGCTTGAGCGCGCTGCGCCCGCACATGGGCAAGGAGCTGCCGTCGTTGGCCTTGAGGTCGCCGATGGCCACGCGCGTACGCGGCTGCCAGCCCGGGCGCACGTCGGCCGCATCGAACACCGCCTCCATGTCGGGCAGGCCCTCCAGCACTGCAGCCCCGGGCGCGGGGATCAGCTCCTTCTCGTAGGTCACACCAAAGGTGCCGCGGCAAAAGCGCGCTGCGCCGCCACGACCGTCGCGCCAGGGGATGTACTTGCCGCGGGCGATGGCGAGGTGATCGCAGAACAGCACGCGCAGGCGCTCGGGTGCGACAGCAGTGTAGATGGATGGCGTCGTGGTCATGGACAGGCCTTCGCGCAAGGGGTTAGAAGAGAGTCAGTGCCGGTGCATGCGCACCGGCAGCCGCTTGATCCCGCAGACAAAGTTCGACCGGAGGAAGGCGTGCGGGCCGGTCTGCTCGATGCGGCGCACGCGCGTGATCAGTTCCTGCAGCAGCACCCGCAGCTCCAGCCGCGCCAGCCACATGCCCAAGCAGGCGTGTGGGCCGCCCTGGCCGAACGACAGGTGGCGGTTCACGCCGCGCTGCAGGTTCACGCTGAAGGGCTGCTCAAACGCGCGCTCGTCGCGGTTGCCCGAGATGAACCACAGCAGCACCTTGTCGCCAGGGCGCACCTGCTTGCCGTGGAAGGTGAAGTCTTCGGTTGCGGTGCGGCGGAAGTGCGTGGCCGGCGATGCCCAGCGGATGAATTCGTCGGCCACGCCTTCCCACGCCGCATCGCCTTGCAGCTGCTGCAGTTCGTCCATCAGGCCGGGCTGCACCGCCAGCGCGTGCAGCGCCGCGGCAATCGAGTAGCGGGTGGTGTCGTTGCCGGCGGCCACCAGCAGGCAAAAGAAATTGCGGAACTCGGTGTCGCTGATCACGTTGCCCTGCGCATCGGGCTGGGTGATCAGGTGCAGCACGCCGCTGGTGTCACCCGCTGCGCGTTTGCGCTCCATCATCTGGGCCGCGTAGTCG
>JBDLRH010000174.1:0-13313 GCA_039800165.1 Pseudomonadota bacterium
AAACAGGGCCGGCCCTGATGGAGGAGCCGGCCCTGTGGACTGTCTGGTGCCGGCAAGAGGAGTCGAACCCCCGACCTTCGCATTACGAATGCGCTGCTCTACCAACTGAGCTATGCCGGCTGAACTGCGCATTATAAGAAGACAGCTCCGCGGGTTATTGCTGACGGAAAAATCTCCACAACGTGCTGCAACCTTTGGTAGCATCTTTGGACTTTAAATAAGTAGCGCGAGCGCGACCTCGTGCACATGCCGAGGGACTCACCGTGCTGACTCACCCCCCCATTTCCCAAGCCACGCTTCGCAGGCACGTTCGCGCAGCAGCGCCTGGCTTCATGGTTGCGTTGTGCCTGTTGATGTGCGCCGGCGCGGCGCTGGCACAGGCTCAGCCGGCCGCTGTGCCTGCGGCAGCGGTTCAGGCGGCAGGGGCTGCGGCCGACAACCCGTACGGGCTGGCCGCCTTGTGGGCCGGGTCCGACTGGGTGGCTCGCGCGGTGCTGTTGATCCTGGTGATCATGAGCGTGGGCAGCTGGTACCTGATCGTCGTCAAATACATCGAGCAGTCGCGCATGGGCCGGCAGGCCCGTCAGACTTCTGACACGTTCTGGGGCGCAGGCTCGATCCGCGAGGGCGCGGGCAAGCTGGATGCAAACAGTCCGTACCGCTTCATTGCCGAAGCCGGCGCAGAGGCTGCGGCCAGCCATCAGGGGCTGCGTCGTCACATTCCGCGCGACGAGTGGTTGCAGATGAGCATCCAGAGCGCGGTGGATCGGGTGCAGGCGCGCAGCCAGAACGGGCTGGCCTTTCTTGCCACCGTCGGATCGACCTCGCCTTTCGTCGGGCTGTTCGGCACCGTGTGGGGCATCTATCACGCACTCACGGCGATTGGCATCTCGGGTCAGGCCTCGATCGACAAGGTGGCCGGGCCGGTGGGCGAGGCGCTGATCATGACCGCGATTGGCCTGGCGGTGGCGATCCCGGCGGTGCTGGGCTACAACTGGCTTGCCAAGCGCAACAAGGCGGTGATGGACGAGGTGCGCGAGTTCAGTGAAGAGCTCAACGGGGTGCTGGTGGGCTCTGGCGGCCAGGCTGCCTGACGCGCCGGGGTCGTTCGCATGGCGATGAACGTCGGCGGCGGTGACGAGGAGGTCATCGCCGGCATCAACACCACGCCGCTGGTTGACGTGATGCTGGTGCTGCTGATCATTTTCCTGATCACTGTGCCGGTGGTGACCACCTCGGTGCCCGTCACGCTGCCCAAGGAGCGCGTCGAGGTGCGCGAAACGAAGCCCGAGAACATCGTGATCTCGGTGGACAAGGCGGGGCTGATCCATTGGTACGACACGCCGGTGCGCGACACCGAGGCGCTGGTGGATCGTCTGAAGAAGGTGTCGGCGATGAAGCCGCAACCCGAGGTGCACATCCGCGGCGACCTCGACGGGCCCTACGGTGGTGTGGGCAGGGTGCTCTACGCCTGTCAGCGCGCGGGCATCGTGAAGGTGGCATTCATCACCGAGCCGCCGCCGCGCGGGGGCTGACCGATGCGCAACTTTCTTGGCCACAAGGCGCAGCGCCGGCTCGGGCGCCGCGGCAGCGAGCCCGAGATCATGATGGACGTGAACACCACGCCCTTGATCGACGTGATGCTGGTGCTGCTGGTCATGCTGATCATCACCATCCCGATCCAGCTGCATGCGGTGAATCTGGAGATGCCGGTGGGCACACCACCGACCAACCTGCCCAAGCCCGAGAAGGTCCAGATCGACATCGACGCGAAAAGCGTCGTGTACTGGCAGGGTGTTCCCATTGATGCAGCCGAGTTGAAAGCCAAGATGGACGCGCTGGCCGCCCTGCCAGTGCAGCCCGAGGTGCACTTGCGGCCCAACAAGGACTGCCAGTACTCGGTGTTTGCCAATGTGCTGGCCACCTCCAAGCGGGCCGGCCTCAGCAAGCTCGCCGTGATCGGCAGCGAGCAGTTCGTACAGTAGGCGCAGGATGAGCGGCCGCCTTGCACGCAGCTATGCCGGAGCCGACCCCAGGCGCCGGGCGATCGGCTGGGCCCTGGTGATCCTGATCCACGTGGCAGCCCTGTGGGCGCTGGTCAGTGGTACGGCACGCAAAGGCCTGGAAATCCTGAAAAAGCCGATGGAGGCGGCGGTCATCCAGGAGGTGATCATCCCGCCGCCGCCCCCGCCGCCTCCCAAGCAGATCAAGCCGCCTGAACCGCAGGCGCCGCGCACGGAGGCGCCGCCCCCGCCCTTTGTGCCGCCGCCCGAGGTGGCGCCGCCTGTCACCGCTGCGCCCGCCATCGTGGCCACGCCCACCCCGCCGCCCGCGCCGCCGGTGATTGCACCCCCGCCGCCGCCTGCTCCTCCAGCGCCGCCCGCGCCCGCTCCGGCGCCGCCGCCACCTCGCCCGACCCAGATCGGCGTGATCTGCCCCACCCAGGTAGCACCGGTCATGCCGCGGCGCGCCATTCAGGCGGGCATTGAAGGGCTGGTGCGTGCGCAGGCGGTCATCCGCGACGGCGCCGTCAAGGAGGTGGTCATCCTGTCGGGGCCGCGGGAACTGCACGGCGCCGTGCGGGACGCGATGCTTCAGTACAAGTGCATCAGCGACGCTGCCGAAATCCGGGCGGTGCAGGAATTCAACTTCAAGCTCGACTGAGGTTGGCGCGTCGAGTGTTGCCCAAAGGCATCACTTGATGAATCTGGAGTGAAACCCTGATTGCGACCCCACGGGTTTCGGGGGTATGTTGGCAGGGTGCGTACTGTTTCAATGCCTAACTAGGAGGGGTTGCGTCATGTCTACCAGATCCATCTTCCGTCTGTCGGTGCTCAGCAGCGCCGTGTTGACGGCTGTTTCCGGCGCTGCGCTGATGGCGGTGTCCACCCAGGCGGCCGCCCAGTCGTCCGACGCGTCCCTGGGGCGTGTGGAGATCACCGGCTCGGCCATCCGCCGCAGCGTCGATGCTGAAACGTCGGTGCCCATCACGGTGATCCGTGTGGACGATCTGCGCAATCAGGGCATTACCTCTGTCGAACAGGCTGTACAGAGCATCAGCGGTCTGCAGGCGAGCACGAACACGGCTTCTGCGATCGGCTCTGGATCCGGTGGCGCGTCATTCGCTGACATGCGCGGTCTGGGTTCCAACAAGACTCTTGTACTGCTCAACGGCGAACGTATCGCCAACAACGCGATCGACGGCGCCGCACCGGACCTGAACATGATTCCGTTCGCGGCCATTGAACGCATCGAAGTGCTGCGGGATGGCGCGTCATCCTTGTACGGTACGGATGCAATTGGAGGCGTGATCAACTTCATCACCCGGAAGAACTTCGCTGGGGGCACTGCGAGCATGGGCTACGACACGCCGCAAAAGCCAGGCGGTCGTTCGGTGAGCGGCAACATTGGTTTTGGTCGTGGTGACCTGGCGAAGGACGGCTACAACGTCTTTGGCTTTGTCAGCATGCGCAAGGAGCAGGCGATTTCCGGTAGCCAGCGCGACTTCAACAAGCGCATCGTCGGCGGCCTGTCGAACAGCACCGACCCTGCGAACTACACGCAGGATTTCTCTGCGCTCTACAACCCGTCGGCGCCGGGGTGCGCGGGTACGGCACTCATCTCGGCTGGCGGCGGCATCCAGTGCAAGATCGTTACGCCGAACTTCGTGGATCACGCGCCAAAGATCGATACCGTCTCCGGCATGTTCAAGGGGTCCCTGCGGGTCAACAATTCGCTGGATGTCGGCTTTGAAGCGTTTGCGGCCCGCAACTCGGTCACGACCCGCATCGCGCCGGTGCCGTACGGCGGCTACCTGATCAACCCGACCCGACCCGATGGGACCCCGAACCCGTACTTCCCGACAGCCAACATTGATCCCACATTCGACGACGGAACCGCGGGGGCTCCTGCGTTCAACCCGTCCGCGCGGTTCCCCAACCCGGTGAACGTGCAGCCCGGGTTCGCCTATGTGTTCTGGCGCAACTTCCCCAATGGCCCCCGTACAGCGGAGGACGTCAACACCCAGAGCCGCATCATGTTTACGGCTGACGGTGTGGCGGCGGGTTGGGACTATTCGGCCAAGCTGTCTTTCAACCGGAATCAGGTCGATAACAAGCTGACCGGTGGCTATGCCAACGGCGACATGATCGGGGAAGGCCTGCTGACGGGCATCATCAACCCGTTTGGTCCCCAGACTGCTGAAGCCTCGGCGCTGCTGGACCAGGCCCTACTCAAGGGGCTTTTGCAGACGTCTACAGGCAAGGTCACGACCCTCAAGGGTTCTGCGAGCCGTGAGTTTGGTGATTGGCTCGGAGCCGGGCGGCCAGTGCAGTTTGCGGTTGGCGCAGAGTTCCGCCGCGAAGACTTCGTGTCCAAAGCGAACACTGACTACGCAGCGCTGGTGAGCGCTTCGACAGGACTTGACCCGACGTTTATCGCCAAAGGCACGCGCAACATCACAGCTTTCTACACTGAGCTCAACGTGCCCGTGACCAAGACTTTGGAAGTGACGGGATCGGTGCGCCACGACCGCTACAGTGACTTTGGCAACACCACCAATCCGAAAGCGGCATTCCGTTTTCAGCCATCCAAGACCTTCCTTGTCCGTGGATCTGCCTCGACGGGCTTCCGTGCGCCATCGCTGTACGACCTGAACAGTTCACAGGCCTATACGAACTCCGGTGAGTTCAACAACCCGGTGAACTGCCCGGGCGGCAATGCCATCCCAGGGGCATCCGCTGGTGCGAACTGCGACAGTCAGTTCCAGGTTCTCACTGGCGGCAATACCGCGCTGAAACCGGAGAAGGCAAAGAATTTCACGCTTGGTTTTGTGTTGGAGCCTGCGCGCAACCTGTCGACAAGCGTCGATTTCTGGCGCGTGAGCCTCACCAACCAGATCGGGGCAATTCCTCAGTCCACACTGTTCAGTACCTACCCGCAGTTCCAGCAGTACTTCAACTTTGCTCCGGGTAATTTGCTGTCTATTACGAGCAACTGCCCGGGTCCGCTGTGCGGCTATGTAGACCAGCGCCTGCAGAACCTCGGGGATCTCAACACCAATGGTATTGACTTCGGTGTGCAGCATCGCATGCGTACCAGCTTCGGCCAGATCGACACGGCGCTGCAAAGCACGTGGGTCAACAAGTATGAGTACCAGGACTACACAGGCGGCCCGTTCAACCAGAACGTAGGAATCTACGTTGGGTCTGGTCCGATCTTCCGCTGGCAGCACAACCTGATGGTGAACTGGAGCCGCGGTGAGTTTGGCGCTGGCATCGGTATTCGCCACAAGTCCGGTTACATCGACTTCATTCCGACCAACACCGTCAAGTCCTACACCACGCTGGATGCTTACGGCAGCTGGTCGCCCAAAAAAGGCACCAGCCTCGTGTTGGGCGTCCGTAACCTGACCAATCAGGCGCCCCCGTTCAGCAACCAGTCTGACCTGTTCCAGGGCGGCGGCTGGGATTCCCGTTACGCCTCGCCGCACGGCCGTACGTTCTACTTCCGCGCCACGGTGGCCATGTGACCGGTCAGGTCTGGCTGATCTGAACGGGCCTCGGCTTGCCGCCGAGGCCCAGTTGGACCAGGGGCGCCTTTGAAGGGACGGGCGCTCCGTGTGATTCAGGCCACCGAACGCTCGGTGGCCTTTTCTTTTTGCGGCATCATGGCGGCAACCTGAAATTCGCTGGATGCAATTGGGGAGAACAACGATGGGACGGATCTGGCTTGCGGTGCTGCCTGCGCTTGTGGCAGCGAACCTGTGGATGGGGGCGGCGCCGGCTGCGGCAGCCGTCATTCCCCCGGGCGTGCAACTGCACCCCACCCAGACGATGGTGCGCAACAACGGCTCGGAGCCCGAGACGCTGGACCCTGCGTTGGCCGAGTCGGTGGGCGCCAACAACATCATCCGCGACCTGTTCGAGGGCCTGACCGGCATGGACTCACGGGGGCGGGTGGTGCCGGGTGTGGCGCAAAGCTGGTCGCAGACGAATCCGACCACCTGGGTGTTCCGACTGCGACCCAACGCCAAGTGGTCCAACGGTGACGCAGTGACGGCCGACGATGTGGTCTACGGCATCCGCCGCTTTGTTGACCCGAAGACGGGGTCGAAGTACGCGCAGACCTTCGGCGCCTTTCTGCTGAACGGGCTGGAAGTGGCCCAGGGCAAGAAGCCGCCCGCCGAAGTGGGAGTGCGGGCGGTGGATCGCCTGACGGTTGAGATCCGCACGCCTTACCCGGTGGGCTTTTTGCCCTCGGTCGTCAGCAACAACCAGCTCGGGCCGATCCATCGCGCCACGGTGGAGCAGCATGGCCGCGACTGGACCAAGCCTGGCCGCATGGTGGGCAACGGCGCCTATGTGCTGAAGGACTGGCAGGTCAATAACCGCATCGTCATCGAAAAAAATCCGCAGTACTGGGACGCAGCCAATGTGCAGCTCACGCGCGTGACCTTCCTTCCCATCGAGGACTCGGCCGCCGACGTCAAGCTGTTCGAGGCCGGCCAGAACGACTGGGTGTACCAGCTGCCGCCCGGTACCTTCGAGAAGTACAGGGCCCAGTACCCCAAGGAGATCCGCAACGCGCCGATCCTGGGGCTGCGCTACTACTCGTACAACACCCGCGACCCGTTCTTCAAGGACGTGCGGGTGCGCAAGGCGCTGTCCATGGTGCTCGATCGCGACATCCTTGCGCAAAAGGTCACGGCCGACGGGCAGCTGCCCGCCTACAGCGTGATGGTGCGCGGCATTGAAGGCGCCGATGTCACCCCGCACGAGTGGTCCACCTGGCCGATGGACCGGCGCGTGGCCGAGGCGCGCAAGCTGCTGGAGCAGGCGGGCGTGAAGCCCGGAGCCAAATTCACCTTCACCTACAACACCAGCGAGTACCACAAGAAGATGGCCATCTTTGCGGCATCGGAATGGAAGACCAAGCTGGGACTGAACGTCGACATGGAGAGCATGGAGTTCAAGGTGCTGCTGAAGAAGCGCCACGACGGGCAGTTCCAGATGGCGCGCAACGGCTGGCTGGCCGATTACAACGATGCCACTACCTTCCTTGCGCTGATCAAATGCGACTCGGACCAGAACAACAACTTCAACTGCAACCGCGAAGCCGAGGCGCTGATCCAGCAGGGCCTGCAGTCGGCGGACCCGGCCCGGCGCAAGCAGCTGCTGACGCAGGCCTCGCGCCAGATCATGGAGGACTACCCGATCATCCCGCTGCTGCAGTACACCGTACCCCGGCTGGTGCGCAGCACGATTGGCGGCTACGGTGATGGCAATCCGCAGGACCGCCATCGCAGCCAGGACCTGTACATCATCAAGCACTGAGCGGGTCGCTGCGCCTCCATGTGGTCCTTTGCGCTGCGTCGTGCGCTGGCGACGCTGCCCACGCTGCTGGCCGTCATCACGGTCTGCTATTTGCTGCTGCACGCCACGCCGGGGGGGCCGTTCGATGGCGAGCGGGTGGTGTCCGAGGCGGTGCTCGCCAACCTGCAGGCCAAGTACCACCTGGACAAGCCGCTGTGGCAGCAGTACCTGCTGTACCTGCAGGCCCTGTTGCAGGGCGACCTCGGCGCCTCGTTCCGCTATGCCGACTGGTCGGTGAATGAACTGGTGGCCAAGGCGCTTCCGGTGTCGCTGGCCATTGGCGCCATCGCCATGCTGCTGTCACTGCTGCTTGGCGTGGCGGCGGGCATTCTTGCGGCACTGCGCCAGAACACCTCGGTCGACCATGCGCTGATGGTGCTGGCCAGTGCAGGCCATACCCTGCCAAGCTTTGTGGTGGGGCCGCTGCTGGTGCTGGTGTTCGCAATCGGACTGCGCTGGTTTCCGGCGGGCGGCTGGTCCGACTTCGATCCGCGCTACATGGTGCTGCCGGTGGCGTTGCTGGTGCTGATCAACATGGCAACGATTGCACGCGTGATGCGCGGCAGCCTGATCGAGGTGCTGCACAGCCCCTACATCCGCACCGCCCACGCCAAGGGCCTGCCGCTGCGCCTGGTGGTGATGCGCCATGCGCTCAAGCCTGCGCTGCTGCCGGTGGTGTCGCTGATGGGGCCACTGTGCATCTCCTCCATCACCTCGGCGCTGGTCACAGAAACCGTGTTCTCGCTGCCGGGCCTCGGGCGGCTGATCGTCAACGGCGCGGCCAACCGCGACTACACGCTGGTACTGGGGCTGGTGGTGCTGATCACCGTGATCGCGGTGCTGCTCAACTTGCTGGTGGACCTGGTCTATGCCTGGCTCGACCCCAAGATCCGCTATTGAGGCTGCAGCGGCGCTTGCCGATGCACCAGCCGGGCGCAGCCTGTGGTCGGACGCGGTACGCCGCTTCCGTCGCAACCGCGCAGCCGTCGCAGGCCTTGCGTTGCTGGTGTTGGTGTCACTGGCCTGCGTGCTGCTGCCGCTGGCGTGGCCGCATGCGTTTGACGACACCGACTGGAATGCCATGAGCCAGCCGCCGTCGCTGGCGGGCTGGCACTGGTTTGGCACCGACGATTCGGGCCGCGACCTGCTGGTACGCAGCATGGTGGGCGGGCGAGTGTCGCTCACGGTGGGCCTGCTGGCCACGCTCGCATCGTGCACGCTGGGTGTGGCCTGGGGTGCGATCGCGGGCTTCATCGGCGGTCGGGTGGATGCGCTGATGATGCGGCTGGTGGACATGATGTACGCGGTGCCCTACCTGCTGATCGCCATCCTGCTGGTCACCTTCCTGGGTCGCGACTTCCACCTGGTGGTGCTGACCATCACCGCCTTCAGCTGGATGGACATGGCAAGGGTGGTGCGCGGGCAGACGCTGTCGCTGCGCAATGCCGAGTTCGTCGATGCGGCGCGCGCCATCGGCGTGCCCACCGGCCTGATCGTGTTGCGCCACATCGTGCCCAACCTGATGGGGGTGGTGGTGGTCTACACCACCGTCACCGTGCCCGGTGTCATCCTCACCGAGTCGGTGCTGTCCTTCCTTGGTCTCGGCATCCAGGAGCCGATGACTTCGTGGGGCGTGCTGGTGCGCGACGGCGCGGCGGTGATGGAGGCGTCGCCGTGGATGCTGATGTTCCCGGCGGCGCTGCTGGCCGTCACCCTGCTGGCACTCAACTTCGTTGGCGACGGGCTGCGCGATGCGCTTGACCCGCGGGAGCGCTGAATGCAGCCGACGCACAACGATGTATCGGGCGCAGACACAACGCTGCTGGAGGTGCGAGACCTTGCCGTGGCCTTTGACACCCCGGACGGTACGGTGCGTGCGGTCGATGGCCTGTCGTTCCGCCTCGAAAGCGGCAGCACGCTGGGCATCGTGGGCGAGAGCGGCTCGGGCAAGAGCCAGACGCTGCTGGCCGTGATGGGCTTGCTGGCCCGCAACGGCTGCGCGGCGGGCTCGGTGCGCCTTGGCGGGCGCGAATTGCTGGGGCTGTCGCCGAGCGAACTGAACGCCGTGCGCGGCGACCGCATGGCCATGATCTTCCAGGACCCGATGACTGCGCTGAACCCGTACCTGACGGTGGAGCGGCAGATGACCGAGGTGCTGGAACTGCACCGCGGCATGGCACGGCGCGAGGCGCGCGCGCAGGCGCTGCGGCTGCTGGACGCAGTACGCATCCCTGACGCTGCACGTCGCATCGGTCAGTACCCCCACGAGCTCTCGGGCGGCATGCGCCAGCGGGTGATGATCGCGATGGCGCTGCTCTGCGAGCCCGACCTGCTGATCGCCGACGAGCCCACGACCGCGCTGGACGTGACGGTGCAGGCCCAGATCCTCGAGCTGCTGCGCGAGCTGCAACGTGATCACGGCACCGCGATCGTGCTGGTCACGCACGACCTGGGTGTGGTCGCCGGCCTGTGCGACCAGGTGCTGGTGATGTATGCCGGCCGCGCGATGGAGCAGGGCGACGCTGACGACCTGTTTTACCGGCCCTCGCACCCCTACACACGCGGCTTGCTGGCAGCGCGACCGTCGCTTCAGCCGGCAGATGCGCCAGGTACCCCGGGTACCCCACGGGCTCATGCCCGGCTGCAAGCCATTCCCGGTCTGCCTCCGAGCCTGTCCGAGGTGACACCCGGCTGCCCCTTCGCGCCACGCTGTGCGCTGGCTGAAGACCGCTGCCGTGCCGAGCGACCGGCGCTGCAGGCAGTGGTGCAGGCGCTGGCGCAGGAGGTGGCGCAGGAGGTGGCGCAGGAGGTGGCGCAGGGCCACGGTGAGGCGCCCGTGAACCCGCAACATCGCCGCGCCTGTCATCAGCCCGTCGATGTGGTGCGCGAGCGCATGCCATTGCCGGCGGAGTCTGCTGCATGAACGCCGCCGGCACTGATGCTGCGGGCAACGCCGCAGTCACCGCTGCGCCGCTGCTGCAGGTAAACGATCTGCGGGTGCAGTACCGTCTGTCGCGCCCCGCCTGGCGCCCATGGGACCCGGCGCCGCGGGTCAGTGCAGTCGATGGCGTGAGCTTCACCCTCGACGCAGGGCAGACCCTCGGCGTCGTCGGCGAGTCGGGCTGCGGCAAGTCCACGCTGGCCCGTGCGCTGTTGCAGCTGCTGCCGGCCGGCGCCGATGCGCTGTGCACAGGCCAGGTGCTGTGGAATGGCGCCGTGGTGCCGCAGGGCCGCCCTGGCGTGCTGCGGCGCGAGGCGCAGATGGTGTTCCAGGACCCGCTGGCGTCGCTCGACCCGCGCATGACGGTGGCGCAGATCATCGAGGAGCCGCTGCGAATCCACGAGCGCCAGCTCGATGCCGCGGCGCGCCAGGGCAAGGTGCGTGAGATGATGGACCGCGTCGGCCTGAGCCCGCGGCAGCTCAACCGCTATCCGCACGAGTTCTCGGGCGGTCAGTGCCAGCGCATCGGCATCGCGCGTGCGTTGATCCTCGGGCCACGGCTGCTGGTCTGCGATGAACCGGTGTCGGCGCTGGACGTATCGATCCAGGCGCAAATCCTCAACCTGCTGGCCGATCTGCAGCGCGAGACCGGCGTGGCGGTGCTGTTCATTGCGCATGACCTGGCGGTGGTGCGCCATGTCAGCCAGCGCGTTCTGGTGATGTATCTCGGCCGCGTCGTTGAATCCGCCAGCCGCGACGCCCTGTACACGACGCCGCGCCATCCCTACACCCGCGCGTTGCTGTCTGCGGTGCCGCTGCCCGACCCGAAGCGCGAGCGCGCCAAGGTGATCGAGCTGCTGCAGGGTGACATTCCGTCGCCGCTGAACCCGCCCTCCGGTTGCGCCTTCCGCACCCGCTGTCCGCTGGCGCAGGCGCGCTGCGCCGCCGAGTCCCCTGCGCTGCGCATTGATGCACACGGGAACGCGGTGGCCTGCCACTTGGCGTGAGCGTGCCGCGCATGCTCGCGCCTGACGACCTGCTGCGCGACCCGCGCTTTCGGCGGCTGTGGCTGTCGGTGCTGACGAGCTCGCTGGGGCACCAGGTCACGATGATCGCGGTGCCGCTGTGTGCGGCGGTGCTGCTGCATGCCACGCCCACACAGATGGGTTGGCTGACCGCGGCCGAGCTGACGCCGTTTCTTCTGTTGTCGCTTCCGGTTGGCGTGTGGCTGGACCGGGTACGCAAGTTGCCGGTACACATCGGCGGCGAGATCGTGATGGCGCTTGCCATCCTGACGATACCGCTGGCGTGGGCGCTGGATGCGCTGGACCTGCCACACCTCTACGTGGTGATGTTTGTGCTCGGCTGCGTGTTCGTGGCGGGTGGTGCCGCATCGCAGATCGTGCTGACGCAGGTGGTGGAGCGAGAGCGGCTGGTCGAGGCACATGCGCGCAATGCAATGGCAGGGTCACTTGCCGAGGTGCTGGGGCCAGGCGTGGCCGGTTTCCTGATCAAGCTGGTGGGCGCGCCGCTCGCGTTGCTGGCCGACGCGGTCATGCTGGCGTGGAGCGTTTTGCTGCTGCGCGGCCTGCGGCTGAAAGAGTCGCTGGCTGAGCGGGTGCATCGCGGCTTTGGCACCGAGCTGGCCGAGGGGTTGAGCTTCGTGCGTGGCCAGCGCCTGTTGCTGCAGCTGGCGCTCGTCGTCGGCGCATGGCAAGGGCTGCAGCACGCCGCGATGGTGGTGCACATCCTGGTGGCGGTGCGCACGCTGGGGCTGTCGGAATCGCAGGTAGGGTTGGGCTACATCGGCCTGGGTATCGGCGCCGTGTTTGCCGGCGCGATGGGCCACCGCGTGTCGGCGGCACTGGGGCCGGGGCGCTGCATGGCGCTGGGTATCGGCGTCACCGGCATCGGGTGGCTGCTGCTGGCCGCTGCGACCCGTACCCCGGATGCGTGGGGCCGGCCTGCCTTCGCTGCGATGCTGCTGTGTTTTGGCGTGGGTGCCGTACTGCTGATGATCAACTTCCTGTCACTTCGCCAGGCGGTCACGCCCGCGCCGTTGCTGGGCCGCATGACCAGCATCATGCGCTGGCTGACCTTGCTGCCTGCCGGCCCGGGCGCGCTGCTCGGCGGCTGGCTGGGCGAGCATCACGGCCTCGCAACACCGCTGTGGCTGGGCGGTGCGCTGGCACTGCTGCTGGCACTGTGGGTGGGAGGCGTCTCGCGGCTGCGTCGCCTGCAGCGCCTGCCCGACGCCGCGGCTTAGGCCTGGCTGAGGTGATGCGCGGTCACCCGTTCCACTTCATGGCGTGACCCCAGGATCACGCTCACCCGCTCGTGCAGCGTGGTCGGCTCGATGTCCAGGATGCGCTGTCGCCCGTTGGTGGCAGCGCCGCCGGCCTGCTCGACGATCCAGCCCATCGGGTTAGCTTCGTACATCAGGCGCAGCTTGCCGGGCTTGTCGGGTTCGCGCTTGTCCCACGGGTACAGGAAGATGCCGCCACGCGTGAGGATGCGGTGCACGTCGGCCACCATGCTCGCGATCCAGCGCATGTTGAAGTCCTTGCCGCGCGGGCCTTCCTTGCCAGCCAGACACTCGTCGATGTAGCGGCGCACGGGCGGTGCCCAGTGGCGCATGTTGCTCATGTTGATCGCGAACTCCTTGGTGTCCGCGGGGATCTGCACCTCGTCGGCCGTGAGCACCCAGGAACCCTGCTCGCGGTCGAGCGTGAACATCGCCACGCCGTCGCCCACCGTCAGCACGAGCGTGGTCTGCGGGCCGTACACGCAGTAGCCGGCCGCCGCCTGCTGGCGCCCAGGCTGCAGGAAGTCTTCCTCGCTCACACCGCGCGCGTGGCCCACCTTGCGCAGCACCGAGAAGATGGTGCCGATGCTCACGTTCACGTCGATGTTCGAGGAGCCGTCCAGCGGGTCGAAGAGCAGCAGGTACTCGCCCTGGGGGTAACGGTTGGGCACCAGGTGGACGGAGTCCATCTCCT
>JBDLRH010000175.1:0-5811 GCA_039800165.1 Pseudomonadota bacterium
AGAAGCCGCCTGACGGCATGGTGATGGTCTCGACCTTGGGCATGTGACGCATCTGCACCACCGGGTAGGTGGCAAAGTTGTCCTGCTCGATGCGGCCGTTCTTCACGGTGCAGGCACCGAACAGCGCCGACAAGCCGTAGGCAAACGAGCCTTCTACCTGCGCCTCGATCTGCTGCGGGTTGACCGCATGGCCGCAGTCGGTGGCAGCGACGATGCGGTGGATGGTGAGCTCGCCGCGTGCGCTGACCGACACTTCGGCGCAGGCTGCCACATAGCTGCCAAAGCCGTGCGTCTGTGCCAGGCCACGGAACACCTTTTGCCCTTTGACGCTCGGAGCAGGCTTGCCCCAGCCGGCGCGCTCGGCCACAGCGTTCAGCACGGCCAGGTGCTTGGGGTGCTTGGCCATCAGCTTGCGGCGCAGCGCCAGCGGGTCTTGTTTGGTGGCGTGCGCCACCTCATCGAGGAAGCACTCAAGGTACAGCGCGTTCTGGTTCAGGTTCACGCCGCGCCAGAAGCCCGGCGGCACATGCGGGTTGCGAATCGCGTGGTCGATCAGCAGGTTCGGAAAGTCGTAGCCGATCATCGCCTCGCCGCCACCGCTGTTCAGGCCCTGAAAGGCCACGCGGTCGATGCCGTCGCGCATCATCTGCGGGAACACGCCCGCGAGGATGGACTGGCCGGCAATGCGCATGTGCAGCGCGGTGATGTTGCCCTGCGCGTCCAGGCCCGCGGTCATCTTGCACTGCGTGACCGGATGGAAGCGGCCGTGCAGCATGTCTTCTTCGCGACTCCACAGCAGCTTGACCGGCACGCCCGGCATCTCCTTGGCGATCACCACCGCCTGGCGCACCCAGTCGTGCACCGCGCCGCGCCGCCCGAAGCCACCGCCCAGGTGCAGCTTGTAGACCTCGCACCTGGAGGGCGGCAGGCCTGAGGCCTCTGCGGTGGCGGCCAGTGCGGCCTCGCCGTTTTGCGTGGGCGTCCACACCTCGCAGCGCTCGGGCGTGTAGCGCACCGTCGCGTTCATCGGCTCCATCGTCGCGTGGTTCTGGTGCGGGTAGCTGTACACCGCCTGCAGCTTGCGTGGCGTCTGCGACAGCGCTGCACGCGCGTCGCCGTTGCTGTTGCCCACGCCGGCTTCGGGCGCGTCCAGCGCGGCCTTGAGCGTCTGCGCAAACGCGTCGCTGGAGGCACTGGCGTTGGGTCCCAAGTCCCAGTCGATCGGCAGCGCATCGAGCGCCGTCTTGGCGCGCCACCAGGTGTCGGCAATCACCGCCACCGCGTTGTCGCCCACCGGTACCACTTTCTTCACGCCGGGGCGGTTGCTGATGGCCGCCGCATTGAAGCCGCGCACCTTGCCACCGAACACAGGGCAGGCCTTGATGGCGGCATTCAGCATGCCGGGCAGTTGCAGGTCAGCGCCGAACACCTGCTTGCCGGTCACCTTGTCAGCGGTGTCCAGGCGCGCCAGGCGCTTGCCCACCAGCGCCCAGCGCGACGGGTCTTTCAGCGGCACATCGGCTGGCGGCGCCAGTTTGGAAGCGGCCTCGGCCACCTGGCCATAGCGCAGCGTGCGGCCGCTGGGCGTGTGGGTGATCACGCCCTTGGCCACGCTGCATTCAGCTGCAGGCACGTTCCACTGCTGTGCAGCGGCTTGCACCAGCACCACACGTGCGGTGGCACCGCCCTTGCGCACATAGTCATGCGACTCGCGGATGCCGCGGCTGCCGCCGGTGGACATGTTGCCCCACGCGCGGTTGCGCGCGAGGTTCTGGCCGGGCGTGGGGTATTCGGTGGTGACCCGCGCCCAGTCGCATTCCAGCTCTTCGGCCACCAGTTGCGCCAGGCCGGTGAGGGTGCCCTGGCCCATCTCGGAGCGCGCGATGCGGATCAGCACCGAATCATCGGGGCGGATGACCACCCAGGCGTTGAGCTCGAGTGTGGTGCCGGGTGCGGCACCCGGAGAAGGCGTTGCTTGCGCCAGCGCGGGTACATGAAAGCCCAGCGAGAAACCGCCGGCCAGTGCCGACACCGACGCGGCAGTGGACGCCGCGATGAAGCCGCGGCGCGACAGGGCAGGGCGCGCGGTACCGTTGTGTCCGGTGCCTGCGGTGCCGAGCACGGTGGCGCGCAGTGCGGTGGGCAATTCAGCGGGAAGGTCTGCGGCAAGGTCAGGGCGAAGATCGCTGTACTTCATCGCTGCCCCCTCACGCCACGCTGCCGTCGGCATGCTGGATGGACAGGCCGGCCGTCTTGGGGTTGCCGCCTTGCGCCACCACCTTGATCGCTGCGCGGATGCGGTTGTAGGTGCCGCAGCGGCAGATGTTGGTGATGGCCTCGTCGATGTCCTGGTCGCTGGGGTTGGGCTTGTCGCGCAGCAGCGCGGCGGTGGCCATCACCATGCCGCACTGGCAGTAGCCGCACTGCGGCACGTCCAGCGCCACCCAGGCCTTTTGCACCGGGTGCGATCCATCAGGCGACAAGCCCTCGATGGTGACCACCTTGTCGGTGGGCGACACGGTTGAGACGGGCCGCACGCAGCTGCGCACGGGCTGGCCGTTCACATGCACGGTGCAGGCGCCGCAGGCCGCGATGCCACAGCCGTACTTGGTGCCGGTCAGCGCAAGCTGCTCGCGCAGCACCCACAGCAGCGGGGTATCGGGTTCGGCATCGAACTGTCGGGGCGTGCCGTTGACGTTGAGGCTGGCCATGCGCGGTGTCTCCTTGGGGTGGGTGGCTGGTTGCGTTGCATGCTAACCAAAACCCGCCAAGCGCGCTTGCCGAGAGTGCAGCGAATGCCAGGAACGCCGCGAATGCCGGGAACAGCGCTGCAGTGCAGCAAGCCGCCGCCTGCCCTGGGGGAATCGAACGCGGTACGGGTTAGCGCGGAGGCGACGCTTCGGCCACCGCCACGCGGCGCGCGCCGTCAAAGCGCTTGGCCCAGTAGGCGCCGCCCATGTCTTCCACGCGGATGGCGCCGCCGGGGCGGGGCGCGTGGATGAACTTGCCGTTGCCCACGTAGATGCCCACGTGGCTGAAGGCGCGGCGCATGGTGTTGAAGAACACCAGGTCGCCCGGTTGCAGGTCGGTGCGGTCGATGCGCTCGGTGGCCGCGGCCTGTTCGTGCGCACTGCGCGGCAGCGCCAGGCCCAGCGTCTGCTCGTAGATGGCGCGCACAAAGCCGCTGCAGTCAAACCCCGCCTCGAAGGTGCTGCCGCCACGCCGGTACGGCACACCCAGAAAGCCCATCGCGTTCATCACCAGTTCGGAAGCGCGGTCGGCCACGCTCTGGCCCATCTGCTCGATGCGACCGATCAGGCCGCGCTCGGCGAGCAGGCGGGTCAGGTCGTCGTCTTGGGTGGGGGTGGCGTGTGCGAATGTTGCCGCAAGCAACGCAGCGGCCACACCGACGCTGCAAAGGCGCCGGCAATGAAGAAGGGCGTGAGGCCAATCCATGACTGGATTATCCACACGCCCTGGCAAAGGTCACGCGGACACCAGGCCCGCTGCACCGTCAGAACTTCATCCGCAGACCCAGAGACACGTTCACCAGCCCCGGCATTTCGTAGGTGGTGCGCGGCAGTGCGCCTGCTGCAGTGCTGGCGTCGGGCAGCGAGGTGTAGCCCAGCTCCAGGAACACCGCACTCTTGTCAGACAGCAGGCGCTCTACCTGCCCCTTCACCCGGAGGGCCGCACCACTGCCCTTGGCCGCGCCCAGGCAGCCGCACAGCGTGGTGGGTGTGTTGGCGTCAGGCATCTTCACCTGCATCCAGCCAATGCCGGCACCCACCCACCAGCGGGTGTTTTCGGTGTCGTATACGCGTACCAGCCCGTTGATGAACAGGCCGGTGGCCGTCAGGCGGTCGTTCAGGGTCTGGTTCAGCGCGCCCACGTTGAAGGCTTTGCGGTCTACGCGGCCAGAGTACAGCTCGCCTTCGATGCGCCGGTAGCTGAACTCGCCCGGCTTGTCCTTGTCTTCCGACCACGACTGCCGGCCGATCGCCAAGGTGCCTTCGCGGCCGCTGCCCCAGGTGGTGGTGCCTATCAGCGTGATGGGCACTGCACCCCCCGACAGGTCTACCCGGGTGGTGGTGGCGCTGGGCTTGAGCACCTGGCCGATGGCCAGGGTGCCGTACCAGCCCTCTTGGTCGGCCGGGTGCTTGGGGCCCGATGCAAAGGCCGTGCTGCAAGCAGCCACAAAAGCCGTCACAGCCGCTGAACGGATCATCTTGATGTTGAATTTCATGGTGTTGATTCTCTCAGTGGTAGTAATGCATCAGAGTCCGGCGACGGGCGACGCTGACAGCGGCGCTCCCATCAGCTGCACGCCGGGGTCAGTTCCATAAGCCTCCACCGAGGCGAACTGGGGGCCAAGGTCAGTGAAGCCCTTGGCTGCCAAGCCGAGTTCGGCAGCCTGCTGTATGCCAACCAGCTGCGTCACACCGGCACTGTTCACGTAAAGATGCACATCGAAGGCGCCCTTGCCTGCGGCGGGCACGTAGCCGAGGCCCGAGGCGTTGTAAGGTACGTAGCAGGCGTAGGGCGGCGGGACGCCTTCAGGAGCATAGAAGAAGTCGCCAGTCAGCACGTTCACCCAGGCTTTCAGTGGCTTCAGATCTGCCGCTGGCAGCTCGGAGGTGAAGAAGTCCACTGCCACCTTGTCGGTGGTGGGTTTGGCACGGTCTTGAGCGTCCTTCAGTACCCCTGAGAGCCAGCGGTCGCCGGCGCCTGAGCCCACGCTAAACACAGGGTGTACATTCAGTGCCAGCAGGCCTGGGTCGACTATGGTGCCATTCGCCAAGCCGTCCTCGTCGCCGGGGCCGCCATCGGTCAGCGTCAGGACCACACGGTCAATCTTGCCGTCGGCGTTAGTGTCGACCAAGGCTGCACCATCCTGCTTTCCATTGAGTGCAGCAGCGTTGGTGTAGTTTGTCCAACTCTGCGTCTTTTGATTGAACTTGAAGTAAGCATTCGCAGCAACACCTTGCGGGAGGTCGATTACCACTTGCGACTGTAGGCCGGGGCGGGTGAGATCGATGTCAGCGAGTTGAGCGCCGGTCTGCGAGGTTACCGAGAACTGGTACAGCGGGGTGACGCCGTTGACGCCCTGGGGCAGAGCCACGATAGGGGGCACTTTCAACGCTACATCGATAAGCTGAGCGCCACCGTCAAGCGTGACGGGCGCGGACGGGCTGACCGGGTTCACCGTACCTGCGAGGATGGCGCCGAAGGACGAAGCAGGCGCATCTTTGCCCGCGTTGAATGCAGAAAGCGACGTTACTGGTAGCTGAGCGACGTTGTTTTGCAGCCAGTCAGGCGTACCGTCCTTGTTGAAGTCACCACCGTTCGCCGCCAGCTCAACTGATGGTGCAACGCCATCGCGATCAGTCACTACCGTCACGGTGACTGGCTGGCTCCCGATGACCTTACCCAAGGCATCCAAGATCTCTGCCTTGTAGACATAGGTGCCATCGTCCAGGATTCCCGGCGCCACGTTGATGGCTCCTTTGGATATGTCTTGGGGCGTGATCGGTGCCACTGCGACCACACCGCCAGACGGATCTAGCAGACGAACCGAGCCCCCCGGTTTGAGATAGGCCCCCCCATTGATCGTGAACTCCGGGGTGATATCTTGGGTGATGCGGTCCTTTGCCCCCGTATCCGTTGCAGGGTCGAGGTCTGCGGTGAAGTCGTTGTCTGGGGTGGCGGCGTTGTTGATGGTGCCGTTGTCGTTGTAGACCTTGCCGGTGCCATCGTCCTTGATGGTGGCGGTGCCCGAGCCTGAGTTACCGCCGGAGACGGCGGCAGTCA
>JBDLRH010000176.1:0-48402 GCA_039800165.1 Pseudomonadota bacterium
GGCCTGCAGCAAGGCGAAGTCGATGCTGTGCTGCTGCGCCGCGGCGCGCACCAGCGGCTCGGCGCGGCGGACGGCCGCAGAGCTGTCGAAAAAGCGCAGCAGCCGCGCAGCGCTTGCATCCTGCACGGCACCGGGTGCCCACGAGGGGCTGCCCGTCGAAGCACCGTTGCCCTTTGTCTCGGCTGCATGTACCGCAGACGGCACCCCGGCCTGCGGCGTGCCATGCGGCAAGGCCGGCAGCGGCAGCACGCCAAAGCGGTCGGGGCCGCGCATGAAGAGTTCGTAGCGATCGTCCACCCGCTCTGATGCGAAGTGCGTGCGGCCCTGCGCGTCCACATAGGCCCACAGGTCGGCGTGCGCCGCGCTGCTGCATGCGAGGCCAGCGAGCGTCAGCGTGAGCAACGCCAAGGCGTCAGATGTCGATCTCGACCGCATCACCGTGCCGCTCCATCAGCTCGCGCCGGGCTGCGGCCTCGCCCTTGCCCATCAGCTGCGTCATCAGGGCTTCGGTCTGTGCGAAGTCCATGCCGCCCAGATGCACCGGCATCAGCCGGCGGGTGTCCGGGTTCAGGGTGGTCTCCCACAGCTGCTCGGCGCTCATCTCGCCCAGGCCCTTGAAGCGGCTGATCTGGCAGCGCTCGCGCGCCACGCCGTCCTTGGCGCACTTGTCGAGGATGGCGTGCAGCTCGCCCTCGTCGAGCGCATACATCTTGGCCGCGGGCTTCTTGCCGCGCGCCGGCACATCCACCCGGAACAGCGGCGGGCGCGCCACATGCACATGGCCGGTGGCCACCAGCTGCGGGAAGTGGCGGAAGAACAGCGTGAGCAGCAGCACCTGGATGTGCGAGCCATCCACATCGGCATCGCTCAGGATGCAGACCTTGCCGTAACGCAGCCCCGAAAGATCGACGGTGTCCTGAGGCCCATGCGGATCGACGCCGATCGCCACCGCGATGTCGTGCACCTCGGTGTTGGCAAACAGCCGGTCGCGCTCGACCTCCCAGGTGTTGAGCACCTTGCCGCGCAGCGGCAGGATGGCCTGGAACTCCTTGTCGCGGCCCATCTTGGCGCTACCGCCGGCCGAGTCGCCCTCCACCAGGAACAGCTCGTTGTGCGACAGGTCGCGGCTTTCGCAATCGGTCAGCTTGCCCGGGAGCACCGCCACGCCCGAGCCCTTGCGCTTCTCGACCTTCTGGCCTGCCTTCTGCCGCGTCTGCGCCGCCTTGATGGCGAGCTCGGCGAGCTTGCGGCCGTATTCCACATGCTGGTTGAGCCACAGCTCAAGCGCGGGCTTGACGTAGTTCGACACCAGCCGCACCGCATCACGCGAGTTCAGCCGCTCCTTGATCTGGCCCTGGAACTGGGGGTCGAGCACCTTGGCGCTCAGCACGTAGCTGGCGCGCGCGAACACGTCTTCGGGCAGCAGCTTCACGCCCTTGGGCAGCAGCGAATGCAGCTCGATGAAGCCCTTGACTGCCTGGAACAGGCCGTCGCGCAGGCCGCTGTCGTGGGTGCCGCCGGCACTGGTCGGGATCAGGTTGACGTAGCTCTCGCGCACCGGCGCGCCGTCTTCGGTGAAGGCCACGCACCAGGCCGCGCCCTCGCCTTCGGCAAAGCTGTCGTCCTGCGCGGCGGCGTAGCCCTCGCCCTCGAACAGCGGAATCACCGGGTCGCCGCTCAGCGTCTGCATCAAGTAGTCGCGCAGGCCGCCCTTGTACAGCCAGGTCTGGCTCTCGGGTTCTTTGGTGCCCGCCTTTTCGACCTGCAGCGTCACGCTCACGCCCGGCATCAGCACCGCCTTGCTGCGCAAGAGGTGCGTGAGCTCGGTCATCGGCAGCGCGGCCGCCTCGAAGTACTTCGCATCGGGCCACACCCGCACCGTGGTACCGCTCTTGCGGTCGCCGGCCTCGGCCTTTCGCAGTTGCAGCGGCTCGACCACATCGCCTGCCGAAAACACCAGCCGCGCCACCTGGCCGTCGCGGTACGAGGTGGCCTCGAGCCGCCTGGCCAGCGCGTTGGTGACCGACACACCCACGCCGTGCAGGCCGCCCGAGAAGCTGTAGGCGCCGCCCTGCCCCTTGTCGAACTTGCCCCCGGCATGCAGGCGGGTGAAGACAAGTTCGATGACTGGTGCCTTTTCTTCAGGATGCAGGCCGAACGGAATGCCGCGGCCGTCGTCCTCGACGCTGACCGAACCGTCGGCATGCAGCGCCACGCGGATGCGCTTGCCGTGGCCGGCCAGCGCCTCGTCCGCCGCGTTGTCCAGCACTTCCTGGATGATGTGCAGCGGGTTGTCGGTGCGGGTGTACATGCCCGGGCGCTGCTTGACCGGCTCGAGTCCCTTGAGGACGCGGATCGAGCCCTCGGAATACGCAGCGTTCTGGGCTTTGCTGGAGGCGGGTGTGGTGGCCATGGGTGCGCGATTCTAGCGGCGCAGACGCCCGATGCCTGTATATCCATACAGATGCCAAGACCGCTAGCAGGGCTCCAGCGCGCCTCGATGGCGCACGAAGCGGGTGGGGCATGTCATCGCGGTGGCAGCGCCGCACGCGCGCGGCGGCTAGCATCGGCACATGACTTCCCCCCGCAAACTGACGATGACGCAGGTGCTGCTGTGTGGCGCGGCCATCGTGACCCTCTCGATGGGCATCCGCCACGGCTTTGGCCTGTGGCTGCAGCCGATCACCCAGGCCCAGAGCTGGACGCGCGAGACCTTCGCCTTTGCCATCGCGGTGCAAAACATTTCGTGGGGCCTGTTCGGCATCTTCGCCGGCATGCTGGCCGACCGCTACGGCGCCTTCCGGGTGCTGATCATCGGCGCGCTGTGCTACGCGCTGGGCCTGGCCGGCATGGCGCTGTCCACCACGCCGTGGATGTTCATGCTGACCACCGGTGTGCTGATCGGCGCGTCGCAGGCCGGCACCACCTACGCGGTGGTGTATGGCGTGATCGGGCGTCAGCTCGACCCGGCCAAGCGCTCGTGGGCCATGGGCGTGACAGCGGCCGCCGGCTCGTTCGGGCAGTTCCTGATGGTGCCGGTGGAAGGGCTGCTGATCAGCGACTTCGGCTGGCAGCAGGCGCTGCTGTACCTCGCAGCGGCTTCGCTGATCATCATTCCGCTGGCTGTGGGCCTGCGCGAGCGCGACTTCGTGGCCGGCCAACCCGCCAGGCGCGAGCAGACCATCATGCAGGCGGTGCGCGAAGCCTTCCGCCACCGCGGCTTCCAGCTGCTGACCGCAGGCTACTTCGTCTGCGGCTTCCAGGTGGTGTTCATCGGCGTGCACATGCCCAGCTACCTGAAGGACCAGGGCCCGTCGCCGCAGGTCGCCAGCTATGCGCTGGCACTGATTGGCCTGTTCAACGTGTTCGGTACCTACGGCGCGGGCTGGCTGGGCCAGCGCATGCCCAAGCCGCGCATCCTGTCGGGCATCTACCTGCTGCGCTCGGTCTTCATCGTGCTGTTCCTGCTGGCGCCGCTGTCGCCGGCAAGCGTGTACCTGTTCTCGGCGGCGATGGGCCTGCTGTGGCTGTCCACCGTGCCGCCGACCAACGCGACCATTGCCAACATCTTCGGCGTGTCGCACTTCAGCATGCTCAGCGGCTTCGTGTTCTTCAGCCACCAGATCGGCTCGTTCCTCGGCGTGTGGCTGGGCGGCCTGCTGTACGACCGCACCGGCAGCTATGACGTGGTGTGGGGCATCTGCATCGCGCTGGGCGTGTTTGCCGCGCTGGTGAACTGGCCGGTGCGCGAGGCGCCGGTGGCCCGGGCCGTGCCCCAACCGGCGTAAACTGCCTGCGAGCCACCAACATGCCCAACCACGTGTCCACCCACGCTTCGCTTCAGGCCACCGGCCATCCGCGCACAACGCCCCTTTGGCGTTCGGCGCTGATGCGCTACCCGCATGCGCTGGCGCTGGGTGCGGCGCTGTTGCTGTCGCTCGGGGTGCTGGCCCTGTACCAGCACCCGGACATCCTGGTCGCGCTGGCCGAGCAACTTTGGGCGTGCCTCTGACGCACAGCGGGGGCGCGGCCTCGGAGTGGGTGTGCCGCTTCGGGCCGCTGGTGCCGCGCGCCGGCGCGGTGCTCGACGTGGCTTGCGGCAGCGGGCGTCATCTTCAGTGGTTTGCGCAGCGCGGGCATCCGGTGACCGGCGTCGACCGCGATGCCGCAGCGCTGGATGAGGCCCGCGCCCGGGTGAACGCCAGCGCCGTTTCGGACTGCACATGCATCTGCGCCGACATCGAAGGCGGGCTGTGGCCGCTGGCCGGGCGCCAGTTCGCCGGGGTCGTGGTCACCCATTACCTGTGGCGGCCCCTGATGCCGCTGATCCTTGGCAGCGTGGCCGACGGCGGCGTACTGATCTACGAAACCTTCGCCGCCGGCAACGAGACGGTGGGCCGGCCTGCGCGGCCCGACTTCCTGCTGCAGCCGGGCGAACTGCTGCGCCTGTGCGCTGCACACGGCGGCTTTCGCGTGATCGCGTACGAGGATGGCTTCCTGCGCGGACCCGACCGATTCGTGCAGCGCATCGCCGCCGTCCGCGAAAGCGCCGCAGCGCCTGCGGGCGCTGGCAGTGCGCCGGCGCGGTATCCGCTCTGGCTAGAATGACCCATTGAGAAAGATCACGCTCCCATGAAACCGCTCACAGGCAGCATCGTCGCACTGGCCACGCCCATGCACGACGATGGCAGCATCGATTACCCGGCCCTGCGCAAGCTGATCGACTGGCACATTGCCGAAGGCACCGACTGCCTCGGCGTGGTCGGCACCACCGGCGAATCGCCCACGGTCAACGTCGACGAGCACTGCGAAATCATCCGCGTGTCGGTGGAGCAGGCGCGCGGCCGCGTGCCGATCATGGCCGGCTGCGGTGCGAACTCCACCGCCGAGGCGATCGAACTTGCGAAGTTCGCCAGGAAGGTCGGCGCCGACTGCCAGTTGCAGGTGGTGCCCTACTACAACAAGCCCACGCAGGAGGGCCAGTACCAGCACTTCAAGGCGATTGCCGAAGCGGTGGGCGACCTGCCGATGGTGCTGTACAACGTGCCCGGCCGCACCGTCGCCGACATGGCGCACGACACGGTGCTGCGCCTGGCGCAGGTGCCCGGCATCGTCGGCATCAAGGAAGCCACCGGCAATATCGAGCGCGCGCAGTGGCTGATTCGCGATGTGCCCAAGGGCTTTGCCATCTACTCGGGCGACGACCCGACCGCCGTCGCACTGATGCTGTGCGGCGGCCAGGGCAACATCAGCGTGACGGCCAACATCGCACCCCGCCTGATGCACGAGCTGTGCGTGGCCGCGATCGCCGGCGACCGCCAGCGCGCCATGCAGATCCAGTTCCAGCTGATGCCGCTGCACAAGCACCTGTTCGTCGAGGCCAACCCGATCCCGGTGAAGTGGGCGATGGCGCGCCTGGGCCTGTGCGGGCCGGCGCTGCGCCTGCCGATGACGCCGCTGTCGGCCGCGGCGCAGCCGGTGGTCGAAGCCGCGCTTCGCGCCAGCGGGCTGATCAAGGCCTGAGCCTGCACCGTCCACGAATTTCCATCTCTCCCACGCCGCTCGCAGAGGATTGCGCCCCATGCCCACCGCCCGCCTGACCGCCCTGCGCCTGCTGCCGCGCCTTTCCCTGCTGGGCCTTGTTGCGATGCTCGGCGCCTGCGCGGTGCTGGAAGGCGACAAGATCGACTACAAGAGCGCACGCCGCGGGCCTTCGCTGGAGGTGCCGCCCGACCTGACGCAGATCGCCCGCGATTCGCGCTACACCGTGCCTGCAGGTCCGGTCACCGCCAGCAGCTTTGCGGCCGCCCAGGGCCAGCAGCCCGGCGGCGCAGCCACCGTGGCCACCAGCACCACCGCAGCACTCAGCGCGGGCGACGTGCGCATCGAGCGGCTGGGCAACCAGCGCTGGCTGGTCGTCGGCCGCCCTGCCGAGCAGCTGTGGAACCCGGTGCGCGAGTTCTGGCAGGAAAGCGGCTTCGTGCTGACGCTCGACCAGGCCAACCTCGGCATCATGGAAACCGACTGGGCCGAGAACCGCGCCAAGATTCCGCAGGACATCATCCGCAACACCATCGGCCGCGTGCTTGACCAGCTGTATTCCACCAGCGAGCGCGACCGCTTCCGCACCCGGCTTGAGCGCAGCGCCTCAGGCGGCACCGAGATCTACATCTCGCACCGCGGCATGCAAGAGGTCTACAGCAACCAGATGCGCGACCAGACCGTGTGGACGCCGCGCCCGTCGGACCCCGAGCTCGAGGCCGAGTTCCTGCGCCGCCTGATGGTCAAGCTCGGCGCCAGCACCGACCAGGCCCGCACCGCGGTGGCCAGCGCGCAGGCTGCGCAGCCGTCCGCGCGTGTGACGACCGTGGGCAACCTGCCTGCGGTGCAGATCAGCGAAGGCTTCGAGCGCGCCTGGCGTCGGGTCGGCCTGGCGCTCGACCGCACCGGCTTCACCGTGGAAGACCGCGACCGCGCGCAGGGCACCTACTTCGTGCGCTACGTCGAGCCCACCGCCGACAAGGCGCAGCCTGGCTTCTTCGGCAAGCTGTTCGGCGGTTCGCTGTTCGGCGGCCGCAAGGACGCGGCACCGCTGAAGTTCCGCATCGTTGTACGCAGCCAGGGCGACAGCAGCACGGTCACGGTGCTGGATGCAGCCGGCGCGCCCGATGGCGGCGCCAACGCGCAGCGCATCGTCAAGGTCATCGCAGACGATCTGCGCTGAACGCGAGCGGCTGGCCACGCAATGCTGCGATTCCGCAGCCTGGGCAGCGGCAGCAGCGGCAACGCCACCCTGGTCGAGGCCGGTGACGGCACGCGACGCACCCGCGTGCTGATCGACTGCGGCTTGGGCATCCGACAACTCGAGCAACGCCTGGCCGCCAGCGGCGTCGAGCCTGGCGGCATCGACGCGCTCTTCATCACCCACGAACACGCCGACCACATTGGCTGCGCGCAGTCCCTCGCGCAGCGCTGGCGCGTGCCGGTGTGGATGAGCCGCGGCACCCATCAGGCGCTGGGCTCCCCGGGCTGGGACGGCATGGTGCGCGAAGCGCGCGATGGCCTGACGATCGAGGTGGGCGCGCTGCAGCTGCGGCCGATGACCGTGCCGCACGACGCGCGCGAGCCGCTGCAGCTCACGCTGGGCGATGGCGCCGTCACGCTTGGCGTGCTGACCGACCTGGGCCATGCCACCGCGCATGTGGCGCAGCGCCTGGCCGGCTGCGACGCGCTGCTGCTGGAGTGCAACCACGACAGCGCCCTGCTCGACAGCGGGCCCTACCCGCCGTTTCTCAAGCGCCGGGTGGGCGGCCCGTGGGGCCATCTGGCCAACGAGGCTGCCGCCGAACTGCTGCGTGGCATCGCGCATGCGGGGCTGCGCCATGTGGTGGCCGCACACCTGAGCGAGCAAAACAACCGGCCCGAGCTGGCGCGGCGCGCGCTGGCGCAGGTGCTGAACTGCGCCGATGAGGAGATCGTGGTGGCCGACGGCCCCTCGGGCTGCGGCTGGCTCACGGTGTAGCGCTGCCACCGGCAGATGGGCCGGCAACAGGCATGAAAAAAGCCGCCCGAAGGCGGCTTTTTCGCTTGGCTCGAGAAGATTACTTCTTGGGAGCAGCAGCGGCTTCGGCAGCCTTCTTGGCGGCTTCGGCAGCAGCGTCGGCAGCCGGAGCGGCCGGGGCAGCAGCGGGAGCAGCGCCAGAAGCAGCAGCCTCGGGAGCCGGTGCCGGAGCAGCGGCGGGAGCCGGTGCCGGAGCGGGCGCGGGGGCCGGGGCTTCCTTCTTGCCGCAAGCAGCCAGGGCAGCAGCAGCGATCACGGCGGCCAGGACGAGCGATTTGTTCATTTCGTATCTTCCTTCGTAAAGCGAGAGTGGATAAGGTTTCCGGAAACCTCGGCGGCTCGCGATGCGGTCGCCGATCGACCAGGGGAACTCATCGATTTCCTGATCAGCCTGCGATTATAGGCAGAAACCCTAGCCCGCCTCCAGCCCCGGAGTGCGGCGGGTCATTGGAGCGCCTTACAGGCCCAGCACGCTGGCCGGAAAGCCCGGGGTGCTGCGCAGCCACCACTCGTCCACCCGCAGCCGCAGCGCGTTGATGCGTTCTTCGTCGGTGCCGGCAATCGCCACCGCGTGGTCGCGATCGAGTTGCAGCATGAACCAGTGCGGGCTCCACAGCACGCTGGGCAGCTCCAGCGGATCGGCCTGGCGGCATTGGCGGCAGTCGAGCCGGTGCGCCCAGGTGCGTCGCCAGGTCACAAAGCGGGGATGCAGCCGCTCCAGCGTGTCGTACTCGCGCGCCATCACCAGCATGTGGCGCCCGCGCCGCGCCCAGGTCTGCAGCGCGTCCACCACTGCGCGCTCGCCCAGCGGCCAGTGCTGAAAGTTCGCATCGCTCAGGATGAGCGTGGGCCAGGCCTCGCGTGCGGCGCACTGCAGCGCCAGCCGCACCGTCTGCGCCAGCGCCAGACGCCCTTCGATGCGCCCCACCGGCAGCGAGGCGGCGAACACCGGCTGCGCGGGCGGCTCGGCAGCCGCAGGCGCGGCGATGCTGGCCGCGGACCCGCTCAACGTTCGGTTCCCCGCTCCGTTCCCCGCGCCATTCACCCTGCCGTTCAAGGTGCCGTTCAGTCCCGATGAGCCCGCTTCACCGCTCATGTTCGCCTCCGTGCTGCAGATCGCCGAGATGGCTGTGGCGCCTTGGATGGCGCCGTGGGTTGCGCCGTGGGTTGCGCCGTGGGTTGCGCGGCATTCGCATGCACCCAGCCCGCTTCGCACCATTCTTGCAGCACCGCGCAGGCATCGTCGCTGGCGCGGCGCAGGTCGTCAGCCGACAGGAAGCGCTGGCTGGCCAGACGCTGCATCAGCCGGGCATCGGCGCCGCCTGCCCGCAGGCTCTCGCCATTGATGAACACATGCCGCGCATCGCACAGCATGCGGGTGCGCCGGTCCAGCCGCACGCCGCGCAACAGCTCTGCCGTATCCACCTCAGCCACCGGCGGCTCGAACCACACCTGCGCCTTGGGCTCGGTGAGGTACTCGCCCAGCGCACGTGCCAGTGCCTGCGGGTCACGCAGGGCGCGCTGAACGGCATCGTGCGCATAGCGCAGCATCGCCTCAGGCAGCATCGCCGGCGCCTCCACCGCACCCTGGCTCGGGTCGGCGTACATCGCCGGGGCTGCAGCGTGTGTCGATGCGGCGGCGTCACGGCCCTCGTCACCGGCTGCGTCTGCCATGCGCTGCAGCAGCTCGCGCGCGAGCTCGCCGCGCTGCGGCGCGCGAAAGCCGATGGAGCAGGTCATGCACTCGCCTTCGGCGATGCCGTCGTGCGCCCAGCGCGGCGGCAGGTACAGCATGTCGCCAGGCTCAAGCACCCACTCCTGCTCGGGCTCGAAGCGCGAGAGGATCTTCAGCGGTACATCGTCGCGCAGCGACAGGTCCTTCTGCCGGCCGATGCGCCAGCGGCGGCGGCCCTGCACCTGCAGCAGGAACACGTCGTAGCTGTCGAAGTGCGGCCCCACGCCCCCGCCGTCGGTGGCGTAGCTGATCATCAGGTCATCCAGCCGCGCGTCGGGCACGAAGCGAAAGCAATCAAGCAGGTCACGCGCCGCATCGTCGTGCAGGTCTACGCCCTGCACCAGCAGCGTCCAGTGCGGCTGCTGCACCGGCGGCAGGCTGCGCCGCGCAAACGGGCCGCGCTGCAGCGTCCACTGGGCACCCACACCCATGGCCCGGGCCGCCGGCTTGCGGCCGCCCTGCGGCGGCGGCGACTGCACCACCAGCCGCGACTCGACCTCGTCGCGCGCGGCCAGCGCGAAGAGCTGCGCACGTGACAGCGGCGGCTTCACTGCCGCGATGGCGCCGCGCAACAGCAGCGGCTTCTTGTGCCAGTGGCGCTTCATGAACTGACGCGGCGACAGGCCGCCGAGCAGTGCCAGGGAAGCATCGATGTCCATGGCGTGATTAGAACGCGTCTTGTCACCGGGCGCATGGGACAATTCCCGGCATGGATGCCCTGCCCCAAGTCACACCGCCATGCGTGGTTGCGCTCACCTGGACGCTGATGGATTCGCTCGGCGAAGAGCTCGACGTGCTCGACGAGCCGGTGGAGTTTCTGGTGGGCGGCGATGACCTGCTGGCCAAGGTCGAGCAGGCGCTGCAGGGCCACGAGGTCGGCGCGCGGCTGGACCTGCACCTCGAGCCGCACGACGCCTTTGGCGACTACGACGAAAGCAAGGTGTTCCTCGAATCGCGCGAGCGCTTTCCGCAGGCGCTCGAAGAAGGCATGACCTTCGAAGGCCTGCCCGAGGGCTGCAACCCCGATGCGCCGCGCGACCTGCTCTACATGGTGACCGACATCTACCCGGAGCATGTGGTGCTGGACGGCAACCACCCGCTGGCGGGCATCGCGCTGCGCCTGAAGCTCCGGGTTGAGGCCATCCGCGAGGCCACCGAAGAGGAAATCGGCCGCGGCAGCGCGGGCACCGGCTTCTTCCGGGTGCAGCCGATCTCACCGGGCGCGCCCGAGGGCGGCCCCCTGCACTGATCCTGCGCTCAGCGGGTGCCGGTCGATCCGTAGCCGCCAGCGCCGCGCTGGCTGGCCGCGAACTCGCTGACGATGTTGAACTCGGCCTGCACCACCGGCACGATCATCAGCTGCGCAATGCGCTCCATCGGCTCGATGGTGAAGGCGGTGGCGCTGCGGTTCCACGCGCTCACCATCAGCTGGCCCTGGTAGTCGCTGTCGATCAGGCCCACCAGGTTGCCCAGCACGATGCCGTGCTTGTGGCCCAGCCCCGAGCGCGGCAGGATCAGCGCCGCGTAGCCCGGGTCGGCCAGGTGCATCGCGATGCCGGTGGGCACCAGCTGCCACGCGTTCGGGGCCAGCGTCAGCGGCGCGTCGATGCAGGCGCGCAGGTCCAGGCCGGCGCTGCCCGGGGTGGCGTAGGCCGGCATCTGCGCGGCGATGCGCGCGTCGAGGATCTTGACGTCAACTTTCATGGGTGCAGGTCGGTAGGCCGGGCCGGCGTGCGGCTGGCGGGGTTCAGGCGGGCAGGCGCCGCGCAATCTCGGCGATCAGGCCGCGCGCCAGCGCCCGCTTGGTGTTGCGCGGCACCTCGGTCACGCCCTGGGCGTCGACCAGCAACAGCGCGTTGTCGTCGGCACCGAAGGTGGCCGGCCCGATGTTGCCCACCAGCAGCGGCACGCCCTTGCGCTCGCGCTTGGCCTGGGCGTTGGCTGCCAGGTCTTCACTTTCTGCCGCGAAGCCGACGCAGAACAGCCGGGCGGATGCCGCGCGTGGCAGACGGGCCACCTCGGCCAGGATGTCCGGGTTTTCGGTGAACGCGAGCTCGGGCGTGCGGCCCGATCCGTCCTTCTTGATCTTCTGGCCGGCGGCGCTTGCGGGGCGCCAATCGGCCACGGCCGCGGTCGCGATGAACACATCGGCCTGTTGCGCCAGCGGCAGCACCGCCCCATGCATCTCCAGCGCCGAGCGCACGTCGATGCGCTTGACGCCGCGCGGCGTCTGCAGATGCACCGGCCCGGCCACCAGCGTGACCTCGGCGCCCGCCTCTTGCGCCGCACGCGCCACTGCAAAGCCCATCTTGCCGCTGGACAGGTTGGTGATGCCGCGCACCGGGTCGATCGCCTCGTAGGTCGGCCCGGCAGTCACCAGCACCCGCTTGCCCGCCAGCCGCTTGGGGCTGAAGAAGGCGATCAGGTCCTGAAGGATCTCGTGCGGCTCGAGCATGCGGCCGTCGCCGGTTTCGCCGCAGGCCTGATCGCCGCTGCCCACGCCCAGCACATGGGCGCCGTCAGACTGCAGCTGCGCCATGTTGCGCTGCGTGGCCGGGTGCGTCCACATCTCGCGGTTCATCGCCGGCGCCAGCAGCAGCGGCACGTCACCGATCGGTCGGGCCAGGCACAGCAGGCTGAGCAGGTCATCCGCGCGGCCGTGCAGCAGCTTGGCAGCGAAGTCGGCGCTGCAGGGCGCAACCACGATGGCGTCGGCCTCGCGGCTCAGGTTGATGTGCGCCATGTTGTTGGCCTCGCGCGCGTCCCACTGCGAGGTGTAGACGCTGCGGTTGCTGAGGGCCTGCATCGTCACCGGGGTGATGAACTGCGCCGCCGCCTCGGTCATCACCACCTGCACCGTGGCGCCCTCCTTCACCAGGGCGCGGCACAGCTCGGCTGCCTTGTAGCAGGCGATGCCGCCGCTTAAGCCCAGCACGATGTGCCTGCCTGTCAGTTCCAACATGCGCGCCACTATAATCCCCTCTTACCACCTCCTTCGGGCCGACGCCCGAGCCTGACATGACCAAATTCGTCTTCGTCACCGGCGGTGTGGTGTCCTCCCTTGGCAAGGGAATCGCCTCAGCCTCCCTCGCAGCGATTCTTGAATCGCGGGGCCTCAAAGTCACCCTCATCAAGCTCGACCCGTACATCAACGTGGACCCGGGCACGATGTCGCCGTTCCAGCACGGCGAGGTGTTCGTCACCGACGACGGCGCCGAGACCGACCTCGACCTTGGCCACTACGAGCGCTTCATCACGACGCGCATGGGCAAGCTCAACAACTTCACCACTGGCCGCATCTACCAGTCGGTGCTGGAAAAAGAGCGCCGCGGCGACTACCTCGGCAAGACGGTGCAGGTGATTCCGCACGTCACCAACGAGATCCAGGAATACATCCAGCGCGGCGCCCGCGTGGGCGACCCTGCGGCAGCGGACGTGGCCATCGTCGAGATCGGCGGCACGGTGGGCGACATCGAGTCCCTGCCCTTTCTCGAAGCCGCGCGCCAGATGAGCCTGCGCCAGGGCGCCAACAACACCGCATTCGTGCACCTGACCTACGTGCCGTGGATTGCCGCGGCCGGCGAGCTCAAGACCAAGCCGACCCAGCACACGGTGCAAAAGCTGCGCGAGATCGGCATCCAGCCCGATGCGCTGCTGTGCCGTGCCGACCGCCGCATCCCCGACGAGGAGCGCGGCAAGATCTCGCTGTTCACCAACGTGCCCGAATGGGGCGTGATCAGCATGTGGGATGTGGACACCATCTACAAGGTGCCGCGCATGCTGCATGAGCAGGGCCTGGACGGCCTGATCTGCGACAAGCTGCGCCTGAACACGCCGCCGGCGAGCCTCAAGCGCTGGGACGAGCTGGTCTACGAGGTCGAACATCCGCAGGCCGAGGTCACGATCGCGATGGTCGGCAAGTACGTCGACCTGTCGGACAGCTACAAGTCGCTCAACGAGGCGCTCAAGCATGCCGGCATGAAGAACCATGCCCGCGTGAAGATCGAGTACATCGACTCCGAGACGCTGAGCGCCGACACCGTGACGCAGCTCAGCAGGTTCGATGCGGTGCTGGTGCCCGGCGGCTTCGGCAAGCGCGGCATCGAAGGCAAGATCTGCGCGGCGCGCTACGCCCGCGAGAACCGCATTCCCTACCTGGGCATCTGCCTGGGCATGCAGGTGGCCACCATCGAGTACGCGCGCCATGTGGCGGGCCTGGACGGCGCCAACAGCACCGAATTCGAGCCCGCCTCGCCGCATCCGGTGATTGCGCTCATCACCGAGTGGAAAGACGCCGACGGCACCATCAAGACGCGCAGCGAGAACTCGGACCTCGGCGGCACGATGCGCCTGGGGGCACAGAGCTCTGACGTGCAGGCCGGCACCCTGGCGCACAAGATCTATGGCGACGTGGTGACCGAGCGCCACCGTCACCGCTACGAGGCCAACGTGGCCTACCTCGACCAGCTGCGCAACGCAGGCCTGGTGATCTCGGCGCTGACCCAGCGCGAGCAGCTCACCGAAATCGTGGAGCTGCCGCAGTCGGCGCACCCCTGGTACATGGGCGTGCAGTTCCACCCCGAGTTCAAGTCCACCCCGTGGGACGGCCATCCGCTGTTCAATTCATTCATCAAGGCCGCGCTGGACCACCAGTCGCATGGCAAGAGCCTCAAGGCCGTGGCCTGACGCGCACCGAGCAAAGCGCCACTCCATGAAGCTGTGTGACTTTGAGGTTGGCCTCGACCATCCGTTCTTCCTGATCGCCGGGCCCTGCGTGGTGGAGTCCGAACAACTGCAGATGGACACCGCCGGCACGCTGCGCGACATCACCCGCGCGCTGGGCATTCCGTTCATCTTCAAGAGCAGCTACGACAAGGCCAACCGCTCCAGCGGCACCAGCTTTCGCGGCCCGGGCATGGAACGTGGTCTGGAGATCCTGGCCAAGGTGCGCAGCACGCTGGGCGTGCCGCTGCTGACCGATGTACACACCGAAGCCGAGATCCCGGCGGTGGCGGCGGTCGTCGATGTGCTGCAGACGCCTGCCTTCCTGTGCCGGCAAACCGACTTCATCCGTGCCGTGGCGCAAAGCGGCAAGCCGGTGAACATCAAGAAGGGCCAGTTCCTCGCGCCGCACGACATGAAGAACGTGATCGACAAGGCACGCGCCGCCGCACGCGACAAGGGCCTGTCGGAAGACCGCTTCATGGCCTGTGAACGCGGTGCGAGCTTTGGCTACAACAACCTGGTGAGCGACATGCGCTCGCTGGCCATCATGCGAGAGACCGGTGCGCCGGTGGTGTTTGACGCCACCCACAGCGTGCAGCTGCCAGGTGGCCAGGGCACCAGCTCGGGCGGCCAGCGCGAGATGGTGCCGGTGCTTGCGCGCGCCGCCGTCGCCGTGGGTGTGGCGGGCCTCTTCATGGAGACCCACCCGGACCCGGCCAAGGCGCTCAGCGACGGCCCGAATGCGGTACCGCTCAAGCACATGAAGGCGCTGCTGGAATCGCTGGTCGAACTCGACCGCGCAACCAAGCGCCGCCCCTTCCTCGAAGACGCCTTTTCTGCCTGAGCGACCGCGTTGCATCCGCGCCCTTCGCCACCAGCGCCCCCTGCATTCGACCGAACCCTGCAAGACACTGAAGAAAGCATCCCATGAGCCAGAGCACCCCCTACGGCTACGTCGTCGTCGACATGAAGATCAGCGACCCCGAGCAGTACAAGCAGTACATGGCCGCAGCGCCTGCCGCGGTCAAGGCCTTTGGCGGCGAGTACCTGGTGCGTGGCGGCCAGCACACCGTGCTGGAGGGCAGCTGGCAGCCGGCCCGCATGGCGATGCTGCGCTTTCCGAGCTTCGAGCAGGCCAAGGCCTTCTATGACGCCGAGCAATACCGTGCCGCACGCGCCAAGCGTGCCGGCGCCACCGAGTTCTTCAACATGGTGCTGGTCGAGGGCGTCGCTGCTCCGGTCTGAGTCGCCGCTGCCCGCAGCAACACACCGGCACACCGCCCCGTTCCACCCGAACACACACCCTCCAAGGAATCACTGAATGAGCGCCATCGTGGACATCGTCGGCCGCGAAATCCTCGACAGCCGAGGCAACCCCACCGTCGAATGCGACGTGTTGCTGGAATCCGGCACCATGGGCCGCGCGGCCGTGCCCTCGGGCGCGTCCACCGGCAGCCGCGAGGCGATCGAGCTGCGCGACGGCGACAAGTCGCGCTACCTGGGCAAGGGCGTGCTCAAGGCGGTGGGCCACATCAACACCGAAATCTCCGAAGCGGTGCTGGGCCTCGATGCCTCCGAGCAGGCCTTCCTCGACAAGACCCTGGTCGACCTGGACGGCTCTGACAACAAGGGCCGCCTGGGCGCCAACGCAACGCTGGCGGTGTCGATGGCGGTGGCGCGCGCGGCTGCCGAAGAGTCGGGCCTGCCGCTGTACCGCTACTTCGGCGGCATGGGCAGCCTGCAGCTGCCGGTGCCGATGATGAACGTGGTCAACGGCGGCGCGCATGCCAACAACAACCTCGACCTGCAGGAACTGATGATCATTCCGGTGGGCGCGCCCTCGCTGCGTGAGGCGCTGCGCTACGGCGCCGAGGTGTTCCATGCGCTCAAGAAGATCATCCACGACAAGGGCATGAGCATTGCGGTCGGTGACGAGGGCGGCTTCGCGCCCAACGTGGCCAACCACGAAGCCGCGATCCAGATGATCCTGGAAGCGATCGACAAGGCGGGCTACACCGCCGGCGAGCAGATCGCGCTGGGCCTGGACTGCGCCTCCAGCGAATTCTTCAAGGACGGGAAGTACCACCTGGAAGCCGAAGGCCTGCAGCTCGACGCCGCACAGTGGACGGACATGCTGGCGACCTGGGTCGACAAGTACCCGATCATCAGCATCGAGGATGGCATGGCCGAAGGCGACTGGGACGGCTGGAAGCACCTGACCGAGCGCCTGGGCAAGAAGGTGCAGCTGGTGGGCGACGACCTGTTCGTCACCAACACCAAGATCCTGCGCGAGGGCATCGACAAGGGCATTGCCAATTCGATCCTGATCAAGATCAACCAGATCGGCACGCTCAGCGAGACCTTCGCCGCCATCGAGATGGCCAAGCGCGCCAACTACACCGCGGTGATCAGCCACCGCAGCGGCGAGACCGAAGACAGCACGATCGCCGACATCGCGGTGGGCACCAATGCGGGCCAGATCAAGACCGGCTCGCTCAGCCGCTCGGACCGCATGGCCAAGTACAACCAGCTGCTGCGCATCGAGGAAGACCTCGGCGATGTCGCGCAGTACCCCGGCCGCTCGGCCTTCTACAACCTGCGCTGAGGAGCCAGCCGCAGCGGCCCGCCATGGCGCATCGCTTCGTCCCCGCCCTGCTGCTGTTCGTGCTGCTGGCACTGCACGTGCAGCTGTGGTTTGGTCGGGGCAGCGTCAGCGACGTGGCGCGCATGGAAAACAAGCTCGCGCAGCAACAGGCAGCCAACCTCGCGGCGCGCCAGTCCAACGAGCGGCTCGCGGCCGAGGTGCGCGACCTGCGCGAGGGCGTGGAGATGGTCGAGGAGCGGGCGCGCACCGAGCTGGGCATGGTCAAGCCCAACGAGATCTTCGTGCAGATGGCGCGCTGAGGGCGCGTTGAAGGCACGTTGATGGCACGCTGACCGCCGCGCATGACCGACCCTGCTGTCTGGCTGTTCGCCGCCGCTTTCACCCTGGCGGGCACACCGGTCACCTGGCTTGAACTGGTGGCCACCGGCCTCGGTCTGGGCATGGTGGCGTGCAACATCCGCGCGATTCACTGGGGCTGGCCGCTGGCCGCGCTGAGCTCGCTGCTGTACCTGCTGCTGTTCTGGCACAGCGCGCTGTACGGGCAGGCGCTGCTGCAGCTGGTGTTCATTGCGGTGTCGCTGTGGGGCTGGCAGCAGTGGCTGCGCGGCCGCGGCACCGACGGCGGTACGCTGTCGATCGGCTGGATGGCGCCGCGCCAGCGCGCCATGGCGGCGCTGGCCTGTGCGGCCCTGTGGCCGGTGCTGGCCTGGGCGCTGTTGAGCTACACCGACAGCGCCGTGCCCTGGGCAGATGCTTTTCCAACGGCACTGAGCCTGGTGGCCCAGGTGCTGCTGGCCCGCAAGCGGGTGGAAAACTGGCTGCTGTGGCTGGTGGTCAACGTGGCGAGCGTGGCCCTGTTCGCGAGCCAGGGCCTGTGGCCCACCGTCGTGCTGTACGCGGTGTTCGCAGCGCTGAGCGTGGTGGGCTGGCGCGCGTGGAAGGCACAGGTCGCCCCGCCACGCGCCACCGGGCGGACGCCATGATGCGCATCGCGCTGCTGGGTGCCGAGAGCACCGGCAAGTCCACCCTGGCACAGGCGCTCGAGCGGCACTGGCTGGACAGCGGCATGGCGGCTCAGCGCATCGACGAACACCTGCGCGAATGGTGTGCGCTGCACGGCCGCACACCCCAGCCCCATGAGCAGATCGCGATTGCCGCCGAGCAGGCGCGGCGGGTGCAGGCAGTGGCGGCGCACATCCGCGTGATCGCCGACACCACGCCCCTGATGACCGCGGTCTACAGCGAGTTGCTGTTCAACGACCGCTCGCTCTATCCGATGGCGCTGGAGCACCAGCGCAGCTACCAGGTCACGCTGCTCGCCGGGCTGGACCTGCCCTGGGTGCCCGATGGCATCCAGCGCGACGGGCCGCAGGTGCGCGAGCCGGTGGACCGGCTGCTGCGCGAGCGGCTGGGCGAAGCAGGCATTGCCTACCGGGTGGTGTACGGCAGCGGCGAAGAGCGGCTGCACAACGCGCTGCTGGCAATCGATGCGGCCCACGCGCGCCAGGGCATGGCACAGACCGGTGCCGTGGCAGCCCGGCTGGACGGCCAGACACGCCCGTGGCGCTGCGGCAAGTGCAGCGACCCGGACTGCGAACACCGCTTGTTCAGCGGCCTGACCGGAACGACCTGAGCCCGGGGGCGGCAGCGGTCGCCCGCTACTGCACCGTGCGATTGACCGGCGGCTGGTCGCCCGGCGCGGTGAACAGCCGTGCGGCATCCACTGCATCAAAGCGGTACTGCTGGCCGCAGAAGTCACAGCCCACCTCGATGTCGGGGCGCTCGGCGAGGATGGACTCGGCCTCTTCGCGGCCGAGCGAGCGGATCATGCCGCCCACGCGCTCGCGGCTGCAGGTGCAGGCAAAGCGCGGGCCGCGGGCGCCCGACAGCGGCTCGAAGCGCAGCAGCTTTTCTTCCCAGAACAGGCGGTGCAGGATGGTGTTGGCATCCAGCGTGAGCAGCTCATCGCGGGTGAGGCTTCCGGCCAGCATGGCAATGCGGTTGTAGTCCTCGCTGCGGCCGATGCCGTCTTCGGTGTTGCCGAGGTTCTTCTCGCCTTCGCTGGGCAGGCGCTGGATCAGCAGCCCGCAGGCCACCTGGTCGTTGGCCGCCAGCACCAGCCGCGTGTCCAGCTGCTCGGACTGCAGCATGTAGTGCTCAAGCACCTCGCTCAGCCTCCCCAGGCGTTCGTGGCGGTCGCCGAACAGCGGTACCACCCCCTGGTAGGGCTGCTGCCCGGGCAGGCGGTCCTTGGGGTCGAGCGTGATCGCGCAGCGGCCCTGGTTGTGCACATTCACAAGCTCGGGCAGCCCCGCGCCCTCGGGCACCGTGCCCACCACCTTCGCCGTGGCGCGCAGGCCCAGGTCGGGCTGCACCTCGGCCACCGCCACCTTGACCGGCCCGTCGCCGAACACCTGCAGGATCAGCGCACCGTTGAACTTGATGTTGGACTGCATCAGCGCACCGGCCGCGGCCATCTCGCCAAGCAGCTCGCGCACCGGCGCAGGGTACGCACCGGTGCTGACGTTGGCCGCGCGCCGCGCCAGGATCTCGGTCCAGCTGTCGGTCAGGCGCACCAGCATGCCGCGCACCGGCAGGCCGTCAAACAGGAACTTGTGCAGCTCGCTCACGCGCTCACCCCGTGCACCACGCTGCGTCAGCCGATCTTGCGCAGCCCGCGCGCATAGCGCTGGCCGTTGTCCACATAGTGCGCGGCACTGAGCGCCAGGCGCTCGAAGGCAGCCGCATCCAGCTCGCGCACCACCTTGGCCGGGGCGCCGAGGATCAGGCTGTTGTCGGGGAACTCCTTGCCCTCGGTCACCACGCTGCCTGCGCCGACGATGCTGTTGCGGCCGATCTTCGCGCCGTTGAGCACCACCGCGGCAATGCCGATCAGCGACCCGTCGCCGATGGTGCAGCCGTGCAGCATCACCTGATGGCCGACCGTCACGTTGTCGCCGATGGTCAGCGGCCAGCCGATGTCGGCATGCAGCACAGACAGGTCCTGCACATTGCTGTTGCGCCCGATACGGATGGTCTCGGTGTCGCCGCGGATGACGGCGCCAAACCAGACGCTCGCGTTGTCGCCAAGCTCCACCGCGCCGATGACCTCGGCGCTGTCGGCCACCCACACGCCTGCGCCCATCTGCGGCGCCTTGCCGTCAAGTTCATAGAGTGCCATCGCCGTGCCGCCCTTCTGTCGTGCCTGTGAAACCTACAATTGTCGCGCATGCCTCCCCTGCCCGCGCTTGTCCCCACTGCCACGGTTCCAACGGCTCCAACGGCCCCAATGACTGCAACCGCTCCGTGCGGCCTGCGCAGCGCCGCCCTGCAGGCCCTGTGCGTGCGCGACCCGGCAGCCAAGTCAGATGCCACGCGCGCGCTGTACGCGCAAGCCAGGGGCACACCCGGCCTGGGCATCGAGGCCGCCTGTGCACTGCCCCACAGGCTGGATGCGTCGGTACTGCCCGGGCGCCCCGCGCGGCCGCCCCTGGTGCACCCGGCCCGCGTGCCGCGGCGCTCGCCGCACAGCCCGGCCGGGCTGGCCGCGCTGCTGCATGCCATCGCGCACATCGAATTCAATGCCATCAACCTGGCGCTGGACGCAGTCTGGCGCTTTGACGGCATGCCGCAGGACTACTACCTCGACTGGCTGCGGGTGGCAGCCGAGGAGGCACATCACTTCACGCTGCTGCGCGGGCATCTGCAGACACTCGGCCATGACTACGGCGACTTCGACGCGCACGACAACCTGTGGCAGATGTGCGAGCGCACCGCCGGCGACATCGTGGCGCGCATGGCGCTGGTGCCGCGCACGCTGGAGGCGCGCGGGCTGGACGCCACGCCGCAGATCCAGCACAAGCTGCGCAGCGTGGGCACGCCCGGGGCGCTGCGTGCGGTGGAGATCCTGGAGGTGATCCTGCGCGACGAGGTTGGCCATGTGGCGATCGGCAACCACTGGTACCGCTGGCTGTGCGAGCGCGAAGGCCTGGACCCGGTGGCGCACTACGGCGTGCTGGTGCAGCGCCACCAGGCGCCGCGCCTGCATCCACCGTTCAACGAGTCGGCGCGCAAGCGCGCCGGCTTCACCGACGCGGAACTGGCCTGGCTGACCGGCTGACGCCGGCGGCCTTCACGCCAACTCAGCCGCGCGGGTGGTGCTGCGCATGCAGCTGCTTGAGCCGCTCGCGCGCCACATGGGTGTAGATGGTGGTGGTGGAGATGTCGGCATGCCCCAGCAGCATCTGCACCGCCCGCAGGTCGGCGCCGTGGTTCAGCAGGTGCGTGGCAAAGGCGTGGCGCAGGGTGTGCGGTGACAGCGGTGCGGTGATGCCTGCAACCAGCGCGCACTTCTTCACGATCATCCAGAAGCTCACCCGCGTCATGGCCGCGCCGCGCTGCGTCACGAACAGGTCGGGGGTCTGGCGCTCGCCCAGCACCGCCGGACGGCCCTCGCGCAGCCAGCGCTCGAGCCACTGACGCGCGGCCCAGCCGAAGGGCACCAGCCGCTCTTTCGCGCCCTTGCCGGTGACGCGCAACACCCCCTCGGCCAGGCTCAGCTCGGTGGTCTTCAGGCCCACCAGCTCGCTCACCCGCAGGCCGCTGGCGTACATCAGCTCGAGCATGGTGCGGTCGCGCAGGCCAATCGGGGTGTCGGCGTCGGGCGCAGACAGCAGCGCCTCGACCTGCGCTTCGGTCAGCGTCTTGGGCACGCGCAGCGGCTGGCGAGCGGCCTGCAGCTTGAGTGTGGGGTCGGTGGTGATGCGGCGCTCGCGCAGCGCCCAGTGAAAGTAGCGCCGCAGCACCGTCAGGCGCCGGTTCGCGCTGGTCGCGCGCGTGACCGCGTGGCGCGCGGCAAAGTAGGCCAGCAGGTCGGCTTCGGTGGTGGCGTCCAGCGCGATGCCGCGTGGCGCCAGCCACTGTGCGTACAGCGTCAGGTCGCGGCGGTAGGCCTCCAGCGTGTTGCGCGCCAGGCCGTCCTCCAGCCACAGGGCATCGATGAAGGCATCGATGCCCTCGTGGCGTGGAACTGCCGGGGCGCTGGCCGCTTCGCTCAATCGAGCTTGAGCTTCTGGTCGGCGACGACCTTCTTGTACACGTCGAACTCGGCCTTGATCTGGTCGGCGAATTCGGCAGGCGAATTGCCCAGCACCAGCGAGCCGGTGTCTTCGATGCGCTTGCGCACCGCCGGGTCCTGCAGCACCTGGCGCACCGCGGCGTTGACCTTGTCAACCACCTCTTTCGGCAGGCCCTTCGGGCCGTAGATGCCGTAATAGGCCATGCGGTTCACCGGCTCCAGGCCCAGTTCCTTGAAGGTTGGCACGCTGGGCAGCTGGCTCAGGCGCTGCGGCGCGGCCACCGCCATCGGCACCAGTCGGTTGTCGCGGATGAAGGGCAGCGCCGAGGGCATGTTGTCGAAGATCACCGGCACCTGGCCGGCCACCGTGTCGTTGAGCGCCGGGCCGGCGCCGCGATACGGGATGTGGGTGACGAACACGCCGGCCAGGCTCTTCCACAGCTCGGTCTGCAGGTGGCCGATGCCGCCGGTGCCCGACGACGCGTACGAGTACTTGCCCGGGCTCTTCTTGAGCTCGGCGACGAAGGCCCGGTAGTCCTTGGCCGGGAAGCTCGGGTGGACCGCGATCACGTTGGGCGTGGCCGCGATGTTGATGATGGGCGTGAAGTCGGTGATCGGGTTGTACGGAATCTTCGGATTGATCGCCGGGTTGGCCGCCGTGGTGGACACCGTGGCCATGCCAAGGTTGTAGCCATCGGGTGCGACCTTGGCCGTCTCGTTGGCGCCCACCACGCCGCCGCCGCCGGCCTTGTTCACCACCACCACCTGCTGGCCCAGCGCCTTGCCCAGCGGCTCGGCGATGACGCGCGCAATGATGTCGGTGGTGCCACCCGGTGCGAACGGCACCTGCAGGGAGATCGGCTTGTTGGGATACGACTGCGCGAAGGCGGGCGCTGCGGCGGCCAGGGCCGGCAGGGCGGCCAGGGCAATCCAGTGTCGGCGTTGCATCATCTTTTGCTCCGGAATTGAGGGAAATGCGCGCGGATTGTGGCGCGGCATTGCGAAATGCCGCCCGATGTTAGATGCGATTCCCGCACCCGCGCCAAGGGGTTTGCCCTCAGCGGCGGTTATTCTCAGGCGGTGAATTACGCCCAACTGCTGCTGCCCGACTTCTCGCTGATCCTCATCGGTGCCCTGCTGTGCCGCTACACCGCCCTGGACCGCAGCATCTGGCAGCCGGTGGAGGGGTTGGTCTATTACTTTCTGTTTCCGGTGCTGCTGTTCAGCGCCATCGTGCGCAGCCCGCTGGACCTGGGGGCGGCGTCCAGCCTGATCGCTGCCGGCCTGACGCTGGGCGTGAGCGCGATCGCACTGTCGTACAGCCTGCCCTACTGGCCGTGGCTTGGCCGGCAGCTCGACCGGCGCGACCACGCCGCCAGCGCGCAGGTGGCGTTTCGCTTCAACTCGTTCATTGCGTTGCCGGTGGCCGAGCGGCTGGCCGGCGCCCAGGGCCTGCAGCTGGTGGCGGTGCTGATCGGGGTGTGCGTGCCGCTGTTCAACATCGGTGCGGTGTGGCCGATGGTGCGCCACGACGCGCAGGCACGGCAGCGCGGCTTCCTCAAGGAGCTGCTGCGCAATCCGCTGATCATCGCCACGGTGTCGGGGCTGCTGGCCAACCTGCTGGGCTTTCGCATGCCTGGCTGGCTTGAGCCCACCGTCACCCGCATTGGCGCCGCCTCCATTGCGCTGGGCCTGATGGCCGCCGGCGCCGGCCTGCAGTTCGGCAGCCTGGCGCGTGCCAAGGCGCTGGCGGTGTCGGTGCTGACGATCAAGCACCTGACGCTGCCGCTGCTGGCGCTGCTGTACGCCGCGCTCTATCGGCTGGACCCGGTGCAGCGCACCATCCTGCTGAGCTTCTCGGCCATGCCCACCGCGTCCACCTGCTATGTGCTGGCCGCGCGCATGGGCTACAACGGACCGCTGGTGGCGGGCCTAGTCACCTTCTCCACGCTGCTCGGGATCGTCAGCCTGCCCTTTGCACTGGGCGTGCTGCGCTAGCGGCTGCGGCGCTCCGCTGTGGCGCTCGGTTGTGGCGCTCAGTTGTGGCTGTCAGGCGCCGTGATCAGGTGCGGGGCTGCAGCGGCAGGCTGCGGCGACGGCGGCCGTCCAGCGCAAACAGCGCATTGGCCACCGCCGGCGCCACCGGCGGCACCATCGGCTCGCCCACGCCCTGCGGTGGCGCGGTGCTGGGCACGATGTGCGTCTGCACCTGCGGCATCTGCGACAGGCGCAGGGCCGGCACGTCGTTGAAGTTGCCCTGCCGGATGCGGCCGCCCTCGATGTCGATGCTGCCATACAGCGCGGCCGACAGCGCCAGCGCCACCGAACCCTCGGCCTGCTGCTCGATCAAGAGCGGATGCACCGGCAACCCGCAGTCGATGGCGCACACGATGCGGTGCACGCGGATCGCACCGTCTGCGCCCAGCGACACCTCGGCCACCTGCGCCACCACCGAGCCGAACGACTGGTGCAGCGCGATGCCGCGCGCCACCCGCGCACCATCAGGCTCATCCGGCAGGGGCTGACCCCACCCGGCCTCGCTTGCCGCCCGCTCCAGCACCCGACGGTGCTGCGGCCGATCGCGCAGCAGGCCCAGGCGATAAGCCAGCGGATCGGCGCCGGCCGCATGGGCGCATTCGTCGATGAAGCTCTCGGTGAAGAACGCCTGGTGCGAATGCCCGACGCTGCGCCAGTAGCCCACCGGCACCGGCAGGTCCACCGTCACATGGCCCACCCGCACCGCCGGGAACCGGTAGGGCTGGTCGAACGCGCCCTCGGCAGTGGTCTTGTCGGGGCCGCCACCGGGCAGGCCTGCGGTGCGCCGCAAAAAGCCCGGCGTGATCGCTTGCGAGGCCGAGACATGGTCCCAGGCCGCGATGGCGCCGCTCGCATCCAGCCCCGCGTGCAGCCGCGCCGCGCAGGCCGGGCGGTAGAAGTCGTGCCGCACATCGTCTTCGCGGCTCCAGATCAGCTGCACCGCCTTGCCGGGAAACTGTCGCGCCACCTGCGCGGCCTGCGCCACGAAGTCCACCTCGAGGCGGCGGCCAAAGCCGCAGCCCAGGTAGGTCATCGCGATGTCCACCCGCTCGGCATCCAGCCCCAACGCCCGCGCCGCCGCCCGCCGCGCAAAGCCCGGCACCTGGGTCGAGGCCCACACGGTGGCGCGGTCGCCCAGGAATTCGACGGTGCAGGTCATCGGCTCCATCGTGGTGTGGGCGAGGTACGGCACGCTGTACTCGGCCTGCAGCTGGCGCGCCGAGGACTGCAGGGCCTGCTGCACATCGCCGTGCGACCAGTAACCAAAACCGCGCTCGCTGCGCGCGGTGCGCATCAGCTGCTCGGCGATCTGCACGCTGGAGGCGCCCGCCGCCGGGCCCTCGTCGAACTGCGGCTTCAGGGCCTCCAGCGCCCGCCGCGCTCGCCACCAGCCATCGGCCACCACCGCCACACCGCCGCTGCTGCCGTGCGCGGGCTCGACCGTGACCACCCCCGCCACGCCGGGCATGGCCTTGGCCGCCGCCACCGAGGCCGCGTCCAGCGCGCGCACCGAGCCGCCGCGCACCGGCGACAGGCGCACCGCCGCAAACAGCATGCCGGGGCGGCGCACGTCGCCCGCGAACATCGCGCTGCCTCGCACCTTGGCAGGCGTATCAACGCGCGGCACGCGCTGCCCGATCAGGCGGAACTGCGCCGGTGACTTGAGGGTGTAGCTGGCCGCAGGTTCGGTGTCGGCGCCGAGCAGCCGCACCGCGTCGGCCAGCGGCATGGCCTGGCCACCGGCGGCGCTGAAGCGGCCTTCGGACAGCGTGACCTGCGACAGCGTCACCGACCAGTGCCGCGCCACTGCCTGCACCAGCGTGGCGCGCGTGGCGGCCGCCGCTTCACGCATCGGCTGCCACAGGTCCTTCAGGCTGGTGGAGCCGCCGGTCATCATGAAGCCGAGCTCGCGCGCCAGGTGGTGCGCCGCCCAGCGCACGCTGCGCGCGAGCAGGCCATCGTCGTCGGGCCGGAAAGGAACGCCCTCGGCCACCGCGGCGATGTTGCCGTACAGGCGATCCACCGGCGCATACTCAAAGCGCATCGCGGCCCAGCTGCAGTCCAGCTCTTCGGCCACCAGCATCATCAGGCCGGTCAGCACGCCCTGCCCCATCTCCGAGCGGGCGATCACCGCAGTCACCGTTCCATCGACCGACAGCTTGATCCAGCCGTTGAGCGCCAGCTGACCCGCCTGCAGCGGCAACCGGCCCGAGCGCAGTTGCTGTCGCGCCGGGCTGGCGCAGCCCGCAAGCCAGCCGCCACCAGCCAGCGCGCCTGCGATCAGCAGCGTGCGACGCGACACGGTGGCGTCAGCAGGCACAGCGGGCGAGGATGCAGGTTCGTGCGGCATGGGCTGGGTGCGGAAGAACGGGCGGGCGCGAGTATCGCAGCGATGCAATGCAGCGTCAGCCGCCCTGCGCCAAGGCCCACTGCGCGTGATCTGCCACCACCGCGTCGGCAGCTTGCACCATTAGTGCAAGACGCTCGCGCAAGGCGGCGCGTTCGTTGCCGGACAGTCGCTCGCTGGCTAGCGCATTGCCTGCGGCCACACACAGGTTGCGCTGCCAGCGCGCATGGCCGATGCGCCGGATGGCCGAGCCTTCGGTGCGCTGCAGGAACTCGGCCTCGCTCCAGGCCAGCAGCCGGGCGATCGTGCTGCCGGCCAGGCCCTCGCGTTCGTCAAAGTCGGGCAGCGGGCTGCGCTGCGCGAACTTGTTCCACGGGCAGGCCAGCTGGCAGTCATCGCAGCCGTAGATGCGGTTGCCCATGGCGCGGCGCAGTTCGATCGGGATCGCGCCGTCGTGCTCGATCGTCAGGTAGGAGATGCAGCGCCGCGCGTCCAGCCGATGGGGCGCGACGATGGCCTGTGTGGGGCAGGCGTCGATGCAGGCGGTGCAGCTGCCGCAATGCGACTGCACCGGCGCGTCGGTCGGAGCGTCCGGCGGCGCGGGGTCGATCACCGCGTTGAGGTAGATCTCGCCCAGGAAGAACATCGAGCCGGCTTCGCGCGAAAGCACCAGCGTGTGCTTGCCGCGCCAGCCGATGCCGCTGCGCACTGCCAGCTCGGCCTCCAGCACCGGGGCAGAGTCGGTGAAGGCACGCGCCGTGACATCGGGCGCGGCCTGCGTGATGCGTTCGCAGAGCTGGGCCAGGCGCTGGCGCAGCACGCGGTGGTAGTCGCGGCCGCGCGCGTACAGCGACACGGTGGCCTGCGCGGGCTGCTGCAAGCGCTGCCATTCGCGCGCGACCCAGTCGGGCGGCGTGTTGTCGCCGGCAGGTGCAGCATCCGCTGCACGCGGCAGGTAGTCCATGCGCGCGGTGATGACGCTCAGCGTGCCAGGCACCAGCTCGGCAGGCCGGGCACGCTTGAGGCCGTGGCGCGCCATGTAGTCCATGCCGCCATGAAAGCCGGCCTCCAGCCAGGCCAGCAAGCCGGGTTCTGCCGACGACAGGTCGACCGGCGCGATGCCGATTTGGGAGAATCCGAGCTCAAGGCCCCAGGCGCGGATGCGTTGCGCATCCAGCGGGGCCGAAGCCTGGACACCGTTGGCCTTCTGGCTATCCATCTGGCGATCCACCTCGCGACCCATTCCGTGACCGACACCGTCCCGCATTCAGCCATTGTAGGAAGCGACCCGCGCCCGGCGCTGACGCTGCTGTGGCGCAGCGAGGCCGACACCGAGGCCTGTGCGCAGCGGCTCGCGCAGCAGATGGCACAGACGCCTGCGCTGCGCGATGCGGTGATTGCGCTTGAAGGCGAGCTGGGCGCCGGCAAGACCACCTTTGTGCGCCACCTGTTGCGCGCGCTGGGGGTGCAGGGCCGCATCAAGAGCCCGACCTACGCAGTGGTCGAACCGCACGAGACGCAGCTTGGGGGCCAGCGCCTGTCGATCTGGCACTTCGACTGCTACCGCTTCAACGACGCCCGCGAATTCGACGACGCCGGCTTTCGTGACCTGTTCGCCAGCCCCGGCCTCAAGCTGGTCGAGTGGCCCGACAAGGCCCAAGGCGCATTGCCCACGCCCGACCTGCAGATGTCGCTGTTTGTCGATGCCGAAGAGCGACGGCATGTAACCCTGCGCAGCGCCACGCCGCGGGGTGAGGCGCTGCTGCGCAACCTGAGCGCTGCCACGCCATGAAGCCGCACACGCCTGCCTTCATCGCCAGCGCGCGGCCCCTGCCATCGCGGCGCCGGCTGCTGCAAGGCGGCGCGCTGGTGTTGTTGCTCACCCGGGCGCAGATCGCGCTGGGCGCAACCATCCTCGGCGTGCGGCTGTGGCCGGCGGCGGCCTACACCCGCGTCACCATCGAATCGGATGCGGCGCTGCAGGGCCAGCCGCAGTTCGTGCCCAACCCGCCGCGGCTGGCGGTGGACATCGCAGGCGTTGAGCTCAACCCCGCGCTGCGCGAGCTGGTGGCCCAGCTGCGCGCCGACGACCCGTTCATCAGCGGCATCCGCGTCGGGCAGAACGCGCCGGGCGTGGTGCGGCTGGTGTTCGACCTCAAGCAGGCGGTGCAGCCGCAGGTGTTCTCGTTGCCGCCGGTGGCGGCCTACCGCCACCGGCTGGTGTTCGACCTGTTCCCGCTGCAGCCGGTCGATCCGCTGGAGGCATTGATCGCCGAGCTCAGCCGCGACCGCGCCACCGGCTCTCGCCCCGCGCCTGCCCAGGCCGATCCGCTGGGCGAGTGGATTGCGAAGCATCAGGCGGCCCCTGCACCCGGCGTACCCGGCGCCCCCGCCGGCCCGCCCGCCGTTGCGTCCAGTGCCTCCCCTGCCGCCCCGGCCTCCCCTGCCTTGCCAAGCCCCGGCACAGCGGCGGGCGCGACCACCCAGCGCCTGATCGTGATCGCACTTGACCCCGGCCACGGCGGCGAGGACCCGGGCGCCATCGGGCCGGGCGGCACGCGCGAGAAGGATGTGGTGCTGCAGGTCGCCCTGAGGCTGCGTGAGCGGCTGAATGCGCAGACGGTCAACGGCAACCCGGTGCGTGTGTTCCTGACCCGCGATGCCGACTACTTCGTGCCCCTGCATGTGCGGGTGCAGCGCGCGCGCCGGGTGCAGGCCGACCTGTTCGTGAGCATCCACGCCGATGCCTTCTTCACGCCCACCGCGCGCGGCGCCAGCGTGTACGCGCTCAGCGAGTCGGGCGCATCGAGCACGGCCGCGCGCTGGATGGCCAACCGCGAGAACCAGGCCGACGTCGTGGGCGGGCTGAACATCCGCGCGCAGGACGCGCAGGTGCAGCGCGCGCTGCTGGACATGAGCACCGCCGCGCAGATCAAGGACAGCCTGAAGCTCGGCAGCGCGATGCTCGGCGAGATTGCCGGCGTGGGGCGGCTGCACAAGCGCGCGGTCGAGCAGGCCGGCTTCGCGGTGCTCAAGGCGCCCGACATTCCCTCGGTGCTGGTCGAAACCGCCTTCATCAGCCACCCGGAAGAAGAGGCGCTGCTGCGCACCGACACCTACCAGGACGCGCTGGCCGCTGCACTTACGCGCGGAATTCTGAGATACTTCGCCGCGAACCCGCCTCTGGCGCGGGGTCGCAGCACCACCTAGCCCCCCGCCGACCCCGTGTCTTCCAGCCCCCCGACTGAACATGCCTCCGCACCCGGAGCCAGCGGCGCCTTGCGTGCCCTGGTGGTGGAAGACAACCCGATCAACCTGAAGGTGATCAGCGCGCTGCTCAAACGCATGGGTTTCGAGGTCAGCGCAGCCGAAGACGGGCAGATCGGCGCCGACAAGTTCAGGGCCGGCCCGCCGCCCGATGTGGTGCTGATGGACCTGCAGATGCCCAACATGGACGGCTACCAGTCCACGCTGCTGATGCGCGCGTGGGAGCAAGAGCAGGGCCTGCCGCACACGCCGATCATCGCGGTGACCGCCAACGCCTTCGAGGAATTCCGGGTGCGCGCCTTCGAGGTGGGCATGGACGAGTTCCTGACCAAGCCGGTGATGCCCGACGTGCTGGCCGCCGCGCTCGAGCGCTTCGTCAAGCGCTGAAGCCTGCCTTGCGGCGCGGGCCGCATCCAGCCGCGTCAAGCGGCCTCCAGCCGCATCAAACCGGGTAGATCAGCGAGTTCAGCACCATCTCGCTGTCGTACACGCAGGTGCGTGCGCGCAGCAGCAGCACGCCGCCCTGCTCGACCCACTGGTCGATGTAGCGGCCCACGTTGTAGACCTCGCTCGCATCGCCCGGCCGCGTGCGGAACACCGCATAGTGGGCCTGGGCATGCACCACGCCATTGTCTTCTGCGAGCACCTGCGCCGGGCTGATGATGTGGCGCGTGTAGTACGGGCCATGGTAGATCGTCTGCGTGATGCCGTAGACGCGATCCTTCATCATGCCGCGGCTTTCCAGCGCGATGAGCGCCAGCGGCAGCCCGCGGTCGAAGTTCTCGCGCGCCTGCACCTTGTACTGCCCGTCTTCGGTGAAGAAGGCCGGCCAGTCGTCAAAGCGCCGCTCGTCCAGTGCCGCTGCATAGGCCGCGTTGCGGCGGTCGATCGCATGATGCACAAGCAGCGACGCCAGCTCGGGCGACACCCCGGATGCCGTCGTCATCACACCGCCATCACTTTCTTCCAGTACGCATACATGCTGCGGATCAGCGTCTCGGTGACCATGTGTTCGGTCATCTCGGTGCCGGTGCCACCCAGCTCGCACAGGGTGGCGCCGGTGTCCTTGCCGTCGCTCGTCCACTGACGGAAGCCGTCCTGGCTGAACTCGATCACCTCGCCGTCGTCGGCACTCACGAAGCCGGCCGGGCCGAACAGGTTGGCCTGGCGCAGGCGGCGCTGCGTCATCTCGGGCGTGTCGTCCTCAAAGCCGAAGTGCGTCCAGACGAAATCGAACTCGCCTTCGCCGCGCGGCACGATGTGGCGGGTGCTGAGTGAGTTCACCTGCTGCTGCAGGATGACGCTCGGAAACAGCGTGATCATCGTCACCGTGGGTGTGATGCTCTGGCCCGGCTGCGACGGGTCGGCAATCGTCCACCACGGCTCGGGCACCACGTCGAGCAGCCGCATGTCGTTGAGCGTCATGTTGGCCTTGAAGCTGGTCACGCCCTCGGTGACGGCCTTGTTCTCGCCGCCATCGTTGCGGCGCGAGACCATCACCGCATGGCGGCCGTGCTCGTCCATCACCATGCGGCTTTTCTGGTCGGCACGCCACAGGCCGAAGGTGACGAACCAGGTGTGCAGCAGGCCCGGGTGGTACGGGTCCTTGATGTTCTCCATCATCAGCTTCCAGTTGCCCGGAATGCGCTGGCGGTTGTAGCCCAGCAGCTTGAGCTTGGCCGCACCTTCGGGACGCTGGAAGATGCGGTCGAGCCACGGCATCACGTTCGGGCCGAAGTACTGCTCGATCGGCTCGGCCTGCTCGCTGAAGGTGGCAAACACCAGGCCATGCAGCACGGCTACGCGCAGCTTGGTCAGGCCGTGCTGCGACAGGTCGAAATCGGCCGGCATGCCACCGTGGACTTGACCGTTCGCGCATTCGCCGTCCTTCACCCCGTCCTTGAACGGCAAGCCGGCCAGGTCGCCATTGAGCTTGTAGGTCCACTGGTGGTAGGGGCAGACGAAGCTGCGCGCGTTGCCCACCTGCCCGTCCATCGCCGACTGGCAAAAGCGCACGCCGCGGTGCGCGCAGCGGTTCTCGACCACGCGGATGCCGTGGTCGATGCCGCGGTCCTTGGCCGCGATGCGGTCACGCACCATGATCACCTGCCGCGCGCCCACCCAGCTCAGCTTGTAGTCACCCACCTTCGGGATCTCGACCTCCAGGCCCACGTAGCACCAGTGCGGGCCGTAGAAGATGCGGTCGAGTTCGCGCTGGTGCAGCTGCGCGTCGGTGTAGGCCCAGAAGGGCACGCGGCTGGAACCCGTGGAGGGCCAGCGTGAAAGGGTCTGTGGTGCGTTCATGAACACATCTCCTGCGGCTCGGGCATGACGTCACATTGTCCACGCCGATGACCCGGGGCGCGACTCCAGGGCTCCACCGGCTCGATCGGCTCGATCGGCTCGATCCGATCCATCGGTTGGCGGCTCATGCGGGTGCGCGGCGCGCCTTCCAGGCGCCAAAGACGGCGATCAAGCCGGGCACCAGGATCAGCGCCCAGATGATCTTCGACAGGTTCGCCTGCACCCACGGCAGGCTACCCAGAAAGTAGCCCGCAGTCACCAGGCCCATCACCCAGATGCAGCCACCCAGCACGTTGTAGAAGGTGAATTTCGGGCGCGTCATCTCCGCCACGCCGGCCACGAACGGCGCGAAGGTGCGGATGAAGGGCAGGAAGCGCGCCAGCACGATGGTGATCGGGCCCCACTTCTCGTAGAAGGCATGGGTCTGGTCGAAGGCGCGGCGGTTGAACCAGCGCGACTGCTCCCAGCCAAACACGCGCGGGCCGACCCAGCGCCCGATGGCGTAGTTGCACTGGTCGCCGGCGATCGCTGCCGTCAGCAGCAGCGTCACCGCCAGCGGATAGCTGATGATGCCCGCGCCGCACAGCGTCCCCACCACGAACAGCAGCGAGTCGCCCGGCAGGAAGGGCATGACCACCACGCCGGTCTCGACGAAGACGATGAGGAACAGCAGCGCGTACACCCATGCGCCGTAGGCCTGCACGAACGCCCCGAGGTGGCGATCGACGTGCAGGATGAAATCAACGAGGAAGCTGACCCATTCCACGGCCGCGATTATCCCCGGGTGGCCTGCCTACAATGGCCCGACACCCGCCCGCCCATGACCCAGCCGCGCCGACCGATCCGTGAACTGAGCGACGAGCTCATCAGCCAGATCGCTGCCGGCGAGGTGGTCGAGCGCCCCGCTTCGGTGGTGCGCGAGCTGGTGGACAACGCGCTGGACGCCGGCGCCACGCAGGTCACGGTGCGGCTGGCTGCCGGCGGCGTGCGGCTGATTTCGGTGGAAGACGACGGCGCGGGCATCCCGCGCGAAGAGTTGCCGCTGGCACTGCGCCGCCATGCCACGAGCAAGATCGCATCGCTCGCCGACCTGGAATCGGTGGCCACCATGGGCTTTCGCGGCGAGGCACTGGCCGCCATCGCCTCGGTGTGCGAGCTCACGCTGCTGTCGCGCACCGCCGACGCCGAACACGCCTGGGCGCTCGAGGCGCTTAGCGGCGAGCTGCGCCCGGGTGCGCGCGGGCGCGGCACCACGGTGGAGGTCAAAGAGCTGTTCTTCAGCACCCCGGCGCGGCGCAAGTTCCTCAAGACCGACGCCACCGAGCTGGCGCACTGCATCGAGGCGGTTCGCCGCCACGCGCTGGCGCGCCCGGAGGTGAGCTTTGCCATCTGGCATGAAGGCCGGCAGGTCGAGCACTGGCGTGCGGGTACCGCGCTGCAGCGCATGGCCGATGTGCTGGGCGGCAGCTTTGGCAGCGACAGTGTGGGGGTCGACGCGCAGGGTGTCGCCGCCAACGGGTCGCCGGTGCGGGTGCACGGCCGCGCCGGTGTGCCCGACGTGGCCCGCTCACGCGCCGACCAGCAGTTCGCCTACGTCAACGGCCGTTTCGTGCGCGACAAGGTGATTGCGCACGCCGTGCGCAGCGCCTACGAGGATGTGCTGCATGGCCAGCGCCAGCCGGTGTATGTGCTGTTCATCGAGATCGACCCGGCACGGGTGGATGTGAACGTGCATCCGACCAAGATCGAGGTGCGCTTTCGTGACGGCCGCGATGTGCATCAGGCGGTGCGCCGTGCGCTCGAGCAGGCCCTGGCTGCGCCGCGCGCCGGGCAAGCGGGCACGCCACTGCATGCGTCGCCCGAAACGCCCGCGCTGTCGTCTTCGCCGAACCCCGTCGCGAACACAACCGCAGGCCACGCAGGCAGCGCCACCGGCACCGGCACTGGCACCGTGTGGCCTTCGGCACATCCATCGGACGGGCATCCATCGCGCCTGCAGCAAGCCCGCTTTGACTGGCGCAGCGGCGGCGATGCAGCAACCGTGCGCACGATGCCTGGCGCTGCCGAGGCCTGGGCGCCCTGGATGCCCGCGCAGGCGGCCGAGCCCGCTGCAGTGCCGCTGCCCGAAGGCGACTGGCCGCTCGGCCGCGCGGTCGCGCAGATTCAGGGCGTGTACATCCTGGCCGAGAACCGGCAGGGGCTGGTGATCGTGGACATGCATGCGGCGCACGAGCGCATCGTGTACGAGCGGCTCAAGCGCGAGCTCGACCTGCGCACCGTGGCGCGTCAGCCGCTGCTGATTCCGGCCACCTTTGCCGCGTCGCCGCAGGAGATCGCCACCGCCGAAGCGGCGCAAGACGCGCTGCAGTCGCTGGGGCTGGAGCTCAGCGCGTTCTCGGCCCGCTCGCTTGCGGTGCGCTCGGTGCCGGTGACGCTGGCGCAAGGCGACGCGGTGGAGCTGGCGCGCAGTGTGCTGGCCGAGCTGGCCCAGCACGACGCCAGCACCGTGGTCGAGCGCGCACAGAACGAGCTGCTGGCCACCATGGCCTGCCACGGCGCGGTGCGCGCCAACCGCCAGCTCACGCTCGACGAAATGAATGCCCTGCTGCGGCAGATGGAAGCAACCGAGCGCTCCGACCAGTGCAACCACGGCCGGCCGACCTGGCGCCAGCTGTCCATGCGCGAGCTCGATGCGCTGTTCCTGCGCGGGCGCTAGCCGCGCACGCCGCTCAACCCAGACGAAAGGCGGCCAGCAGGCAGCTGAGCGTGGCCACGCTGGTGAGCTGCAGCCGCAGCCCCAGCCATGCCGCAGCGCCTGCTGCGCGGTACACGCCGCGGTCGACGATGAAGCAGGCCACCAGCACGAAGGCCAGCCACAGCAGCGCACCGGCTGGCGGCATGCCCCACGCCGCCCACGCCAGCAGGCTCGGCGCCACGCCCCACCACAGCCGCGCCGATACGCCCTCGCCGGCGGCAGCGCGCATCACCAGCCCCCAGTGGATGCCGCCCAGAAAGCTGGCAATCAGCGCCGCATAGCCGGTCAGCCAGCGTGCATGGGCATCGCGCCCGGGCGCGAGGTTCAGCGCCACCGCCAGCGCCAGTGCCACAAACGGGATCAGACCCGCGTAGCCGAGCCAGCGGGCCGAGCGGCCGGGCCCGGTGCCACCCCCAGGCGGGCGCGCTTGGTCGCGCGATACGTCTCCAGTCATGGGGCGCGATGCTAGCGCACCGCTTGCCCCAGAAGCGGCATGGGTCAGGCTGGCGTTCCTAGAATTTGCGCATGGCTTCACCTGATGCGCGCCGTTTCCGCTGGACCTGGGCCCTGGCTGCCGGGTTGCTGGCCGCCGCCTTGCTGGGCGGTTGCGCCACGCTGGACGAACGGCAGCGCCAGTGGATCTTCCAGCCCAGCGACCGCAGCTGGGGCGACAGCGCGCAGGTGGCAGCCACCATGCAGGATGTGTGGATCCGATTTGATTCGCGCGAAAGCGGGCAGCCGGTACAACTGCATGCGCTGTGGGCGGCCAGCGCCGATGCCCGGGCCCCCGTGTTGCTGTACCTGCACGGCGCGCGATGGAGCGTCACCGGCTCGGCCTACCGCATCCGGCGCATGCAGGAGCTCGGCTTTTCGGTGCTGGCGGTGGACTACCGCGGCTTTGGCCGCAGCGACCCGCAGCTGCCCAGCGAGCGCATGGCGTATGAGGATGCGCGCGCCGCGTGGGACTGGATCGTGCAGAACCACGGCGAGCGGCCACGCTACATCTTTGGCCATTCGCTGGGCGGCGCGATCGCGATCGAGCTGGCGCGCAGCGTCAGCGACGAGGCCGGCACGCTGGTGGAGGGCACCTTCAGTTCGCTGAGTGATGTGGTGGCCTCGATGCGCTGGGGCTGGCTGCCGGTGGGGCCGCTGCTCACCCAGCGCTTCGAGTCGGCCAGCAAGGTGCGCGAGATCGGCTCACCGCTGGTGGTGGTTCACGGCGCCAACGACGCACTCATCCGCCCCGAGCTGGGTCGCCGCCTGTACGAGGCCGCCGCCGAGCCCAAGGCCTTTGTGCTGGTGGAGGGCGGCTCGCACCACAACACCAACTCCATCGGTCAGCCGCAGTACCGCGAGGTGCTGGCGCGCATGTTCGGCATCGGTGCGAACAGCGGCGCCGGCATGCGCGCCGACGGTCAGAGTGTGTTGACCAGGTGACCGCCATCCACCGGGATCACGGCACCGGTCATGAAGCTCGACGCGTCGCTGGCCAGCAGCAGCAGCGGGCCGTCAAGCTCGGGCATCTGGCCCACGCGCTGCATCGGGATGCGCGCAATCAGGGCCTGGCCCATGGGTGACTTCAGCAGGTCGCGGTTGATGTCGGTCTCGAAGTAGCCGGGCGCGATGGCATTGACGCGGATGCGGTGCTCGGCCCATTCCAGCGCGAGGGCCTGCGTGAGCTGCACCACCGAGGCCTTGGTGGCCGCATACGAAGCCACCTGCGCGCGCACCCGCAAGCCCAGGATGGACGCGATGTTGATGATGCTGCCCCCCTGCCCCGCTGCGATCAGGCAGCGCGCTGCGGCCTGTGCCACGCGGAACACGCCCGAAAGATTCGTCTGCACCACTGCGTCCCACTGCTCGGGCGTCACGTCCACGCTCGGCGCGCGGTTCACCGTGCCGGCGTTGTTGACCACGATGGTGGGCAGGCCCAGATCAACCTGCGCGGCGGCAAAGGCGCGCTTGACGGCCTCGGCATCGGTTACGTCGCAGCCGTAGGCGCGCACCTCACCGGCGCGGCCGCAGCCGTTGGCGATGCGGGCAGCCACCTCGTGGCCCAGCGCCTCGCGCCGGCCGAGCAGCGCCACGCGTGCGCCCTGCATCGCCAGCACCTGTGCAAAGTGTTCGCCCAGGCCGCTGAAGCCGCCGGTGACAAGCGCGGTGCGCCCGGAGAGATCGAAATGTTGCATGCGGCCATGATAGACAAGCCGATCTGCTACCCTCAAGCCATGTCTTCCAGCCCCCCGAAGGCGATGTCGCCCGGGCTCGTGGTGCTGCTGCTTGCGCTGCTGCTGGGTATCCAGCCCATCACCACCGATCTCTACCTGCCCGCCCTGCCCGCGCTCACCCGTGAGCTCGGTGCCGGCATGGGCCAGGCACAGCTCACCCTGACCGCGCTGCTGCTGTGCTTTGGCCTGTCGCAGCTGGTGTTCGGGCCGCTGTCCGACCGCTACGGCCGCCGACCGGTGCTGATCGGCGGCATGGCGCTGTACACGCTGGCCGCCATCGGCAACACGCTGGCCACATCGATCGAATGGCTGATCGCCACCCGTGCGCTGCAGGGCGCGGCCATGGGTGCTGCGGTGATGTGCGCCCGCGCCATCGTGCGCGACCTGTACGCGCCGCAAGAAGGCGCGCGTGCCATGGCCAGCGGTCTGGGCGGCCTGGGCGTGATCGCGCTGCTGAGCCCGCTGACCGGCGGCTTGCTCACGCCGCTGGCCGGCTGGCGCTGGTCGCTCGCGGTGCTGGCGCTGTTCGGGCTGCTGGTGTGCCTGCTGCTGGTGCTGCGCTTTCAGGAAACCTGCCCCACGCCCACGCCGCTTGCGCCGCGCACGCTGGTGCGCAACTGGGGCCGCATCGTGCGGCACCCGGGGTTTCTGGTGTGGTCCGGGCTGCTGGCTGCAAGCTACGGCGCACTGTTCACCGCGCTGGCGGCCTCGTCCTTCGTGTTCCTGGAGGTCTACAAGTGGTCGCCTGCGATGTACGGCGTGGCCATGGCCAGCGCCTCGCTCACCTACATCGGCGGCACCTTCCTGTGCCGGCGCCTGCTGGCGCGCTACGGCCTGCAGGGCGCGGTGCGCATTGGCGCCTTTCTTACCCTGGGCGGCGGCTTTGGCATGGGCTTGCTGTCGCTGGCGGGTGTGGACGCGTGGTGGGCCTTCCTGCTGCCGCACTACCTGTTCATGATCGGCCACGGGGTGCACCAGCCCTGCACGCAGACCGGTGCGGTGGCGCCGTTTCCGCAGTACGCCGGGGCCGCGTCGGCGCTGTCGGGCTGCCTGCTGACCTTCGTCGCCTTTGGCATCGGCGCCTGGCTTGGCTGGCGCATGGACGGCACCTCGCTGCCGCTGATCCACGGCATGTGGTTCTGGTGCTCGGCGATCGTGTTCATTGCGTGGGGGCCGGTACAGCGCTGGGGCAACGTGTCGCAGGCGGCCGCCCATCCCGCTGTTGCGCCCGGGCGCTGATCCGATGCAGCCCGCCCGGTCACCGGAGTCGTCGGCACCGCTCCCGCCGGTGTGGCAGCAGGCGATCTGCCTGGCCGGCCCCACCGCGTCGGGCAAGACCGCCGCTGCGCTGGCGGTGGCCGCGGCGCTGCCATGCGAGATCATCAGCGTGGATTCGGCGCTGGTGTACCGCGGCATGGACATCGGTACCGCCAAGCCCACCGTCGCCGAGCGCGCACAGGTACCGCATCACCTGATCGACATCCGCGATCCGCGCGATGCCTACAGTGCAGCCGCCTTCGTCAACGAAGCCACGCGCCTGATCACCGACATCCGCGCTCGCGTCCGCCTGCCGCTGCTGGTGGGCGGCACCATGCTGTATTTCAAGGCGCTGTTCGATGGGCTCGATGCCATGCCGCCCGCCGACAGGGGCGTGCGCGCTCAGATCGAGGCCGAGGCCCGCGAGCGTGGCTGGCCAGCGATGCACGCCGCGCTCGCCGTGGTGGACCCGATCACCGCCACCCGGCTGTCGCCCAACGATTCGCAGCGCATCCAGCGCGCACTGGAGGTCTGGCGCATCAGCGGGCAGCCGCTCAGTGCATTGCATGCAAGGACGCGCGGCCAAGCCGCAGGCGATGCACGGCGCGCAGACGGCGACGCCTCCCCCGCGCGGCTGATCTCTCTGGAGCCACGCGACCGCGCCTGGCTGCATGAGCGCATCGCGCAGCGCTTTGATGCGATGCTGGCTGCAGGCTTCGTCGATGAAGTGCGCACGCTGCGTGCGCGCGGCGACCTGGTGGCCGCGTTGCCCAGCATGCGCTGTGTGGGCTACCGCCAGGCGTGGGAATGGCTGGAAGCGGCCGAGCGCGGCGAGGCGATGCCTGCAGACACGCTGCGCCAGCGCGGCATCGAGGCCACGCGGCAGCTGGCCAAGCGGCAGGTCACCTGGCTGCGCAGCATGACCACGCGCACCGTGATCGATGCCCAGGCGGCCGATGCGTCACGGCAGGTCGTGCAGCAGGTGCTGCGCTGGGCACGCGACAATTCCGCTCCATGAGTTCTGCGCTTTCGCTTCCGGTGCGCCTGCAGGTCGAGTCGCTGGGCAAGTCGTACGCCGACGCCCGCGTGTTCGCCAACGTGTCGCTCAGCGTGGCGGCAGGGGAATTTGTCGCCATCGTCGGCGAGTCGGGTGTGGGCAAGTCCACGCTGCTCAACTGCATGGCCGGGCTGGACCACTGGGACAGCGGACGCATCACCCTCGACGGCACCGATCTCGGCACGCTCCCCGACGACGCGCGGTCCCTGCTGCGTCGCGAGAAGATCGGCTTTGTCTTCCAGGCCTTTCATGTGCTGCCGCACCTGGATGTGGCGCAGAACGTCGCCTTGCCGCTGCTGTTGCTGGGCCAGCCCGACGACGCGCGGGTGCAGGCGATGCTGGATGCGGTGGGGCTGCAAGGCCTGGGCACACGGCTGCCGCAGCAGCTCAGCGGCGGGCAGCTTCAGCGGGTGGCCATTGCACGCGCGCTGGTGCACCGCCCGGCGCTGGTGCTGGCCGACGAGCCAACCGGCAACCTCGACCCCACCACGGCGGCGCGGGTGATGGACGTGCTGCAATCGCAATGCCGCGAGCATGGCGCCGCGCTGGTGCTGGTCACCCACTCCGAAGCGGCCGCACAGCGCGCCGATCGCGTACTGCACCTGGGCGCCGACGGCATCGGCTGACCGGTCAGCGTTCGCTCCAGTAGCGGTAGACCCACAGGTCAGCGAACCCCAGCCGCCGGTACAGCGCCTGCGCGCCGGTGTTGGCCTGCTCCACCTGCAGGAACATCTGCGGCAGCCCGCGCTGCAGCGCCTCAAGCGCCAGGGCCCGCACGATGACCGATGCAAAGCCGCGCCCGCGGTGCGCCGGCCAGGTGCGCATGCCGTGCACGCTGGCCCAGCCCTCGCTGAAGCTGCCCATGCCGGTGGCCACGGTCTGGCCGTCCACCGTCACGCTGGCATAGCGTGCATGCCGCGCGCGACGCAGGATGGCGGTGCGGCTTGCGGCCTCGTCTGCCGCGACACCATCCCCCAGGAACACCGCGCACCACGCGTCATCGGGCTCGGCAGCGATGTGCAGCGTGGCGCCGTCGGCAAGCGCCCGTGCAGGCGAAAGGGTAGCCACCTGCGCCGATTCAGCCACCTGCACCCGCGTCGGCGATGCATCGACTAAGCCACGCGAGTGCAGCAGTGTCTGCACCTCGGCCAGCCCGGGTGTGTCGGGCAGGCGAAAGCACGCCGGCTGGCCGGCTGCCGCATAGCGTGCCATCACCGCATCCAGCCCGCGGGCGAGCGCCGGCACATGGCTCAACGGCGTGGCGCTTCGCGCACGCGAGACCACGCCGTCGTCGATCGCGATCAGCCAGCCGTCGAGCTCTACGCGCTGCGTGGGCGGCACCGCGTCCAGCGTGGCGCGCTCCATCGCCGCGATGCGCTCACTGGTCAGCACGGCACGCTTCAGGAGGGCGGCACCAGCCACTGCGCGTAGCGCGCCAGGTCCACATTGCCGCCCGAGATGATCACGCCCACCCGCTGCCCCTCAAGCGCAACGCCAGCATGCAGCGCGCCTGCAAAGCCCAGGCAACCGGTGGGCTCGACCACGAGCTTCATGCGCTGCGCAAAAAAGCGCATGGCCTCGATCAGCTGCTCGTCGGTGGCGGTGTGGATGTCGTCCACCTGCGAGCGGATCACCTCGAAGGTATAGCGGCCCAGGTGCTGCGTCTGCGCGCCATCGGCAATCGTGCGCGGCGTGTCGATGTGCACGATCTTCCCCTCGCGCAGCGATCGCTGGCCATCGTTGCCCGCTGCCGGCTCCACGCCGTACACCTTGCACTGCGGCGCCAGCGCCCGCGCCGCCAGCGCACAGCCCGACAGCAAGCCGCCGCCGCCCAGGCACACCCACAGCGCGTCCAGCGGGCCCACGTCCTCCAGCAGCTCCAGCCCTGCCGTGCCCTGCCCCGCGATCACGTCGGGGTGGTCGTAGGGCGGGATGATGGTCATGCCGCGCTCGGCCGCGATCTGCGCACACAGCGCCTCGCGGTCCTGGGTGTAGCGGTCGAACTGCACCACCTCGCCGCCGGTGCCCTCGAGGTAGCCGCGGGTGGCCTGCACCTTGGCGGCCGGTGCGTCCAGCGGCATCAGGATGATCGCGCGGATGCCCAGCATGCGCGCCGACAGGGCCACCGCCTGCGCATGGTTGCCAGACGAGAAGGTGATCACCCCCGCGCGCCGCTGCTCAGGCGAAAAACGTGCCAGCGCGTTGTAGGCCCCGCGGAACTTGAAGGCGCCCATGCGCTGGAAGTTCTCGCACTTGAAGAAGAACTGTGCACCGCCCAGCGCATCGGCGCTGGCGCTGCGCAGCACCGGTGTGCGGTGGGCCTGGCCGCGCAGCCGGCCGGCGGCAGCGCGCACATCATCGAAAGTGGGCAAGTCCTGCATGCGCCCAGCTTATCGCATCCGTGTGCGGCAGCCTGTCGCGCGCGCCGCCACAATCGGTGGATGCATCCCCAGGCCCTTCCCCCGGCAGCGCTCCTGCGCAGCTTCTCGTGGCAGGAGCTGCGCCAGCACCCGTGGCGCAACCTGGCCGCGATGCTGGCGGTGATGCTGGGCGTGGCGCTGGCGTTTTCGGTGCACCTGATCAACGCCTCGGCGCTGAGTGAATTCTCCAGCGCGGTGCGCTCGGTCAACGGCGAGCCCGACCTGGAACTGCGCGCGGTACGCCAGGGCTTTGACGAGTCGGTCTATTCGCGGGTGGCGCAGCATCCGCTGGTGCAGGCCGCCGTGCCGGTACTGGAAATCCAGACGCAGATGCTCGACGCCCAGGGCCAGCGCCGGTCGCTGCGGGTGCTAGGCATCGATGCGCTGCAGGTGGCCGAGGTCGCCCCCGCACTGCTGCCCAACGCGCACAAGGGCGCAGACCGCTTTGCCTGGTTCGCGCCCGACACCGTGTTCCTCAACGCCGCCGCGCGCGCCCTGCTTGCAGGCGATGTGCAAACACTGCAAGTGCAGGCCGGGCTGCAGATGCACCGCCTGATCGTCGCAGGCACGGTGTCGGCCGGTGGCGGCGCCCTGGCGGTGATGGACATCGGCGCCGCACAAGACCGCTTCGAGCGGCGCGGGCAGCTGAGCCGCATCGACCTGCGGCTGAAGCCCGGCGCCGACCGGGCGCAGCTGCTGCGCGAACTGGCCCTGCCCGCCGAAGTGGGTGCGGCCGCCCCGCGCGAGTCCGAGCAGCGCATCAGCAACCTGTCGCGTGCCTACCGGGTCAACCTGACGGTGCTGGCGCTGGTGGCACTGTTCACCGGGGCGTTTCTGGTGTTTTCGGTGCTGTCGCTCAGCGTCACACGCCGTGCGCGGCAGTTTGCGCTGCTGGGGGTGCTGGGCCTCACGCAACGCCAGCGCCTTGCGCTGGTGCTCACCGAGTCGGCGGTGCTGGGCAGCGCCGGCAGCGCACTCGGCATTGCGCTCGGCTCCGGTCTGGCCCTGGTGGCGCTGCGCCTGCTGCAGGGCGACCTGGGCGGCGGCTACTTCGCAGGCGTCGCGCCCACGCTGCAGTGGAGCGCAGGCGCGGCGGTGGTCTATGGTGGCCTGGGCATCGTGGCAGCCCTGGTGGGCGGCTGGTGGCCCGCGCGGCAGGCGCAGCAGTTGCCGCTGGCGCAAACGCTCAAGGGCCTGGGCAGCAGTGCGCCGGCCTCGCGTGCGGCGGCCTGGAGCGTCGGCCTGCTGGCGCTGGGTGGCGCACTGGCGCTGATGCCGCCGATCTGGGGCCTGCCGATCGCCGCCTATGCGTCGGTCGCGCTGCTGCTGGTGGGCGGCATCACAGCCCTGCCCTTTGGCGTGCAGCTGCTGTACGACCGCCTGGCGCCGCAGGTCGCGCGCCGCCCGCTAGCCATGCTGGGGGTGGAGCGTGCGCGCCGGGTGCGCGAGAGTGCGGCGGTAGCCGTCAGCGGCGTGGTTGCCTCGCTCAGCCTGGCAGTGGCACTCACGGTGATGGTGGCGAGCTTTCGCGACAGCGTCACCCGCTGGCTCGATGTGGTGCTGCCGGCAGACTTGTACCTGCGCACCGCGTCATCCGGCTCGGGCAACACCGCCACCGGCACCGCCAGCGATGCCAGCTTTCTCGAGCCCGGCTTTGTGCAGCAGGTCGGCAGCGTGGCAGGCGTGGCACGCATCGAGCCGTTGCGCACCGTGCCGCTGCTGCTGGACGCGCAGCGCCCGGCAGTGATGCTGATTGCGCGCACGCTGGACGACCCGGCCCGCACCCTGCCGCTGGTGGGCGATGTGGTGCAGGTGCCTTCTGGCGCGATCGCGATCTATGTGAGCGAGGCGGTGGTGGACTTGTATGGTGCGCGCATCGGGCAGCCCTTTGGGCTGCTGGCCTCGGCCTTTGCCGGCGATGCGGCGCGCGGTGCGCGCTTTGTGGTGGCCGGTGTCTGGCGCGACTACGCACGCCAGAGCGGATCGATCCAGATCGACCGGCGCGAGTACCTGCGCCTGAGCGGCGACGAGCGCATCAACGACCTGGCGCTGTGGCTGACCGAGGGCGCACAACCCGGCACGGTGGAGCGTGCCATCCGCGCGCTGACCACGCCGGGGCTGCTCGAGTTTGCGTCCTCGCGCGAGATCCGCGCGGTGTCGCTGCGCATCTTCGACCGCAGCTTTGCCGTCACCTACTGGCTGCAGGCGGTGGCGATTGCGATTGGGCTTTTCGGCGTGGCGGCCAACTTCAGCGCGCAGGCGCTGGCCCGCCGCAAGGAGTTCGGCCTGCTCGCGCATCTTGGGCTGACGCGCCGCCAGATTCTGGGCGTGGTGGCGGCCGAGGGCGCGGCGTGGACGGTGCTGGGCTCCATCGCCGGGCTGGCGCTGGGCATTGCGGTCAGCACGGTGCTGGTGCATGTGGTCAACCCGCAAAGCTTTCACTGGACCATGGACATGAACCTGCCGATGCTGCGCTTGCTGGCCCTGTGTGCGGCGGTCATCGCCGCCGGTACCGTGACCGCGTGGCTGGCCGGGCGCGCTGCGGCCAGCGCCGATGCGGTGCTGGCGGTCAAGGAGGACTGGTAGCGTGCGCAGGATCCCGCCCGCTGTGCTGCAGATGACTGCACTGTCGCGCCGCGCCCTGCTGCAGGGCACGGCCGGCCTGCTGCTCGCACCGGCGGGCACACAGGCGCTGGCGCCGCGCAGCCTTCAGTTTCCGCGCGACTTCGGCGCGCACCCTGACCTGCGCACCGAGTGGTGGTACATCACCGGCCACGCCCGCGCAGGCCAGCGCGTGCTGGGCTTTCAGGTCACCTTCTTTCGCGCGCGCGTCGACGCCGCGCAATCGCTGCGCTCGGCCTTTGCCGCGCGACAGCTGATCTTTGCGCATGCGGCCATCACCGACCTGCAGGGCAAGCGCCTGTGGCACGACCAGCGCATTGCGCGTGCCGGCTTTGGCATTGCCCAGGCCGATGAGGCCGACACCCGCATTGCCCTGCGCGACTGGACGCTGACGCGCGAAGGGCCCGCCGCGCAGGGGCACTACACGGCGCGTATCGCCGCGCAGGACTTCAGCATCGAGCTGCGGTTTGATTCCACCCAGCCGCTGCTGCTGCAGGGGCGCGAGGGCCTGTCGCGCAAGGGCCCGCTGCCCGAGCAGGCCAGCTACTACTACAGCCGCCCGCACCTGCGTGCCAGCGGCGTGCTGGGCCTGCAGCGCGAGCGACTGGCGGTCGAGGGCACAGCGTGGCTTGACCACGAGTGGAGCGAGACGCTGATGCATCCCGAGGCCGTGGGCTGGGACTGGATCGGCATGAACCTGTTCGACGGCAGCGCGCTCACCGCCTTCCGGTTGCGGCGCAAGAACGGCAGCGCACTGTGGGACGGTGGATCGTTCCGCAGTTCGCCGGCCACCGGTTCGCAGCTCTACATTGCCGCGCGCGGCGAAAACGAATTCCTGCCGGTGCGCTGGTGGCAAAGCCCGGTCACGCAGGCGCGCTACCCGGTGGAATGGATCGTGAAGACGCCCGCCGACTTCTACACCGTGCGCGCGCTGCTTGATGCGCAAGAGCTCGACAGCCGCCGCTCCACCGGCGCCATCTACTGGGAAGGCCTGAGCGACCTGTTCGACAGCAATGGCCGCCATGTGGGCCGCGGCTACCTCGAGATGACCGGCTACGCCAGCCCCCTGCAAATCTGAGCGGGCCCGCCCTGGCCCCGGTGCCGCAGCCCTACACTCGGCGCATGGCCCGACGCAACGCATCGCCCAACCCTGAAGCACCCAAGGGCCGCCCCCGCTCCCTCGGCGGGCTGCTGCCCTTCCTGCGGCCGTACCGCGGGCGCATGGCGCTGGCCGCCAGCTTTCTGCTGCTCGCAGCCGCCGCGACGCTGGCGTTTCCGGTGGCGCTGCGCCACCTGATCGATGCCGGCCTGGTGGGCGCCGAGGTGCAGGGGGCCGACCGCGGCGCGCAGGCCATGGCGCTGCGTGGCCACTTTCTGGACCTGTTTGGTGTGGCGGTGGCGCTGGGCCTGTTCAGCGCGGCGCGCTTCTACACCGTGAGCTGGCTCGGCGAGCGCGTCACTGCCGACCTGCGCAATGCGGTGTATGCGCATGTGCTGCGGCAAAGCCCGCAGTTCTTCGAGACCACGCAGACCGGCGAGGTGCTCAGCCGCCTGACCACCGACACCACACTGGTGCAGACGGTGGTGGGCTCGTCCTTCAGCATGGGGCTGCGCCATGCGGTGATGGGCATCGGCGCGTTGATCATGCTGGTGTGGACCAACCCGTATGTGATGCTGCAGGTCTTCCTGATCCTGGTGTGCGTGGTGCTGCCCACCATGTGGTTCGGCCGGCGGGTGCGGCGCCTGTCGCGCGCCAGCCAGGACCGGGTGGCCGACTCGAGCGCGATCGCCGCCGAGGTGCTGAACGCCATCCCCATCGTGCAGGGCTACACCGCCGAGGCGCGCGAGGCGCAGCGCTTTGATGCTTCTACCGATGACGCCTTTCGCACCGCGGTACGGCGCACCAAGGCGCGCTCGGCACTGGTCGCCTTTGTCATCATCGCCAACGCCGCGCTGCTGCTGTGGGGCCTGTACGAGGGCACGCAGGCGGTGCTGGCCGGCACCATCACCGCCGGCCACCTGGGGCAGACCGTGGTGTACGTGGTGATCCTGGCCGGTGCAGTGGCGGTGCTCGGCGAGGTGTACGGCGACCTGCTGCGCGCCGCCGGCGCGACCGAGCGCTTGATGGAGCTGCTGGCGCAGCGCTCGCCGATCACATCGCCTGCGCAACCGCTGGCCGCGCCCTGGCCTCAGCAGGGCAGCACCGTGCGCTTTGAGGGCGTGCAGTTTCACTACCCTTCACGGCCCGACCAGGCCGCGCTGCAGGGCTTCAGCCTGGACATTGCAGCCGGCGAGACGGTGGCGCTGGTGGGCGCCAGCGGCGCGGGCAAAAGCACGGTGTTCCAGCTGCTGCTGCGCTTTTACGACCCGCAGCAGGGCCGCATCGTGATCGATGGCGTGCCCGCGCACGAGATGACGCTGCACGACCTGCGCGGGCGCATCGGCCTGGTGCCGCAGGATGCGGTGATCTTTTCTGCCAGCGCGCTGGAGAACATCCGCTACGGCCGCCCCGGGGCCAGCGACGACGAGGTGCGCGCCGCGGCCCAGGCGGCACACGCCGACGGCTTCATCCGCGCGCTGCCTGGCGGCTACGACAGCTTTCTGGGCGAACGCGGCGTGCGGCTGTCGGGCGGCCAGCGCCAGCGCATCGCGATTGCACGCGCGATGCTGCGCAACGCGCCGCTGCTGCTGCTCGATGAGGCCACCAGCGCGCTCGACGCCGAAAGCGAACGCATGGTGCAGGCGGCGCTGGAGTCAGCCATGCGCAACCGCACCACGCTGGTGATCGCGCACCGGCTGGCCACGGTGCAGCGCGCCGACCGCATCGTGGTGCTGGACCACGGCCGCATCGTCGAGCAAGGCACGCACGACGAACTGGTGCAGCGCAACGGCACCTATGCGCGGCTGGCCGCGCTGCAGTTCATGGCGTGAAGCTTCGGGCAGGCTGCAGGCTTACTGCAGCGGCCCCTTGAGTGCCTTGGGCACCGGCAGCGGCAGCACCGGGATGCCCTCTTCCAGCAGCTCCACCGCTTCTGCCCGGGTGGCCTGGCCGCGGATGCTGCGCTCCTGCGATTCGCCGTAGTGCATGCGGCGCGCCTCGTCGGCAAAGCGCTCGCCCACGTCTTCGGTGCGGGCCATCACCTCGCGCATCATGCGCAGCCACGCGGCCTGCATCGCCTGGCGGGTGTTGGCCGAGGCCAGGTCCATCGCCGGCTCGCGCCCGGTTGGCACCGGGGGTTCGGCAGAGATCGCGTTCGGCGCGGGGCCTGATGCAGGTGGCGCAGCGCCGAGGTTCAGGCGCGGTGCGCTCAGGGCCTTGCGCACATGGGTGTCGCCGCAGACGGGGCATTCCACCAGGCCGCGCGCAAGCTGCCCCTGGAAGTCGTCTTCCGAGGCAAACCACCCTTCGAAGCGGTGGTCATCGCTGCAGTGCAGGTCCAGCACCTTCATGGGCGGATTATCGGCCGCGGTCGGGCGCGGGCAGGTCGTGCCAGTCCAGTGCCCAGCTGCCGTCGAGGACTTTGCCGATCCAGGGCAGGCAGCTCAGCGTCTTTGCGTCGGTCAGCTCGCCCGAGCGCACCCAGTCGTGCAGCTCGGTGGGCGTGGCGGCAAACACCTCCAGGAATTCACCCTCATCGAGCTGGCGCTCGCCCAGGCGCAGGCCGCGCGCAAAGCAGATGTGGATGATCTCGGTGGAATACGCAATCGCCAGGTGCATCTTTCCGGCGTACGCCCATTCGTTCGCGGTGTAGCCGGTTTCTTCGAGCAGTTCGCGCTGTGCGCACCACATCGGGTCTTCGCCGCGCTCCAGCTTGCCGGCCGGCAGCTCGGTCATCGCGCGGCCCACCGGGTAGCGGTACTGCCGCTCCATCACGATGCGGCCGTCGTCGAGCAGCGCCACCACCACCACCGCGCCGGGATGGGTGACGTATTCGCGCGATGCGGTGCTGCCATCGGGCAGGCGCACCTCGTCGCGCCAGGCGGTCAGGAACTTGCCGCGAAACAGCAGCTCGCCGCCGATGCGCTTTTCGGCCAGCGGGTGGTCTTCGGCTGCAGGAAGCTCAGGCAGCCGGGGCAGCTCAGGCGGCTGCATCGTCGGCGGCAGGCGCCTCGCGGCGGCGCGGCACCAGGTACTGCCACACAAAACCGGGGAAGGCGAGTGTGGCGAACAGCGACGCAGTCACCGCATAGAACTCCCAGCCCTGCGGTGCGATCTGCCCGGCGCGCAGCTCCAGCCACAGGCCGAAACCGCCGACCGCGAAGTACATCAGCAGCAGCTCGCCAAGGCGCAGGGCCAGGCCCTTGGGCTGGCGCAGCGCCACCACGCCGAGCAGGCGGCGGGTGAAGAACGGCAGGTTCGCCGCCACCAGCGCCAGAAGGATCAGCGCCCAGATCGAAGCCGCCT